>NZ_SLTR01000236.1:0-306 GCF_004347715.1 Halomonas marinisediminis | reverse complement strand
ATGGAAATAGCCATCGCGCAGCGCCTGGTTGAGAAAGAGCTGCAAAACCCGGGTGCCAAGCAGATTTGTGTCGAAGCCCGCGGCCTTGATCGCAGCGACATCATGCATGGGCAGCCCTTCGGCCCAGGACAGGGTCATCACGCGGCGGGCCGAAAGGTCCCAATGCACCGAAGGCACCCCAAAGCCTTCGTCCTTGGCCGTGCTGTCGGCGAACTCATTGGCCGCGGAGGCTTCGAGCCGCAAATCGAGCTCTCCCATGACCACGCCCTCGAAATGCTCAATGACATCGATCGGCCGCAGACGGCG
>NZ_SLTR01000235.1:0-306 GCF_004347715.1 Halomonas marinisediminis | reverse complement strand
ATGAAGTCTCGTTCCCGGATACGGAATATGGCACGTTCGAACTGAACCGCGCCGTCATCCAGAAGGGCCTCGTGAAGCAGCTTGTCTACTACTGGTTTGAGCAGCGCGGGAAGCGTCTGACGAACGATTATGTGGCGAAGGCCTACGTGGTCTACGATGGGCTGATGCACGGTCGGACCGAAGGGGCGATGGTCCGTTTCGTCACCCCGATTTACGGAGATGAAGACGAGGCTCTGGCGGATCAGCGTTTGCAAGAGTTCATGGAAGAGGCACTGGTCAAGCTGCCGCGCTTCGTTCCCCTTTGAA
>NZ_SLTR01000234.1:0-306 GCF_004347715.1 Halomonas marinisediminis | reverse complement strand
GTGGTGCGGGGTCGGTCGTGGCGGGCATGTACGCGTGATCCGCGGCATAATGCAGAAGCTGCGGATTTGTGGAGATTCCACCCTTGACCGTCTTGAACCCACTGGCTAAACGGGCCGCCAGAGTGGGCCGTTAGCTCAGTTGGTAGAGCAACTGACTTTTAATCAGTGGGTCGCAGGTTCGAATCCTGCACGGCTCACCACTGTTTCATCAAATGACCGATCCGTGCGTGATCTGCTTTTTGGGTGGGTTGGTATCGGTGGGTCTTGTGCGTTGAGCCTGCGCGGTGGCTGTAACGGTCTTTTCGA
>NZ_SLTR01000233.1:0-306 GCF_004347715.1 Halomonas marinisediminis | reverse complement strand
AAAAATGGACTGTTGATTCGTAACAGAACAGCTTTTGAAGCATCCCGTAAAATATCGACCATTGTGTTCGACAAAACTGGAACGCTAACTAAAGGTTCACACGAAGTAGTAAGAATTGTTCCATTGTCATCAGACTACGATAGAACAGAACTCTTAAAGTATGCGACTGCTGTTGAAAGCCCTTCCGAGCACCATATCTCTAAAGGATTAAGGCGAAAAGCAAAAGAGGAAAATATTGAGGTTCCTTCAGTAACCGACTTCAAGTACAACGCTGGTATTGGTGTTAGTGGAACGGTCAATGGAAAG
>NZ_SLTR01000232.1:0-307 GCF_004347715.1 Halomonas marinisediminis | reverse complement strand
CACTAGTCATCTTCTTCTTACTCTTAATGTCACAAAGAGCTCTAAGTTGGCCATCCGTCTCAAGTAGCCCATATTCAAGTGGAATTAGAAAGCTAAGGGATATGAATTTTACCCACTTGAATGTTGTGAAGGATGATGGCAACTTAGGGGGAGGTATTTCTAACAAATTTGCAAGCTCCACTCCCTTGTGCTCCTCTCTGACAACTTCCACCTCTTTGCAAGTTTCTTCAATATTAACCTCTTCCTCTTGGTAGCTTTCTTCCAACTTGATCTCTTCTTCATTGCTTACCAAGGGCATGGGAGGTTG
>NZ_SLTR01000231.1:0-307 GCF_004347715.1 Halomonas marinisediminis | reverse complement strand
CCTCAAGCTTAATTAACGGATATTCTCAAGTCGATTTCAATAATAAAAAAAAATTAAAGGTTTTAGAATCTGAAACACTTAAACCTTCAACTATTTCTCTGTTTGTTGTAGGGAAAATGAAGAGTGAAACTGATACGTGGGGGGCTTTTATAGGTAAAACTGATAGTCGTGACTGGAATGGTGGTTATGGTATTGCTAGAAATAATGGGAACGATGATGTTAGGGGGTTTGTAGGTACTTGGGATAGGACTTTTGTTAAATCTCCAATAACAATGGATACCAATAATATATGGACATTGAATTTCAC
>NZ_SLTR01000230.1:0-307 GCF_004347715.1 Halomonas marinisediminis | reverse complement strand
TTATCGGTGCCTATAGGCGCTGTGTAATTTACTACTGCAGCGCAGGTTCCTGAATCAACAGGAATATTTGTCATATCCGCTGGACAAGTAATTGTAGGAGGTGTTGTATCATTAACAGTTACCGTTTGTGTACAGGTAGCTGTAAGACCAGCGTTATCAGTTACTATCCAAGTTACTGTGGTTTCTCCAAGAGGGAACGTTGCCGGAGCATCATTGGTAACGGAAGCTACCCCGCAATTATCAGCTGTAGTTGGAGCCCCTAGAGCAACACTAGTTGCTACACAAGACGCATCCGCACTTATTACTA
>NZ_SLTR01000229.1:0-307 GCF_004347715.1 Halomonas marinisediminis | reverse complement strand
GTCTGGTGATTTGAAGGCACTCTGTTTGGTGCTTAGAGTTACCTTTCCAGAGCTTTAATTCGACTTGTTTGGCATATTCACAGATCTGTTTAGCATCGCTCTTATCGGTTTTGATTTTAGATAATTTCATCTGAATAAAACGTTTTACTGCTAATGGGTTTTCTACAGAAACTCTAATACCTGATTCTAACAAATAATAAGCTAATTGGTAATGATAATATCCTGTAGCCTCCATGACACAATGGCTATCTATATCTAATATTTTTACAAACTTTTTAAATCCAGAAAGGGTGTTTTTAAACTGGTA
>NZ_SLTR01000027.1:0-30653 GCF_004347715.1 Halomonas marinisediminis | reverse complement strand
CGCGGTTCTTTTCGTCCGTGACATACGAGTCACCCGCAAAGCTCGCTACCTTGGCTATCGGGAATTCAGCCTCGAAGGCGTCAGCCAGGGCTGGCTGATTTTCCTTCACCGAGAGTAGGTAATCGGCGCCCTTCTGCAGGATCTGAGTGGCGATCTTTTTCTGGCAGCCCATGGCATCAATTGTCACCAAGCAGCCTTGCAGATTGAGTAGCTTAAGCAGTTCGGGAATCGCTGTAATCTCATTCGACTTTTGTGCCGTCTTCACCTGCCCTAGCACGACACCATTAGCCGCGCTGAAGGCACTGACCATGTGGATCGCACCCTTGTTCTTGCCATGGCAATACGAGCCACGCAATGTCTTGCCATCAATGGCTACCACTGCGCCCTCAGTCACGTCATGGCAACTTTTCATCCACTCAGCGAATGCAGTTTGCAGCTGCTCGGCATTCACCAAAGCCATCACCCGGGCCAAGGTATCGTGACTCGGCACGCCAGCCTCAAAATCGCCGTACTGGCGAAGAAAATCCAACTTCGCGTGGCCAAAATCTTCGATTTCGTCCCAACCTTCTGCACCACAGATCACCGCACAGACGATCAGAAACAAGATATCCGACAGCTGATGCTGCACTTTCCAGGCCTGGCGAAAGTCGGGAACAATCGATAAATGGTGCATAAGAGACGGTGTCAGCATCGGATCATCCATGAGCGAAAGCTGCTAGATGACCACATGTACTCCTATTGGTAAAGCGCTACGAGGCCCGTCGCAGAGCGGTTTTTCATGCATTTTCCCTGCCTCGGCACAAGCCGTTCAAGGACTATGAGCCGGGCTTCGTGCACGTCGACATCAAGCACCTGCCCCAGATGCCTGACGAGCAGCAGAAACGCTACCTGTACGTGGTCATCGATCGGGCAACGCGCTGGGTATATCTGGAAGTCAGACACAGCCAGTCCGCGAAGGATGCACGGGCGTTCATGAAGCGAGTGGAAGAGAAGAGCCCCTTCAAGATTCAGACAGTGCTGACCGACAACGGTAAGTCCTTCACGGATCGCTTCACAAGGGCCGGTGAACGCAAGCCCAGCGGCCGCCACCCGTTCGACCAGGAGTGCCAGACACACGGCATCGAGCATCGCTTGATCAAGCCAGGGAGGCCTCAGACCAACGGCATGGTAGAGCGCTTCAACGGCCGCATCTCAACGGCCGCATCAGCGATGTACTGGCGACTCGACGCTATGTATCAAGCGAGGATCTGGAACAGACGCTAAAGCGGTACTGTTGGCTGTACAATCACCATATCCCGCAGAAGGCGCTGAACCATCAATCACCGATTACAGCGATGAAAGAATGGCAGGCCAAGCGCCCTGAGTTATTTACCAAACGGGTTGTCAATCACACGGGACCCGACACCTAGTAGCAAGCCTGGTCACTTTATTTCAGGAATAGGGGGATAAACTCTAGAGTACGCAGGTACACTCTTACATAATACTGACCCTGCTCCCAACATAGAGAACTCACCGACAGATACCCCACCTATTACTTTGGCGCCCACACCAATAAAAACATTTTCGCCTATATTGGGGCTTAAAAACTCAGTTTTTTTCTTTGATCCTACGTTCGAGCCAATTGTGACATGGTGCAATATGGTGCAACCGTCACCTATTTTTGCTCTACTAGATATAAAAACCCCATGTAACCCGTGTAAAAAAGTTACTGAACATCCTAATTGTGTTGAAAATGGCAAATAGCAACCAAATAAAAAACTTAGAATACGACTATTGAACTTGCACATCATGTAAACTGGGAATAGTAATGTTTTTTTATACCTTGATAGAAAGACATATCTACCGACCCTATAGTTCATCAAAAAAACCACAGTCATAATCCCTGAGCTATAGTTTTTTTGTATATCAATGAGAAAAACTTTCATATCACTCACTCTTTGATTTTTTAAAGGCAGATAATGCCAAAACACCTAACAATGCCTGTGTAAAACTTATAGTAGAAGCGGCACCGATAAGGTGAAAATATTTGATCAATGGGTATGTCAGAAAAAAACCAACAAATGAAGAAATTAAAGTCAGCTTAAGCACTACAAAGTCTAACTTTTTAACCAGCAAATAACAAGTTGCATAAACACTATATAGCCCAGTAAAAAAAACACCTGCTAAAAGTATATAATAGAACTCATCACCACTTTTAATATCTATGTTAAAAATCAAATACCACATATCTTTTGTAAGCGCCATTATTAAAACAATAACAACGAGAATCGGTAAATAAAACGTTTTAAAAACATCAAACTTTTCTATGCGCCTAGAAATGTAAGGAAAAAACACCATAGTCACAACAGAATTAAAAACCACTAACAAGTTAATCACCTGCTTAACTGCACCAAAAATGCCAGCAGAATTATTTCCAAGAATTAATCCCACCATAACAACAGTAGTATTATTATACAAATTAGGAGCAAACTGATTCAAAAACACAGGAAACCCTTCTTTTAAAGTTTTATTTACCACACTAAACTTTACAAACTGAAGTCTTACTGTGAATTTTCTTATAACTATCCATTGCGCAACAATCATGACTGCACAGCACCCTACACCATTTAATAACGGGTATAGCCAGTAGTCTTCTTTTTCATTTATAAACAAGAAAACAGACAATGTAAAAAAAAGCTTTATCATCAAGTTTAAAATGGTGATAAAGCGCATCTTCTCCACACCACGAAAGAACCATTCAGGAAATAATGTTTGCCCGATCAAGACTAAAAGCATTAGAATGAATACAGTTTTATTTTCTTCGAACTGAGGAACAATATATATAACGGGCAAGATGACAGCAATACTAAAAAACAGCAAGACTACCTTGGCCAACATAACCTTACTGTATATATAACTAGCTTTCTTCGAACTTTGCTTGTGTCTTGCTAGCTCTCTTGTTGCAGATATATTAAACCCGTAATCGGTGATCGACTGTAGATATTGCGTTAAGGATAATGATAAAACTATCACTCCATACTTCTCAAACCCTAAAGTCTTTATTAAATATGGTAAAACTAAAAAAGGGATTACTAAATTTAAAAACCTTAGAACAGACAACGAGACGAAATTATCGACCAACTGCTTCGCGTCTTTACTAATAAAAAATTTAGCTAAAATATTAAAATTATGCATTATGATAAAAATACATTGTTAGCATCTCAGCAACGGAGACTGTGATCTTGTGAAGTGGACCCCATCCTTTGGACCACCTGACAGGTCATCTAAGCTCTGATCCGATAGGTCATAGGCGTCAGGCCGCCTGGGTCAGTGGTTGAGGGAAGTACACCTCATCGGGTGTTGCATCGTCCAGTCCTTGGTGGGGGCGCTCCCGGTTGTACCACGCGAAGTAGTTCCTCAACGCTCGCTTCAGGTGAGCACCGTCCTCGAACGCCATCAGGTACACACACTCGTACTTCACGCTGCGCCACAGCCGCTCCACGAAGATGTTGTCCCGGTAGCAGCCCTTGCCGTCCATGCTGATCGCCACGCCATGGGCTTCCAGTACGCGGGTGAAGGCCTCGCTGGTGAACTGGCAGCCTTGGTCGGTGTTGAAGATCTCGGGTGGTCCATAGCGCGCCAGCGCCTCCTCCAGGGCGTCGACGCAGAAGTCCGTGTCCAAAGTATTGGAGACCCGCCAGGACAGCACACGGCGGCTGTGCCAGTCCATTACGGCCACCAGGTACATGAACCCGCGGGCCAGCGGGATATAGCTGACGTCGGTCGCCCAGACCTGGTTCGGCCGGTCGATGGTCAGCCCACGTAACCGGTACGGATAGACCCGGTGCCCCTTGCCCGGCAGGCTGGTGCGGGGTCGCGGGTAGACGGCGTGCAGCCCCATCTGGCGCATCAGACGACGAACCCGCTTGCGATTGACCCGGTAGCCAAGGCGGTTGAGATGGACTGTCATCCGGCGTGACCCGTAGATGGGCGTCCGCAGGTACTGCTCGTCGATCAGGCGCATCAGTTCCAGGTCCTCGGGGAGCAGCTCTCGGCGCTGGTAGTACAGCGACGAACGACTGATGCCGAGCAGTTGGCACTGCCGACGCAGACTCGGGGTGGCGGGGGATGGCGGCTCGACCATGGCCAGGCGTTGTGCCCGGCTCAACGCTCGAGCCTGCGTGATAAAAAATCGCGTTCCACCGTCAACTTACCGATCTCGCGGTAGAGGGTGTCGATCTCCTCCTGACTCTTCTGGGCCGCCTTGCCGCTCTTGCCGTCGAAGAGACCAGAGGCGTTGTCCAGCAACTCGCGCTTCCACTGGCTCACCAGGGACGGGTGCACCTCGAAGCGGGCGGCCAGCTCCGACGTGGTCTGGTCGCCCTTGAGGGCGGCGAGGGCCACCTTGGCCTTGAACTCACTGCTGTAGTGCCGACGTACCTTGCTCATGATCAGGCTCTCCTGGTCGGTCTGATCAGAGCTTAGCGCCTGGTCCGAATTTCGGGGACCACTTCACTTGCCCACCAACAGTGGACACCGTTGCTAGCTTCACAGGGTGATAAGGGATCTCAATGATTGCACGCAAAACGACTTGGCTACCCAGAACCGCCACATATTTCCTGAGGAAATACTCAGGATCCTTAGATACCACAGAAGCTGAGTTTATTGCTGAAATCCAAGAATTATCCTAATCTAACATTCTCAATCATCCAACCACATGGATCAACACTATCAGTCACGAATACAAGATCCCGATTCCAATACCCGGCACAGTTTTTGTATGCATCGACCGAAAACCCATAGCTTACTTCCACAACGCGCGGTCTATCGCCACTATAAATAAAATCAATTGCACAGCAGTCGCTGTCCAATTTATCAGCTATTAAAAAAGAAAGACGGACTGTCTCTTTACTAATGTTAGAAACATCATAGCTAACTTTCCCACTCCCAGATGCACGAAAATCATTGCTTCTTACAAACCTTCGAATCCCAAAAGCTTTATCCCCTATCACTATTATACGAACATCACTATCATTGTCTGGTATATATTCTTGGAATATCGCTACGCCTGTCTCATTACTAGGAGCTTGAAAAAAACTTCTAGGTAAAATCAACAATGCGCACGTTGTAATGTATTTTTTCAATGTATTGTTTTTGAAAAAACTCCAGCTCAATACATCCCTAAAAATCGAAGCCTTATTTAATGAAGAAACGCCATGAACAATTGACCTTTTAGCTTGCTTAGACGCTTTTTTCTTTGTATTTACAAGCTTAACACCCGAGCTACCTGCACCAGAACTGGACTTAAAAACAAGCGGATATTGCGCCGTATCAAGCCACTCTTTAGCAGACTGAACATCGTAAAACACATGGGTATTTATAGATGGTATTTCTAAGGCATCAAACAGGTATTTTTGAGCAGCTTTATCGTCAAAATACCAAGAAGTGTTCCTATTTGGAAAAACTTTTACTCCAGAGTGTTCCAAAGCGCGCAAAACTCTAGGTGCCGCTGACATATCAGCACGCTTTCCATGATGGAAATGCCATAAAACCGCATCGCAATCTTTAACTTGTTCAACTATATCATTCGAGAAACAATCTACCACTTTATAAGAAATGTTATTTTCTATACAATATCTAATCCAGCCTGCTGAATAACTATTGTCTCGCTGATGTATCGCTAACATTTCAAACCCATATTAATTTGCTTATAAGAATATACTAGTGGATCTTACCTAGGTGTCGGGTCCCAGATGATCAAATCGCCTATAGGTGCTATCCTTTGCTAGCCGCGAGGGCAGGGAAAACGCATGAAAAA
Source organism: Halomonas marinisediminis (assembly GCF_004347715.1). Taxonomy (NCBI): domain Bacteria; kingdom Pseudomonadati; phylum Pseudomonadota; class Gammaproteobacteria; order Oceanospirillales; family Halomonadaceae; genus Halomonas; species Halomonas marinisediminis. The sequence continues at coordinate 24,856 of NZ_SLTR01000027.1, read as the reverse complement.
TCCTACACCGCGAGAATGTCAGCAAGGTACGTCTCATCCAGCGCCGCTTTCTTCTGTTTCCGCCGGATTCCGCCCTTGAAAGACTTCTCCCCTTTCAAGTAATTCAGTGCAATATGCCGGACCCTGGCGAGGTTTTCCGCCGCCTGTCCGCGGTGGATTTTGCAGGCATCCTCGCGGAGAGCGACGTCCAACGACCAGTGAAGCTTTGCCTCAATATGCCAGTGCTGCCGAGCCGCTTCGGCGAGCTTTTTAGCGCTGAGATCAGCTGAACTAATGTAATAGCGGATCATCGGCTCTTCTGGGGCTTCGCCACCCTCTTGGCGGAAGCTCATCACCACTCCCACCGTTTTCAAGCCTGGCCACTCATAGCTAAGCTCCTGAAATTCATCGGTAAGTTCACTCACGATGTGATAGCGCGTCTCTTGTCGGCCGCGGTTCTTTTCGTCCGTGACATATGAGTCACCCGCAAAGCTCGCTACCTTGGCTATCGGGAATGCAGCCTCGAAGGCGTCAGCCAAGGCTGGCTGATTGCCCTTCACCGATAGCAAGTAATCAGCCCCCTTCTGCAGGACCTGAGTGGCGATTTCTTCTGGCATCCCATGGCATCGATCGTTACCAGACAGCCTTGCAGGTTGAGTAGCTTGAGCAGCTCGGGAATCGCCGTAATCTCATTGGACTTCTGCGCCGTCTTGACCTGACCCAGCACCACACCATTCGCCGCACTGAAGGCGCTGACCATGTGGATCGCACCCTTGCCTTTGCCACGGCAGTACGAGCCTCGGAGCGTCTTCCCATCGATGGCCATCACCGAACCATCAGTGACGTCATGGCAGGCCTTCATCCACTTGGCGAACGCGCTTTGCAGCTGCTCGGCATTGACCAGGGCCATCACCCTGGCCAGGGTGTCATGGCTCGGTACGCCAGCCTCAAAATCGTCGTACTGGCGAAGAAAATCCAGCTTCGCGTGGCCAAAATCCTCTATCTCGTCCCAACCTTCAGCACCACAGATCACCGCACAGACGGTCAGAAACAAGATATCTGACAACTGATGCTGCACTTTCCACGCCTGGCGGAAGTCGGGAACAATCGATAAATGGTGCATAAGAGAGGGTGTCAGCATCGGATCATCCATGAGCGAAAGCTGTTAGATGATCACATAAGCTGTTAATGGTAAGGCGTTGCAAAGTCCGGCGTGGCGCGGTTTTTCATGCGTTTTCCATGGCCAAGGCGGTAGACAGCTTGGGTCAGACCCCCGGCCATCCCTGGCCGGTGTCTGACCCGGCGCGAAATAGCCATTGCGGTCGCCACAGCAAGCTGAGCTTTTACAGTTCGGATTATTGACCTTTAGCGATAAGGAGTGGTTATACCTTGTAGTAGTCGCGGTACCAGGCAACAAAGTTGGCGACACCCTGCTTTACCGGGGTAGCGGGCTTGTAGCCCACGGCACGCTCGAGTGCGCTTGAGTCGGCATAGGTATCCGGTACATCACCGGGTTGCAGCGGTAGCAACTCCTTGATGGCCGGCTTGTCCAGCGCCTCTTCGATGGCCTCGATATAGGCAGAGAGCTTTACCGGGTCATTGTTGCCGATATTGAAGATCCGGTAGGGGGCATTGCTGGTAGCCGGGTCGGGGCTGTCGCTGCTCCACTCGGGATTGGGGGCGGCGATATCATCGCTGGCGCGAATCACCCCTTCGACGATGTCATCCACATAGGTGAAATCCCGGGTGTGGTTGCCGTGGTTGAACACGGGGATCGGCTCGCCGGCGAGCGTCTTCCTGGTGAACAGGAACAGCGCCATATCGGGCCGGCCCCAGGGGCCGTAAACGGTGAAGAAGCGCAGCCCGGTGGTGGGCAGCTGGAACAGATGGCTGTAGCTGTGGGCCATCAGCTCGTTGGCCTTCTTGGTGGCGGCATAGAACTGCAGCGGGTGGTTGACACCCTCATGCTCGGAGAACGGCATCTTGGTGTTGGCGCCATACACGCTGCTGGTGCTGGCGTAGGTCAGGTGCTCCACCTTGTGGTGCCGGCACGCCTCGAGGATATTGGTAAACGCCACCAGGTTGCTCTGCACATAGGCGTGGGGGTTCTCCAGGGAGTAACGCACACCGGCCTGGGCGGCCAGGTGAATCACCCGATCGGGCTTGTGGGCCTTGAAGGCCTCATCCACCGCTTGAGTATCGGCCAGGTCGTGGCGGATAAAAGTGTAGTCGGCACCGGTGCGTGCGGCGGTGGCGTCAAGCTCGGCCAGGCGAGCCTCCTTGATGGCGGGATCGTAGTAGTCGTTGACCACATCGAAGCCGATCACGCTGTCGCCGCGCTCGAGGAGCCGCTTGGCGGTGTGGAAGCCGATGAAACCGGCGTTGCCTGTCACAAGAATCTTCATGGGTGCCTTTTGCCTATCCGGGATCACTATTTTTTGGCTCAATTTTTTTGGCTCACTACTCTTGGTTCATCGCGAACCGAAGCCGGTAAAGATGGTGCGTAGGGTGCGGATCACGATCAGCACATCGAGCCAGAACGAGAAGTGCTTGATGTAGTAGAAGTCGTACTCCAGCTTGCGGTTCATGCCATCGACCTCCGCCGCGTAGCCCTGCTCCACCTGGGCCCAGCCGGAGATGCCCGGGCGTACCACATGACGATAGTGAAAGAAGGGCACATCGTCGCGGTACCAGGTCGAGAGATCCAGCGATTCCGGACGCGGGCCGATCAGGCTCATGTCGCCCTTGAGCACATTGAATACCTGGGGCAGCTCATCGATGCGGTACTTGCGAATCACCCGCCCTACCCGAGTAATACGTGGGTCGTGGCCATCCTGGGTGAAGCCGTTCCCCTGGCGATCGATATACATGCTACGAAACTTGAAGACGGTAAAGGGCCGGAAGTGAAGCCCCATGCGCGGCTGAGTGAAAAACACCGGCCCCGGTGTCTCCAGGCGAATGGCCACGGCGGTTACCGCCATGATCGGGAGCAGTAGCGGCAACAGCAGCAGCACCCCCACCACATCGAGAAATCGCTTGAGGATCTCGTAGCCCTCGTCGGGCTGCAGATTGCCCATGCGATTATCCTGCAGCGAGACTCGACCGGTCAGCGTTTCCAGGGTGCTGCTGGCGTGGTAGACCGGAATGCGGTGCAGGGTGCAGTCGGAGAGAAAGCGCTGCCAGGGCTCCGAGAGGCCGCAACGCAGGTCGGCTACCACGCCATCGACATGCAGGCCCTCCAGGCTGGGAGACTCCAGCACGTGCCACTCCGCCGTGGTGTGCCGGCTCAGCTCACCGGCTCGGCCATGGGGCACCACCGCGAAATGCAGCCGCCGGTGCGGCTCCGTGAACAGATAGGCCGCGCTGAAGACGATCGCCCCCGTCGCATAGCTGAGGAGTAGATGCGAACCCTCATGGGCAACGCCCAGCAGCTCCAACCCGCCCCACAACACGCCATAACAGACGCTGAGTGCCGGTATCACCAGCCGATAAGCCCGGGTTCCCGGCAGTTGCGACAGATGCTGCACGGCCATGATGGCCACCAGGCAGGCGGCGATGGCGCCACCCAGCGCCACCCATTGTGCGCTTGTCGCCTGCTGCCAGACACCCCAACCCCATTGGAAGCCGGCGGGCAGCACGACGGCCACCAGCAGCCCCACCAGGCGCTGAACGCGCCAGCTATGCCATAACCGCTGGTGAAGGCTGGCGTGGCGGCGGCGACGATCCATGTCGCTGCCTTCATCGCTGGGCTGGACCTGACGAAAGTGGCGAACCGGCTGGGCAGCCTGGTCGGTCGTGGGCTGCCCAAGCCCTGCCGCCTGAGTACCCCCAACGGCATCCATCCCAGGTGAGTGAACGAAGGCAACCACCGGCGTGGCCCCTTCCCGGCTTATGCGGGTCATGCCCGCAGGGGCTTCACCCATCGCCGCGGGTGGCTGGCGCCACCCCAGTTCCCCCTCCGCAAGACTCTTTGCCATGGTCGGATCCTTAACGCCAGGCGGCGTCTGCTTGTTATCTTATGTCACCGAATACGTTTCCCTCTCCTTTCATCCTGCCACTTTGTAACAGTTTGTTATGCTGCTTTTCTTGATCGATTCTCTCCAACCTAATCAGGTCCCCTGTCGTGCGAAGGCATGAGGACCGGGTCAGGTATGCAGCAGAAACTTCCTTACTTGTACGAGTACTGGTAGTACCCATAGCCATAGCTGGTGGCGGCCTTGCGCTCCATGGCGTTGAGGATGGCGCCCTTGACGGTGACCCCGCCGGTCTCCAGGCGCTTGCGGGCGATCTGCAGCTCGCGAATGGGGTTGGCCTGGAAGCGGGCCACCATCAACGTGGTGCCGCACTGGGCACCGACCAGCACCGCATCGGTCACCGCCAGCACCGGCGGCGTATCGACGATCACCAGGTCATAGCGACGGCTGGCCTCTTCGAGCAGGTCGGTGAAGCCGGCCGTCATCAGCAGCTCCGAGGGGTTGGGCGGCGAAACGCCACGCGACATATAGTCCAGCCCGTCGATTTCGGTCGAGCGAATCGCGCCGTCGATGGCCAGGCGGCCACTCAGCAGCTCCGAGAGGCCACCCTCGCTCTTGCCACTGAACGCATGGTGAACATGGCCCTTGCGCATATCGGCATCGATCACCAGCACCCGCTGCCCGGCCTGGGCACAGATGGCGCCGAGGTTGATGGCGACGAAGCTCTTGCCGATGCCGGGGCTGGGCCCGGTGATCACCAGACGATTGTCGCTGGCCTCGAGCATGGCGAAGTGCAGGCTGGTGCGCAGGCCGCGCATCGCCTCGGTGGCGGTATCCGCCGGGGCGCGCTCGGCCAGCACGCCACTGACGATCTCGCGGGAGCCGCTCCTGCGTGACCCCTTGATACGCCGCACCAGCTTGCGCTGCTCATCGGAGAGCGGCACGGTGGCGTAGACCGGCAGGCCGGCATCCTCGAGCTGGTCGGGAGATTCCACGCCACGATTGAGCAGCCCGCGCACCAGCACGATGCCCACCGCCAGCATGCCGCCGAGCAGGGTGGCCAGCACCACGATCAGCGGCCGCTTGGGTGCGATGGGGAAATCGCCGGCCTGGGCGCTGTCGATGATGCGAACATTGCCCACGGTACCGGCCCGGGCGATCTGCAGCTCCTGCATCTTGTTGAGCATATTGACGTAGATGGCCTGGGAGACCTCCACATCACGGGTACGCCGCACCACCTCCTGCTGGGAGGCGGGCAGTTGCGCGACCCGCTGGTTGAGCTCGGCACGGCGCTCCTGGAGCTGGTTCTTCTGGCGCAGCAGCGCCTGATAGTTGGGGTGGCTGGTGGTGTAGCGCTGGGCCATCTCCGCTTCCTGGAACTCCAGCTCACTCAGGCGGCTGTCGAGTTCCACGAACTGCTGGATCGCGGCCTGAGCCTCGGAGGTGAGGTCGACGCTATCCTGCTCCACCCGGTACTGGCTCAGGCGCTTCTCGGCGGCGGCGAGATCATCGCGCACCTTGGGCGCCTGCTGCTCGAGAAACTCCAGGCTGCGCTCGGCCTCGGCCGACTGGCGCTCCACATTCTGGCGCAGGAAGGTCTGGGCGACGCTATCGAGGCGCTCGCTGATCTCCTCACGGTCGGTGCCGGTCAGGGTCAGACGCAGCATGCCGGTGCTGGCGCTGCGGCCACCGCCCACCTCGCTGACACTGAGGCGCCGCCCCAGATCGCGGATGGCGGCACTGCGCGAGCGCTTGAGCACGGTAAATTCAGCCCCCGGCGCGGCCTGAAGCTCGGCGATGCGCAGCTGAATCTGCTCGTCGGCGAAGCTGGCCAGCACGCCCACCCGCGCCTCGCCCAGCTCACGCGGGGCCTCCTTGTCCATCAGGGTCACGCGATAGCGACCCTCGTCGAGGGCGGTCACGGTCAGGGGTACGCCGAGCAGCGGGCCGGCGACCTCGAGGCGTCCCAGGGTCAGAAACTCGTTGCCCCACACGTAGGCGCTGCCCTTGAACAGCTCGGGTCGCTCGATGCCCTTGCGGAGGATGAAATCGCCGACCAGCGGCACGCTATTGGGCCTCACCACGTTATCCAGATCGGTGCGCTCCACCACCTGCCCGAGCACCATGCGCGACTGCAGGATCTGCACCTCGGCAGCGGTGTTGCTCTCGGGTGTGGGCCCCACCGCATCGCCCATGACATTGGCGAGGTCCCCCAGCGGGCTCAGCGACGAGCGCTGCTCCACCTGAACCAGTGCATCGCTCTGGTAGACGGGGGTGGCGATCAATGCATAGACCACGCCGCCCACGGTGAACAACAGGGTGATAAACAGGATCATCCACTTGTGATCCAGCAGCAGCCCGAAGAGCCGACCGAGGTCGATCTCATCGCTGGGCGGGGTATGCGGGGTATTCTCGGTCATGGGAGCCTTCATGAATAAACGAGAGAACGGAAAGTGCAGTGCGTGGCGTGCGGCTGTGCGAGCTGCGGTCAGATCCGCTGGGCCCAGGCGTCGGTGGCCTCGCCAAGCAGGCGATGCACGTGGGCGAAGGCCTCATCACTCTTGCGATAGGGGTCGGGAATATCGCGCCCCTTGCCCTGATCCAACCAGCGCCCCAGCAGCAGGGTCTTGCCCAGCGCCTCCGGCGCCAGCTCGCCCACCGCACGACGCTGGCCTTCGCTCATCACCAGGATCAGATCATGGGCGCTCAGCATCTCGCGGGTGAGCTGGCGGGCGCTATGGGCGCTGACATCCAGCCCGTCGGCGTCGGCCAGGCGCTGGGCCTGAGATGCCACGCCGTGCCCTTCCAGGGCACCCAGGCCGGCGGAGGCGAGCTCGCGCTCCGGCAGCCGCCGCGCCAGCATGGCGGCGGCGACCGGGCTGCGGCAGATGTTGCCGGTACAAACCACCAGGATGCGCTGAAACATGGTCGTGGCGATATCCTCGATTGGCTTACAGGTCGCGAACATCGCTGGCACTGGAGGCCACGTTACCCGGCAGCACCAGCGAAGGCAGCAGCAGGCTGATCACGCGGTTCCAGCGGGCCACCGGCGCGGTGGTCACGTAGACCACATCCTGGGGCTGCAGCTCGAAGTGGCTGCCCATGCCGAAGGAGACGGCATTGGTGATATCGAGCTGGAAGACGGTGGCCAGCTTGTCCGGGTCCTGCACATCATTGGTGCGGATAACGAAGATGCCGGTCGGCTCGGCGGTCTCCTCGTTGACGCCACCGCTGCGCGAGATGGCATCGGTCAGCGACAGCCGCTCATTGCCGAGCTCAAGGTTACCGGGCCTGCGCACCTGCCCCATCACCGCCACACCCTGGTTGGCGGCGCTGGGCACGTGGAGCACATCGCCGTCGCGCATTAGACGGTTCTGGCTCTGGTCACCCTGGCGCGTCAGCGCATACAGCGAGATGCGCTCCTCCACCCCGTTGCGGGTCAGGATCACCTCATGCCAGTTGGCATCGGGCTGGGCACCGCCGGCCTGGCTGATGGCATCCAGCAGGGTCATGGGCATATTGGTGATCGGCAAGGCACCGGGCTCCTGTACCGACCCGCTGACGTAGACCTTCTTGGCGTTGTACGAAGCGATACGCACATCGACCTGAGGCTCGGCGAGATAGCCGGCCAGGCGTCGCGCGAGTTCGTTGCGGATCTCGTCCAGGGTGCGACCCGCCACCTTAACTCGACCGATGTAGGGGTAGAAGATGGTGCCATCACGGCGCACCTTGTTGCCGGCCTGCTCGGGGCTACGCTCGCTACCGGCGGGAATGGTCAGCTCGGGGTGGTCGTAGACGATGATGGTGAGTACATCGCCGGGGCCAACATGGTACTGATAGTTGTCGATCGCCTGACGCAGATCATCGGGCATCGGCGTTACGCGACTGACCGTTTGACGGTAGTTGGCGACCAGCGCCGGGGTGATCGGCTGGATCTCGACCAGGTCGTCGATCGGCGCGATTTCGGCGTCGTAGTCGATATGCCCACCCGGCGCCAGGGAGCAGCCGGTAAGCAGAACGGTGCCCGAAAGGGCCAGAGACTGGGTAAATCGGCGAATTCGGCGCATGCGTAACGACCTCTGCTGTTCGACTGTTATTCGTCCGTTGCTTGACTGATGGTTCGGTTAATCGTGGTCATGCTGCCACAAGGTTACACCATGTAACCAAGTGTGAACAGGAGTTGTGGGCTGAGCTTGTAGGCTGAGTTTGTAGGCTAAAGTTGTGGGCAGAGGCCATGCGTGATCAGAAACTGCGCCTGAACCAAAAATCACTCTTGGACAAATCCAACCCTGAGGCGGCACGCTGGCCAAACACCTCACCATCCACCCTACCCTTCCGGGCACGCTACCGCCCCGGGGTGACTGGCACATCCCCGAGGCCGGCATAACATCTCTCAGCAATTTTTTGATTCATCGCAGACTGGCGTGAAACCTGTCGATAGGAGGCATGCTCCGCTATCCGCTGGGGGTTTCGACATCTTGTGGGAGGCCGGGTCCCCCGGGCGATGGCGCCGACAGGCGCCTGTTTCTCTTGTCGAGGTTTCCTGGCCCATCCGGGGAGGCCGTTGGCCTCCGTTCGCCCGGCAGAGCCGGCCTCCCACAATGAACCCCGGCTTCCTACAATAAACTCAGCCTCCCAGAATGAACCCCGCCTCCCAGAATGAACCCCGCCTCCCAGAATGAACCCCGCCTCCCAACACTCACTGCCGAATGCATTCATACCAGTTTGCAATGAGCCAGTTTTTAGCGGCTGAGCGGGTCGCGCAGCCTGACCATGTAAGCAAGTGTAACCAAAAACCCTACCATAGACCACGTAAGGGCAACTGGCCACAAGAGACACCTCTTCAGGCACGCTACCGCTCCCGGGGTGGTGTGGCGCACACCTCCTCGGCCGGCAGCATGTCTCGTCGCACGCTTTCTATAACAAACACGCACGCGCACGAACACCATCGGGTTCCCGTCTCGCCGGCAACCCCTTGTTGGTAGGTATGTGGTGTTTTTATTGGATAACGCGATACGGAGAAAGACGCCGGTATGCTACACAAACCTGACTTGGCTAACTAGCGGTTTGCCCGGATGCCACTGTCGTTGTCGGCAATGTCTTACAGGCGAGGGGCGAGGGGCGAGGAGCTAGGAGCGAGGGGCGAGGGGCGAGGGTGTGAGGGGCGAGGAACGAGGAGCGAGGGGCGAGGGGCGAGGAGCGAGGGGCGAGGAGCGAGGGACGAGGAGCGAGGGGCGAGGCGCGAGGCACGGGGGTGCGAGACGGGGTCCGAAGACTATACTCCAGGGGCACATAACGTTACGCTTCGTATCCAGGCGGATCATTGGAGATCTCCATGAAGAAGCAGATTGCCATGAAGAAACAGGTTGCATTGATAGCCATCGCCGGGATGCTGGCGGCTCCGTTAACCTTGGCCCAGGGCACCGAGTCGGCGGGTGGATCCGGCGGTTCGGCGGGTGGCAGCGGTGCTGCCTCGAGTGCCAGCGCCGGAGGCGGTGCAGGGGCTGGTGCTGGTGCGGCTGGTGCTGGAGCAGGCGCCGGGGCTGCAGCGGGGGCCGGGGGCTTCGCCGGTTTCGCAGCCGCCACCGGGCTCTCCACAACGGTACTCGCCGGTATCGGTATCGCGGCGGGGCTGGGTATCGCCGCGGCGGTGACCGCCGGGGATGATTCCGGCACGGGCTCAGGCACGGGTACCACCGGTACCACGGGCACTACCGGCACCACGGGCACCCTCTAGGTCGATGCGCATGCTAGTGAGCCGCCCATTACGCGTATTTCGGCCGGGCCTGTTTCGAGCGGGCTTGTTTCGACCAGGGCTGTTTCGACCGGGGCTGTTTCGACCGGGGGTGCGCCTGCTGGGCGTGGCCCTGCTGGCGGGGTTGACCGGCTGTGCCAACGGGGGAGCCTCACCGCTGGGTAGTGCGTTCACCGCGTGGTTCCCCGACGAGAGCAGCGCCAGCGAGCGCGCCGAGTCGCTCGACTACGCCACCATGGTCGTGGATACCGAGGATCGCGCCGGACTGGTGGTACAGGCAGCGCTTTCCGGCCCCGCCAGCTACTGGCCCACCGGTCACCAGGGCATGCTGGTGCTCTACCACGAGGGCCTGCAGGCAACGGCCGGGCTGCCCCAGGATCTGCTGGATACCCGTTACCTGCCACTGGATGGCCGCGCGACGAAGCCTGAAGACTTCGTGCCCTGGCGCCAGGCAACGCCCGAGCCATTCCGCCTCGAGCGCCACTGGCAAGCCGCCGACGGCCTGCCGCGTCAGCTGGCCGCCCAAGGCAGCCTGACATGTGATGCGCCAGCCCTCCGCGAGCTGCCACTCGGGCCCCGCTCGCTGGAGCCCTGCACCATGCAGCTGGCCTGGGAGGATGGCAGCCACACGCGTACCCGGCTGTGGCGCGATGCCGAGACACGACGCCTGTGGGCCGGCGACGGCGTGGCATGGCCCGATGGCCCGAGGATTCGCTGGGAGGTGGCGCGTGCCTGGTGGTAACGCTTCCACACGCCACGCTCTTGGCGTGTCGCCAGCTCGATGCGCGATCTAGTCGCTATCCTGGCCGGGGCTTTAGTGCCGCCACGCCATACATGCTTACAAGCAGGTCAACCAGCAGGCCAACCACCGGGGATCAGGGGATCAGGGAACCGATGAAGCAATACAAGACTGGCCGCGCCACCCGCCTGACGAGCGCCCTGCTGGCTACGCTGTGGCTGGGCACGGCGGCAACGGGCGCCATGGCGCAACCCACGGATAGCGAGCCAGCTAGCAGAGCCATCGCTAGCAAAGCCGCCGATACCCAAACAGCCGATATCCAAACAGCCGATACCCAAGCCGCCGATACCCAAACACTGATCGATGCCTGGTTGTGGTGGCAGCAGGCGCACCCTGGCCCGGTGGCGTGGCAGCAGGCGTTCGCCCTGCGCCATGACACCGCCTCCAAGCTGAGGGAGCGTCGTCAACGGATGGTCGGCGAGCTTGCCACGCTGGCGGTAAGCGCGCGGGTCGCCGGCGACACCAAGGGCGCTGCGGCCCTGATGACCTGGCGCCGTGAGCTCGCCGAATGGCCTCTCGTGGAGGCGCGCACCCCCGGGCGCATGGATCTACCATGGCTGGGCGCCCACCTCCGCGACAACCCGCCCCTTTCACATATCGCCCAACTCGGCGTCTGCGAGCGGCCGCAGTGGGTCGAGCTGTGGAGTCGTGACGGGGTGACGCGAATCGACTGGGTGCCGGAGCTGACGCTGCTGTCGGCCATCAAGGCGCTTTCCCCCACGGCCGCCGACCACGTCGACCACGCCGCCCTGATCACCCCCATGGGGCAAATTCACCGACGCGGCGTGGCGGCCTGGAACCACCAAGCAACGCCGCTGGTGCCGGGCTCACGCGTGGTGCTGGAGCTGCCGACTCGCCAGGGCCTGCGCGGCGCCCTGCCCTTCCCCGGCACCACCCATGAAGCCGATCTGATCAATACGCATCTGCCGGAGCTGCTGGCCTCGCGCCTGCCCGGCGACGATTGCCGCATACGGAATGTGCCATGAGATATCGCTCAACGCTGGTCACGTCACGTCGCGCATCCTCGCGCCACGCTCATCTGCTGATCGTCGTGCTGCTCGGTGGAGCGGCCGTGCTGACTCAAGCAATGTCGGCCCAGGCAGATGGCCTGGCCGGCAAGCTGGGCGCCGGCCAGAGTGACTTCGGCGGCGTCGGTCTGATGCAGACTCCCACGGCGCGCATGGCCCCCGTGGGCAGCATGTCGATCGCCGCCAGCCGCACCGAGCCCTTCCGGCGCTACAGCCTCTTCCTGCAACCCGCAGAGTGGCTTGAGGGCGGTTTTCGCTATGTAGAGATCGAGGATCGGCTATACGGCGAGGCGATCGCCGGGGATCGCACCTTCCTCGACAAGGGCTTCGACCTGAAGCTGCGGCTGCTGCAGGAGAATCGTTACTGGCCGGAGCTGGCGCTGGGCTTTCGCGATCTGGGCGGCACCACACTGTTCGGCGCCGAATACCTGGTGGCCAGCAAGCGCTGGTATGACCTGGACTTCAGCCTGGGCCTCGGCTGGGGGTACCTGGGTAATGCCTCTGACGTCGATTCGCCCCTGGGCTGGGTCTCCGATAGCTTTGACACTCGCCCACGACGGGCCGGAGGCGATCGCGGCGGCGAGTTCGCCGTGGACGCGTTCTTCCGGGGGCCCATGGCCCTGTTCGGTGGCGTCGAATACCAGACGCCCTGGCAACCACTGGTGCTGCAACTCGAATACGAGGGCAACGACTACACCAACGAGCCCCTCGATAGCGATCAGGAGCAGGACTCTCGCTTTAATATCGGGGCGCGATTGGCACTGACCGACAACCTCGAGCTGCGCGGCGGCTGGCAGCGCGGCAATACCGCCATGGCAGGCCTCAGCTACCATATCGACCTGGCCGGGCTTAGCCAGGTCAAGCACGACCCGCCGCCGGCCAATATCGATGCCGCGCCACGCGAGAACTGGACCGAGGTGGCCCAGGAGCTCGAGGAGAATGCGGGCATGCGAGTGGCCAGCATCTCCCAGCAGGGAAAGGCCTTGCGTGTGGTGGCTGAGCCCGAGACTTACCGCTCCCTCGCCGAGAGTGAAGGGCGTGCTGGGCGTATCCTGCATGCCCAGGCGGACGAGGAGGTCGAACGCTTCCACTTTCAGTGGCAGAACCGTGGCCTGGACCTGCGCGAGGACGTCCACCAGCGAGAGGCTCTGGTCGCCGCGGCACGCGCAAGCGAGCACGAGGCCCGGCATCGGCACGGCATCTATGCCCACACCAACTATTCACACACCAACCATTCACACTCCGACCATGCCAATCTGCACAATGACGGCATGACCCTCTACCGCGGTGAGCCGCGGCGCTTCGACTGGCGCCTGGGGCCACGCCTCGACCAGAACCTGGGTGGTCCCGACGGCTATCTCTATCGCCTGATGGCGGTGGCCGGGGCGGAGTATTACACCGCCCCCGACGCCTGGCTGTCGGGCACGCTGGCCTGGACCGCCGCCGACAACCTGGACAACTACGACTATCGCGGCCCGTCGGAGCTCCCCCGCGTGCGCACTTTTATCGGCGACTATCTCGCCGAGTCGGACCTGGGCATCGAGAATCTGCAGTACACCCATGCCGGCCAGCTGGGCAAGGACTGGTATGTGATGGGCTATGGCGGACTGCTTGAGATGATGTTCGCCGGCGTCGGCGGCGAGCTGCTCTACCGCCCCTTCAACAGCCCCATCGCGCTGGGCGCGGATATGAACTGGGTGCGTCAGCGCGATTTCAGCCAGGACTTCGAGATGCGCGACTACGATACCTGGACGGGTCACCTGAGTGCCTATATGGAAACCGGCGTGGAGGATGTTCTCGCCAAGGTCAGCGTGGGGCGCTACCTGGCCGGCGACTACGGCACTACGGTGGATCTGTCGCGGGAGTTCGACTCGGGTGTCAGGGTCGGCGGATGGGCGACCTGGACCGATGCCGGCGACGACTTCGGTGAAGGCGACTTCGACAAGGGACTCTATGTCTCGATCCCGCTGGATGCCTTCTTCACGCGCTCCAGCCGCCAATGGGCCAACCTCTCCTGGCAACCCCTCACCCGTGACGGAGGCGCCAAACTGAACCGGCGCTATGCGCTCTACCCCTTGACCGAGGAGCGTCAGCTTGGACGCTACTGGGAGGAGCTCGGTTCAGGCCATCCGTGATTCGGCCATCCGGGATTCGGCGATAGATGCTTCGGGGACAGATGCTTCGACGATGGCGCCAGCGCCGTCGCCTTCCGCCCGGGCCAAACTGTAGCCCTCTTGCAACGAACTCCGACCGTTGCCCTCTTCCGTCGCCGAAAGGGCATCACCCTTCTCGGTTTGTGCAAACCGATGCAGCAGGCGCGTCATCAGTCGACGGTAGCCGGCGATCAGCGCGATCTGCTCGGTAAAGAAGTGCATCTCGACCCGATCGCCATCGATATCGATAGACTGGGGGCCGAACGCATCGCTGAAGGCTAGCTTGCCCACCCTCTTTTCGCGGTACTCCTGGGGCGACAAGGTCAGGATCTCACTCACCGTTAGCCCTCCACCGTCGCCTCGGCAACTATCCCGGCCAAAACGGTAGATCCTGCCTTCATCGACATGGATCCTGCCCCCCATCCGCGCCGAACAGGGGTCGATCACGATGGGGGAGCTGGGGTGGGCGACGAAAGGGCCCCTCAGCTCATGGCTGTAATAGAGGTTGAGACAGTGCTCTAATGCGCCCTCGTCGTCATTGGCAAACAGATAGAAGACACCGCCATGCCAGAACAGGGTGCCATCGGGCACCCCTCTCGCCCGAAACGTCTCGCCCTGGGGCATGCCTCCCCCATGGCGCTTGCTCGCCCTCGCTGTGCCTGAAAGCCTGGTATGCGTATCGTGCCCCGGCCGGGATATAGGGCGAGGAGGAACGACATGTTCCCGTTGGGAACCGCCCGAATGCGCCAGAACACCGGGGCGGATGCTGAGAGTGGTTAACTCCTGCAGGGTGTCGAACCGGGTGGAGATGCTACTCCCGTGCTGCTCCATCAGCGTTAAACGGAGGAGCCCGCGGAGATAGCGGCCCGTGGCCTTGATGACGACGGATGCCACTGCCAAGTTATCGAGGATGGCAGGGTCTGGGCCAGCGCCTTGCCGCGCCTCGGTGATATCGCAGTCGCGCCTGCTGCGCAGATTTTCCAGCGCCGGCTTGAGCAGCAAGGCGGCACTACGATAGAACTCGCCAAGCGTTCGCACCAGGGAGTCACCATGGACCCGGGAGTAACCTCTCGCCAACACGCCCCGCCCTGAGGCACTCGCGGCATGACGCTCGATACAAATCTCGATGCGCTCGGCAGCGTGGTGCAACTCGACAAGACCTGGTAGCCCATCGCTCTCGTGCAAGGGAGCATTCGATTGATAGCTGATGATATCGATGCCGGGAGGCGGCTCGAGAGGCGCGCCAAAGTTGATGATCCACTCCACGCCCTGCTGGTGCAGGAGCTCGACCTCGGCGTCCGGCAGGCGGCTGGTTGCTCGCCCCTGCTCCAGTAACACGCTGCGCTGAGCGAGGTGAGCAATAGGCAGGTGCGCCGCCTTTACTTCAGCGCTCCGATGATAAAGCGCACAAAGCACGCGATAGCCGAAGGGATAACCACGCGGCGGCTGGCCTGCGCATTTCACTCGAATCAACTGCGAGACCTGCAGATAGCGCGCCACACTCTCCAGTGCATCGGCCTGCCACTGCTTGATGCCGTCATACGGAATAGCCAGCGCTGCCACTGTCTTCTGCATTGCTCTGCCCCCGGCTTGCCTGGCCCGTTGTGTGCCGACGAGGCGCGCCGTGCTTGATCGCCGTTATATACAACTACTCTAAATACTTGAATCATATATACTTAAGCTCTACATACTTAAGCTCTACATACTCAAACCCTATATACTTGATCGTTCTCTATATTCTAATTATTTAGCTAACAATATTTCATATATAGAAAATACTTGTTGTAAAAAGCCAAAAAAACCTACCACTCGCTTGAATGGTAGGCCTTCTGTAACGGCTATGTGAAGCATGGTTTTATTGAAATAGTTCCCTCACAATTACCTATTAAAGTGACAACAACCTACTGTTAAAAATAAAAACTGACGCATTGGCCAAGGAAGAAAAAACAAAAGCCACCAAGGAGGAAACTGGCATCGCAGGTGACAAGAAACCTGCCATGGTTACTGCAGGAAACTCGTGCTCGCAGTCGTGTCTTCGGCGTCCCTGCTGCCCTCATGCCACACTCGGTCATAGTTCGCGATCATGGCGGCCAGGGAGAAGTCACCAGTGATGCGTGCAACCGCGGCCGCCTGGCGCTGTTGCCAGCGTTGAGGGTGCGACCGGCACTCTTCGATTAGCTCGTGAAGTGCAGCCGCGATGGCCTCCGGTTGCCGCGGTGGCACCACGCGACCGACATCCGCCACGATCTCGGCGGCGTCTCCCACATCGGTGGTCACGCAGGGCGTGCCACACGCCATGGCCTCGGCGAGCACATTGGGAAAGGCCTCACCCGAGGAGCTGGAGAGGAGATGAATATCGAGGGCGTTCATGACCGCGGAAATATCCGTGCGCTGGCCGAGGAGCCGAATATGGTCGCGTAGCCCATTCTCGTCGACCCAGGCCGCAAGCGTCGGGTTATCGGCCGTCATCTGCTTGCCAACCAGCAGACAGGTAAAGTCGACGCCTTGCTCTCGAAGGCGCTGCAGGCTTTTGATCAGGGTGGCATGATCCTTCTGCTCATTGAAGCGCCCTACCATGCCCAGCACCAGGGCATCCTGAGCCAGCCCGAGTGCTTCTCTCAGGGCCTCTCGTTGGGTTGGATCACGCCGGAAGATGGAAAGATCATAGCCATTGCCGATGATGGTGAACTTCGCCGCCCGGTACCCCAAGGCCGTGTGCACGCGTTGGGCCTTGCTGGCACAGCAGATGATCCGCTGCGGTATAGGGCCGCTCAAGCGAGCGCAGAGCTTGGCGACCAGGATCGTGGCGCGCTTGGCGTCTGCCGGTGCCAGGTCGGAGTGGCGTATGTTCCAGTAGATTCGCTTGACGCCTGCCAGGCGGCCGATGATGCCCCCCACGAGGTCGGCATGGTACATCCAGGTCTGCAGAAGATCGGGCCGCTCGCGCCTCAATAGGGTAAACAGGCGCGACACCCCCGACCAGGTAAGGTGGCCGGCGGGCATATTCAGGCAGTGAACCTCAATACCCGCCGCTTCCAGCATGGGGCCATACTTTCCACGCCCCTGCATGGAGATCACGATATGCCGGTTCTGCCTGTCGTTGGCACACAGCCGGTAGAGCACCGCCTCCGCGCCGCCATCTTCCAGTATGGTAATCAGGTGAATAATCTTCATCCGAGTGTTCCCATCCATCCCAGGCCCTCGACGCCAATGCGAGGGAGCCATTGCATAAAGAAAAACAAGAAGAATGCCGGCAGAAACAGCAGAAAACGGCCAGGCGAGAGGGAGAGTGAAGCCAGAAGCACCAGAATGATGCCACTCTCGAAGATCCTGGCGGCCACCGGGAGAAAGGTGTAGGACACCAGGTAGAACAGCAGCACACTCATGGCAAGAAGATGCTTTTGAATAAAGGCCCCTCCCTGAGAAGCAAAGAGTGAAAATATCGCGAGCCAGAACACGAACCCCTTGCCCGAAATATCGGCCCCGAAGTACTCATAACTGGTCTGGCGGGCGCCCAGCGCCTCGGCGAGGACCAGCGAGGCAAGGCTCATCGCACCGATGATGATGGCGTAAAGTATCATTCTGGGTGCAATGGTAATGCTGATATATGAGAGCGCCTTCTGGATTCCCAGAATCACCAGGAGGAAGAAGAAGGAGGAGTGAATAAAGGGTGTCAGCATGATAATGAAAATCCGCCACCTTCCGGTGAAACCGAGCCAGCCTATCAGAAAGACGCTGATCGCCACGCCCTGCCTCAGGTGGGCAATGTAATTCTTGAGAAACTGAGGCAACAGGATAAAGGCAAGCAGCAGCAGGAAGTAGCGAGAGTCGTGACTCAATACGATATAGGCACTGACGAACGAGGCGACAAATACATAGCACTTGATCGCGTCGAGGGGATTGTCGAAGGCCAGGTTCAACGCGTAGTTGAGCAGCTTCCACAGGGGTTCATTGACGAGATAGGTGAGAACACCCTCGGGCAGGTAACGGAACACGATGACGTCGGCGGCGGCAATATGCACCACATATCGTGAGCGGTCGGTGATCTCGAGCGCTTCGAACGAGATCGCAAAGAGCGCGAAGGCGAGAGAGACCAGGGCGATCGCGATCGACTTGGCGGGGCTCGCGCAGAGGCGATAGGCCTGTGCATGGTACATGTTCACCTCCTTGCCCCACTCTCGCTCTGCCCTGGGTCGGGCTCGTTCATGCCAGGACTTGCGAGCGCTTCAATCGCTTCAATCGCCTCCAGGTAGCGACTGGCGATATGTTCGGGAGAAAAATCCGTACAGCGTGCCATCCGGGTCGCACGCGTGCCGACGGGCGCCACCAGGGAAGCGTCGATGGCATCGGCAAGCCGCGCCGGATCGTCTGGCGGCACCAGGTAGCCATGCCGTCCATTCTCGAGAATCAGGCTTGAGGCGCCTGGGCACGTGGTCGCCACGATGGGGGTGCCAGCCGATAGCGCCTCCATGATCGCGTTGGGAAAGCCCTCCCACCGCGACGAGGACACGAAGAGGCGCGCGTGGTGAAGAATGTTCTCGGGGTGACGCGTAAACCCCAGGAAATGGAGGCGATCGGCAACGTTCGCCTTCTGCGCATTCGCGATCAGTGCTTCCTTGAGTGGCCCATCCCCCAGGATGGCGAGGTGCAATGACCTGTCATTCAGTCGGGCGAATGCCTCGATCAGCACATCGAAGCCCTTCTGGGGAACCAGGCGTCCCATGGCGCAGAGGTACTCTCGCTCGCGCAGTACCTCGGGCAGATCGCTTTCCCGGCCCCTGTGATCGGTCAGCCTGACCGGATTGCCGATAAACAGCTTGCTGTCGCAAGTGGGGATGCCAGCCGCATGCAGGGAGTCCAGAATATCGGTGGCGATCACGACCATGGCATCGGCACGCGGGTAGAGCAGGCTCATCAGCCGGGTCCTGACCCTCTCACGAAACCCGGCACCTTGCATGGAGAAGACGTTGGCCTCACGGATAAGCACACGACAACACCCGCCGGCGAGGGCGCGCGCCAGCAGGGCGACCACATTGGCATCGACCATCGTCGACAGGATGACGCCTGGTCGCTCCCGTCTGATATAGCCGATAAGGGCAGGCAGGGCATGGATGGCGCGACGCTTGCCGAGATCCACCACCGTTACCGATGATGACACCTGGTCGCTGTAGGCGCTGCCTCCCCGTGCCAGCACGAGATGAATGGGGCGCTCGGTGAGGCGAGAGAACTCATTGGCCAGATTGACGAACACGCGCTCGGCGCCGCCGCCATTGAGAGAGGGCAGAAACAGCGTGATCGGCCCCGCCTGTCGACTGCTTTGGTTAGAGAACATGCCCGCCCCTCGCGCCCCGGTTATTGTTGTCATTTGGCTCGCCCCTGACCGGTTCCGTGTCAGGCATGCTCCGTCATATGCTTGAACAGAGGGTTCCTTTCCACCAGGTCGTCATAGCTTCCCTGGTCGGCTACCCTGCCCTGCTTGATCAGATAGATGCAGTCACACTGCTTCACGGTGGCCAGGCGGTGCGCAATGATGATGATGGTCTTGCTGCTGGAAAACTCATGGATGGTGTCCATGACGCGCTTCTCGGTGATGCCGTCCAGTGAGCTGGTGGCCTCGTCCAGCACCAGCACCTCCGCATCGTCGTAGAGTGCGCGGGCGATACCGATGCGCTGACGCTGCCCTCCCGACAGCTGAATGCCGCGCTCACCCACCCGCGTCTCCAGCCCCCGGGGAAGATGCTGGAGAAACTCATCCAGCTGGGCCATCCTGGCGGCCCGTTTGATGCGCGCCTCGTCGATCTCCTCCGGCGGCAGGCCGAAGGCGATGTTCTCGCGGATGCTGGCATCCGCCAGGAAGATGGCCTGAGGAACGAGCCCCAGATTGTTCTGCCAGGCGCGCGTGGCCGGTAGTGTCAACGGCTGCCCATCGATCAGAAGCTCACCGCCGTCGGGCTGGATCAGGCCCAGCAGCATGTCGATCACCGTCGACTTGCCGGAGCCTGATGGCCCCACCAGTCCGATGACCTGCTTGGCCGGGATGCTCAGGGAGAGGCCATCCAACACCTTGCCTTCCTTGCCGGGGTAGCGGAAATGCACATCCGCCAGGGCGATCGATTCCTGCGGCGAGATGACGCCTGTCGCCGGCGAGAGGCCGTTCTCGCCCTGGCGCCCCTCCTGGCTCGCATGGAGATCGTCGCGAATGGCATCGAAGGCCGAGAGGTTGCCTCGTATGGTCGAGATGCTGGTGTAGATCTGCTGGAAGGCGGGCAACAGCTTGAAGCTTGCCAGGGCATAGACCGAGACGAGAGGCAGGATCGCGGTGAGGTTTCCTGAGTGTGCCTTCAGTAGAAAGAGCACCAGAAAGATCACGGCACCGAATGCCACCAGCTCCATCGCATAACGGGGCGCCATGGCCAGCGCCTTGGTGGTTCCCTGGGCCTGGCCATAGCGCCGGCTGGCCTTCTCGAACCGATCGTTGAAGACCTTCTGCCGCCCCAGCAGCAGGACATCCTTGATGCCGCCGAAGCCCTCCTGCATCAGGTTGAAGCGTTCGGCCTGGGCCAGGGTGACGATCCGGCCGTTGGCCACCAGCTTGCGCCGCACGACCCGGTAGAGCACCAGATACGCCAGGACGAAGATGGTCACTCCGGCCAGCGCCACCAGCGGATTGAAGCTGAACACCGTGATCACCATGAAGGTGGCCATCACCAGCTTGGCGTTCATCTGCATCAGGGGCGCCAGGATGCTCTCCGTGACGCGATTGCACTCCTGGGCAATCTTGTTGGTCAGCTCGCTGCTGCTGCCGCTGGCATGGAACAGCCAGGGCTGCTGCATATAGCGTCGGTAGAGGCGCATGCTGAGCTCGGCACCGACCTGATGACCGTAGAGCGACAGGCGCCATACGGTAAACATCGAGATGCCGGCGGCCAGGGTCAGGGCGAGCAATACGCCGTTGCCCAGCCAGAAGAGAAAGTTCTCCTGGTTCATGCCGGTCATCCGATAGAGGCTGGCCAGCATGCCGTTACCTTGGAGATAGCTCAGGTCTCCCACCAGGGCCATGAAGGGCCCGATAGACATCACGCCGGCGACTTCGGCAAAGGCCATGGCCACGACCAGTAGCTGCAGCCGCAACAGTCTCTTGCGTTGTTGCCGTGTTAACAGCGAATAGAGCTCTTTGATGTTGGAGAGCATAGCCGGATCGCGCCTTGTTGTAGTGCTCAAGTGTTGGTGTCCACTCGATGGCATCCAGCCCATCAGGCTCTGTCCGAAAACTGCCTGCGCTCGCCGACTGTTCAGGCCGACGTTTCAGACCGACTTTTCAGACAGAGCTTAGGGCTGGGGCGTTGCTAGCAGGGCGACATGGCCGACTCCCTGGATGTGATCAGCTCCACCAGGCCATGCGCGGCCCACTTCTCGAGGTAGTCTTCGACGCTGTCGGCGGAGAGGCCGACGCGCTTGGCCAGCAGGGCAACGCTGGTCGGCCGGTCGAGGGTGGGAATCAGCTCCATCAGCTTGCGCAGACCACGTCGCTCGGCATCCGGGATATCGCCAAACGCGACCTGGCCGGGGTCGATATAGAGGTCATACCTGGGATTGGAGAGGCAGATATTGCCCACAAAGCGCTTGCTGACGACAGCACCCGACTCGAGCTCGTCGATCGCTTCCATCAGGACGTCGACGGCCTCCTCCAGCGCCCGGTGATCCATCAGCTCAACGTTGTCGAGGTCGGTGTGGTATTCGGGATAGGGAAAGCGTGACAAGGACGCCATGGGGATACCATAGGCCTCCCAGATATATTCGTCGTTGATCAATGCGCTGGCGAACTCGCCGGTACGATGACGCGCCCCCTTGCTCTCCAGCGCATGAACCAGCGTCTGTTCGATATTGGCCTGCTGCTGGCGAGAGAACTGGAGGTTGAGCTCGGTCGAAGAGCCGAGCATCTCCAGCATCACCCCTTCGAGCATCCTTTCTCGCTCCGAGGCATCGAGATGCCCGAGATAGTACTCGTTACCGATGATCCCCGGCGCCAGCACCAGTCGATAACTGAAGTTGTACTGCTTGCCCGATTGACGCAGTTTCTCGAAGAGCGCCACGCCCACCGCCACCCCCGCCAGGCCATCATTGGCCACCCCCGGATGGTCCAGGTTGGCGCCAAAGACGATGGTGTTCGATGAGCGACCCTCGAGGGTGTAGTCGAGTACGCGCAGGGTGCCGGGCCCCTCCCGCGTCTCGATCAGCACGTCATACTCGCCCTCTTCGAGGCTGTCGTGGAAGTTCCTGGGCACACAGAAGCCCCAGTCACGTTCATAGCTGCGAAACAGCTGCCTGAAGTGGAAGGGGATCGCCTCGGGATAGCGGTGATCGTAGTGAAGATGACGACGCAGCTCCTCCCTGCTGACCCTGCCCTCGAAGGGTGCCGAGAGGGCCATCACCGCCATGGGGTGATGGCAGCCATCATAGATAGTCTCACCCTGGTAGGCGATGTGGGCTCGTGTCACATCCCAGCTGGGCGGAATGACCCAGCCGTTATAGGCATTGTCCGCCGGGTAGGTGAGTTCACGAAACGGCAGCAGCCCCTTCATGTAGTGGATGGTTTTGTCATAGTCGCTGGAACAGATCACGCGATTGAGCGGCGTCAGGTCTTTCAGCAGCGTCATCATCTTGTGCATAGGGTCCTCTTTTTTTATTTATAGGCGTACTGGTAATAGCCGTAGGCGTAGCTGGTGACGGCCTTGCGTTCCATGGCATTGAGAATCGCTCCCCTCACCGTGACGCCTCCGCTTTCCAGCCGCCGCCTGGCCAATAGCAGCTCGCGAATCGAGTTGACCTGGTAACGGGCCACCATCAGCGTGGTGCCGCACTGAGCGCCGACCAGGGCGGCATCGGTCACCGCCAGCACCGGCGGTGTATCCAGGATAAGCAGGTCATAACGCTGTTCGACCTCCATCAGAAAGAGGGTGAAATCCTCGGTCATCAGCAGCTCAGAGGGATTGGGGGGCGCGATGCCCCGCGCCAGATAGTCGAGCCCCTTGATGCCGCTGGGGCGGAGCGTGCCGATCAGGTCGCGACGGCCGGTGATCACCTCCGACAGCCCCCCTTCCGCCTTTCCACCCAGGGCGGTGTGCAGCTGCCCCTTGCGCATGTCGGCATCGACCACCAGCACACGCTGGCCGGCCTGGGCACACACGGCGCCCAGGTTAAGGGCCACGAAGCTCTTGCCGATGCCCGGACTGGGGCCGGTGATCATCAGTCGGTTATCGGGAGCATCGAGCATGGCGAAGTGGAGGCTGGTCCGCAGCCCACGCAGCGCCTCCATGGCGCTGTCCGCGGGTGCCCGCTGGGCGAGAACGCCATGAACCCGCTCGCGGTCGGCGCGACCGCCGCCTTGCCTGGAGCGTTTGATAAGCTTCTTCTGTTCGTCGGAGAGCGGCACGGTCGCGTAGACCGCAAGACCGACCTCCTCGAGCGGGTCGGGCGCTTCGATGCCCTTGTTGAGCAGGCCGCGCACCAGAACCACGCCCGAGCCAAGCATGGCGCCGAGCACGCTGGCCAGCGCCACGATAAACGGCTTGCGAGGCTGGATCGGCTGTTCCGCCACCACGGTGTCATCGATGATGCGCACATTGCCTACCGTACCGGCACGTGCCACCTGCAGCTCCTGCATCTTGTTGAGCATGCTGACGTAGATGGCCTGGTTGACCTCTACGTCACGGGTGCGGCGCACCACCTCCTGCTGGGCTTCGGGCAGCTGATCCACTCGCTCGTCGAGCTCCGCTCTTCGGGCTTGCAGTTGGCGCTTCTGGCGCAGCAATGCCTGGTAGGTGGGGTGCGAGGGGGTATATCGCTGCACCATCTCGGCTTCCTGGAACTCCAGCTCGCTGAGGCGGCTGTCCAGTTCGACAAACTGCTGGATGACGGCCTGGGCCTCGGAATTGAGATCGACGCTATCCTGCTCGACGCGATACTGGTTCAGACTCTCCTCCGCGGCGGCCAGGTTGTCACGCAGTTTCGGGGCCTGCTCATTGAGGAAAGCCAGGCTCTGCTCGGCCTCCGCCGACTGACGCTCGACGTTCTGGGTCAGAAAGGTTTCGGCCACGGCATCCAGCGAACGACGAATCGCCTCGGGATCCGGGCCGACCAGGGCCAAACGCAGCATGCCGGTGCTGGAACGCCCGGAGCCGCCCCCCTTTTCACTTACCGACAGGCGGCTCGCGAGATCACGAATGGCCTGCTGGCGCGTCCGCTTGATCAGGAGGAACTCGGCCCCCTCGGGAGCCTGAAGCTCCGCTACGCGCAATTGAATGGCGCCATCGGCGAAACTCGCCAGCTCGCCGACACGTGCCGAGCCAAGTTCCCGATGGGTCTCCCCCTCCAGGGTCAGGCGATAGGCGCCGTCGTCTCCGGCCTTGAGTATCAACGGCTGACCCAGCAGGCGCGAGTCGGTCACCTCGAAGAGACCGATGCGCAGATGCTCGCCTCCCCACACCGAGGAGCGCCCGCCCAGGAGGTCGGGGATCTGGATCTTGCCCTTGAAGAAGTCGGGTATGCCGATGCTGCCCTTGAGCATGGCGGGAACCATCTCGCTCTGCCTTACCGGTTCTGGCAGCGCGATGGCCTCTGGCAGCCATCCGCCAAGCTCGAGCCGCCCCGTCAGGATGCCCGGCCGGGGGATCTCATGGCGTTGCACGAAGTCACCCACCAGTGGCAACCGCTTGGGCTGGACGAGCGTGTCGAGGCCGACGCGATCCACCACCTCTCCCAGCACCATCCGCGACTTGAGAATCTGTACCTCCGCGGCGGTGCTGTTGCCGCTATCGCCCTGGAGAGGGCTCTCCCCCATGATGTAGGCGAGATCGCCCAGCGGGCTGACCGAGGAGCGCTGTTCGACCTGGACCAGCGCATCACCCTGATAGATCGGCGTCGTCAGCAGCACATGGACCACACTGGCGATGGTACACAGCAGCGTGAAGCCGAGAATGGCCCATTTATGGTCGATCAACAGGCCCACCAACCGTCTCAGGTCAGCGTCTTTGCTTTTCTGGCTAGGCGTTGGAGTGGCGCTCATCTGTGTCGCCCTTTGCTGCATTGGCAGGTCGTTGTTTTTTCGAGGTTCGAGGTTCGAGGTTCGAGGTTCGAGGTTCGAGGTTCGAGGTTCGAGGTTCGAGGTT
>NZ_SLTR01000228.1:0-308 GCF_004347715.1 Halomonas marinisediminis | reverse complement strand
ATGCTACAAACGATGTACTTCCGCAACCAGATGTATTTACAAATGTTGCAGGTCAGACTATTTATATTCGTGTAGATTACGGTACAGGTACTAATTGTCCAACTATTTTAGAATTAGAATTAATAGTAGATGAGACACCAGAAATTGAGATGAATCCAGAACCAATTGTGTTATGTGATGATGATGGTGTAGCAGATGGAATGACACAGTTTGATTTAACAGTAAGAAATATAGAAATTCTTAACGGATTAAACCCTGCAGATTATACGGTAACTTATTACACATCGCAAGCAGGAGCAGAGGTAGGA
>NZ_SLTR01000227.1:0-308 GCF_004347715.1 Halomonas marinisediminis | reverse complement strand
TGGATCTTCGACCGCTGGACCCGGGGTGAAGAGAAGGCCCTGGCGGAGCGCTGCGACTACGAGGGGCCGCTGACGCGGATCCTGTCGGCGATCCCCGAAAAGGACCGCTTCCTGGGCTTTTACGAAGAGCTTTTCCGCCCCGAGACCGTGGCGCGGATCTGTGCCTTTCTCGGGATCGCGTCGCGCCCCGCGCCGCTGGAGACCCGGGTGCATGCAAGCGCGCCCATCGCGCTGGAGCCGGGCCGCCGCGCCATCGCGGCCGAGGCGCTGGCGCCGCAATATGACCATGTACACCGCCTGATCGGCCG
>NZ_SLTR01000226.1:0-308 GCF_004347715.1 Halomonas marinisediminis | reverse complement strand
GGAGCGATAGATATCACTGTTGTAGGAGGAGTAGGTCCATATAATTATTCATGGACAACATCAGATGGTAGCGGTTTAGTAGCGGCAGATGAAGACCAGACAGGCTTAACTGCAGGTGCCTATGCAGTTACAATTACCGATGCTAATGGAGCAACAACTACAGGAAGTTATGAAATAACAGAACCATCTGCCTTAACCTTATCTGAGGCAATTACCAATGTTGGTATCGCAGGACAAAGTACAGGAGCGATAGATATCACTGTTGTAGGAGGAGTAGGTCCATATAATTATTCATGGACAACATCAGA
>NZ_SLTR01000225.1:0-309 GCF_004347715.1 Halomonas marinisediminis | reverse complement strand
TGTGATTGAGAAGATATGATTTGAAAAAAAAAATTTAAAAAGATTTGATTTTAAAAATTAATGACTTGGCTAACAAGAAAAGATATGATTCAAACATTAAACCTTTCTCAACAGAAAAGGCAACATACTTGAAATGTTGAATCAAATCATTAATTGGTAGCAAGCATCTTTGAAAATGGAAAGAAATTGATTTTGAAAAAGATTTGATTGAAAAATTGATTTGAAAAAGATTTGATTTTGAAAAGATTTTGAAAACTTGAAAAAATTTGATTTGAAAACAAAATCTTCCCTTCTAGCCATCCTGGCGTT
>NZ_SLTR01000224.1:0-309 GCF_004347715.1 Halomonas marinisediminis | reverse complement strand
ATCCGTCAAATTTATCATCTACATCGTACAATTCAATTACTTTTATTTCTTTATCTTCTAAAAGTTGAATTATATTATGAATTGGGTCAATTCCAATTTCCCAATCAGTTCTAAGTTTTAAAACTGCTTTTTCTACATCTTCAATTTTGTTAATCTTGATATTTTTAATGGTGTTTTTAAAACTATAATCAATTGATAAGGTATCCTCTAACCAAATGTAATTTTCTAAATTGATTTTTATTTGTTCTTTTAATGAACTTTGTTTTTTTAAAGAAAAACTTGATTTTTTTCTAAAGTTTATCTCGCCTA
>NZ_SLTR01000223.1:0-309 GCF_004347715.1 Halomonas marinisediminis | reverse complement strand
GATCATGCCCGCTTCGGCCACCAGACCCCGGCCCGGCTCCGCCATCACGGTGGCATCGCCGAACCGCGCCCGCACCAGCGCGCCGACGCGCCCGGCATAGGTCTCGGCCTCCAGGATCGGATCGCCGTAGAATGCCGGGAAGCCGCCGCCGATATTGATCAGGTTGAGGTCATGGCCCCGGGCGCGGCCCGCGTGCCAGATCTCGGCCATCTGGTCGAGCGTGTCGGACCACATGCCGGGATCGCGGGTCTGGGAGCCCACGTGGAAGCTCAGGCCCACCGGGCGCAGGCCGAGAAACGCCGCGCGGTC
>NZ_SLTR01000222.1:0-310 GCF_004347715.1 Halomonas marinisediminis | reverse complement strand
TCTTTTTAAAGAACGATACACCCATTTTGAAGGAATTCCTAACACTTCTTCTAAGTGTAACTTATTCTTCGTGGCTGTTCTTTTCTTTAAAAAACTATCCATCAGTCTAAAGAGTTGTAAGCATTCACTTTGAACCTCGGTAAGGGCATTATAAAGTGGAACCTCATTAATAAGACCATATTCACAAATTGCTTTAGCATCACTTTTGTCTGTTTTGACTTTAGCTAATTTCATCTGTATAAATCGTTTTACAGATAAAGGGTTTACTACAGAAACAATTTGTTTTTTTCTATGTAAAAACTGTGATAAC
>NZ_SLTR01000221.1:0-310 GCF_004347715.1 Halomonas marinisediminis | reverse complement strand
ACCGGGCGTGGGCAGCATCTCGACATGGCCTTGCCCGATTGCGCTACGGCGCTTCTGGCCAACCAGGCAATGAACCAACTCGCCACCGGGATAGCGCCCACGCGGCTCGGCAACGCGCATCCCAACATCGTGCCCTACCAGGTCTTCGAGGCCGCGGATGGGCACATGATCCTTGCGGTCGGAAATGACGGGCAGTTTGCGAGCCTGTGCGAGATCCTCGATCTGCCCGGCACCGCCTCGGACCCGCGGTTCGCCACCAACGCGGGCCGGGTCGAAAACCGCGATGCGCTGACCGAGTTGCTGAGCCTGC
>NZ_SLTR01000026.1:0-36118 GCF_004347715.1 Halomonas marinisediminis | reverse complement strand
TTCACGCCGCCAATCACGTTGCCACTAGCCGCCACGGTGCTGTCTTCGGTGATGCTGTTGGCATCATCAGCCGCAGTCGGCGCATCGTCGACGATCTTGATATTCAAATCACTGCTTTTACTATCGCCATCCCTGTCGGTGACAGTGAGGGTAAAGCGGTCCTGGGTCTCGTCGTCCGATACGTTCGGGGCAGTGGTCAGGGTGTAGTCGTAATCAATGGTGATGGTGTTGTCACCTGCCTGGCTGTAACCGTTCAGCACCAGTTCACCATATTCGGTGGTGATGGTCTGAGTGACCGTGCCCAGCCCTTTCACCTCGGTCCCGCTCAAACTCAGTGTCTGGGCTTCGCCGTTCACATCGGTGTAGGCAATGGTGATTGCACCGGTGTCGGCCAGCCCGTTCAGCGCCGTGAAGATGAAACCGGCATCCACCCGAGTGTCGGCCTCGTTTGGGGCCGAGCCAGTAGTCAGCCCGCTCTCGAATACTACTTGATCGGAAACATTGCCATCCGGCGTGGTGGCTTCGGTGTTGCTCGGTGCCACCACGGAAACACCATGGTCGTCACCGTCAAAGGTCCGGCCAGGTCTCCCCCCCTCGGGGGTATCCAAGAGATGGCTTCGCTCATACCCATAGTCAAAGGCCAGCGGCTTGAGCGGCAGCTCGATACGCTCCACACGAACGAAACTAAACCCTGCATCAGTAAACAGTGAGACAGCAGAGCTGTGGGTATTCTGTATCTCCACTAACGGCTGTGGAGTCAGCGGCGAAGCGTCATGCTCCTCGGTATCGCCGTGGTCCCCGTGGTCGTCGACTGCCTCGGCATCAACTCGAGAGGCGTCGGCTAGACTCGCCAGCAGCTCACTCAGCGCCACCTGGGTGCCCCCCGGCACCTGCAGGTTGACGCCGTTCTGCCCTGCCAGCTCCAGTGTGGTGCCGGAGGCTGTTACGATGACGTCCCCAACCTCAACGGTATCGCCTTCCTGAAGTGCGCGAAGCTTGCCATCACCATCCCGCACCCACGCTTCACCGGAAAGTGTTACGACCGTCATCGTCTGCATAACGCTACCTACCCTGATTATTTCTTAATACTTTGCGTTATACATTGTATCCAGTCGGTACACCACTACCACCAGGACCAACCACCAACACACGTTTGAATTATTGATACAGAACAGTGTTCTACAAACATGTCATTTAGCGTGTTGACTCCTCCAGATCGCCCTGGCGGTAGCCGATCAGGTAGAGCACGGCATCGAGGCCCAGGGTCGAGAGCGAGTGCCTTGCCCGGGCACGCACCAGCGGCTTGGCGCGAAAGGCGATGCCGAGTCCCGCGGCGGCCAGCATCTTGAGATCGTTGGCGCCATCGCCCACGGCGATGGTCTGCTCCATGGCCAGCCCCTCACGGGTGGCGATATCGCGCAGCAGCTCCGCCTTGCGATCGGCGTCGAGGATCGGCTCACGCACCTCGCCGGTCACCTTGCCGTTTTCGATCACCAGCTCGTTGGCATGGATCTCATCGAAGCCGAGCCGCTGCTGCAGATGACGGGCAAAGTAGGTGAAGCCGCCAGAGAGAATGGCGGTGCGATAGCCCAGACGCTTGAGCTGGGTCATCAGGCGCTCGACGCCATCCATCAGCGGCAGCTCCTCGGCGATCTCGGCCAGCACCGCCTCGTCGAGCCCCTTGAGCTTGGCCATGCGTTCGCGAAAGCTCTGCTGGAAGTCGAGCTCGCCGCGCATGGCACGCTCGGTGACCTCGGCTACCTCGTCGTAGACCCCGTGACGGCGTGCCAGCTCGTCGATCACCTCGGCCTGGATCAGGGTGGAGTCCATGTCGAAGCAGACCAGCCGACGATGGCGACGCCAGATGGAGTCCTCCTGGATGGCGATATCGACCCCATGCATGGCGCCCAGCGCCAGTGCCTTCTCGCGCAGCGCATCGAGGTCGACCTCGTCGCCACGCAGCCAGCACTCCACGCAGGCGCCCTGGATGCTGTCGTGCTCCTGGGGCACGCCGCCATCCAGTGGCTCGCGACCGGAGAGGCGATGGATCAGCTCCACCGTCAGTCCATGCTCGGCAGTCAGCGAGCCGACCTCGGCCAGGATGCCCGCGGGCAGGTGCGGCGCCAGCAGGGTAAGGATCAGCCGAGGTCGGCTGGCCTGGCTGCTCCAGCGCTGGTAATCCTCGGCGCTGACCTGGATCGCCTGAACGTCGAGGCCCAGCTCGTCACCCGCTGCCGACAGCGCGGCCTCGAGGTCGCTGTCGCGGTCCAGGCCCACCAGGGCCTCCAGCGACAGCATGCCGAAGGTCACGCTCTGGTTGATATCCAGCAGCCGCGCGCCACTTGCCGCCAGTGCCTTGCCCAGTCCGGCCAGCTGACCCGGCCGTGCCACGCCGGTGGCGCGGATCAAGATTCGTCTTGTCATGGTTGCCTCAGATGCTCTCTCGTGTCCGCGGCTGATCCGGCGACAGGCCTTCGAGCGGGGCCGGCCCTCCGGAGGCGCTGTGAACCCATCCCTGGGCGCTACCGACGCCATCCCTGGCGTAGGACCTCCTCTACGGCCTATCCCCGGCGCCGCGGCACCGTCTTGTCAGGTGTCGCCCTTCAACACTTCCAACCTATCAACCTTCTGCAACCCACGCGGCAACTTGCTGCCGCGCCGGCCGCGCTCGCCAAGATAATAGGCCAGATCGTTGGCCTTGAGCGTCAGATGGCGCTTGCCGGCATGCACCACCAGGCTGGCATCGGCCGGCAATACCACCAGGTCGCGGACGAACTCCTCGCGACGCGCGGCTCGCGGGCCGGGGATATCGATCATCTTGTTGCCCTTGCCCTTGGCCATTTCGGGAAGTTCACTCAGGGGGAAGAGCAGCAGGCGCCCCTCGTTGGAGACCGCCGCGACCAGCGTCCCCTCTCCCTCGGGTACCGCCACCGGGGGCAGCACATTGCAGCCCTTGGGCACGGTGAGCACCGACTTACCCGACTTGTTCTTGCCCACCAGCTCCTCGAGACGGGCGACGAAACCGTAGCCGCCATCGGAGGCGAGCAGATAGCGGGTCGCCGGTGGCGCCAGCATCACCCCGGCGATATGGGCGCCGGCCACCACATTGACGCGACTGGTCACCGGTTCGCCCTGCCCTCTCGCGCTGGGCAGGTTATGTGCCTGGAGGGTGTAGGCGCGGCCGGTATCGTCGAGCAGCACCAGCGGCTGGTTGGTCTTGCCACGGGCGGCGAGATGGAAGCGGTCGCCGGCCTTGAAGGAGAGCCCCGAGGGGTCGATCTCGTGGCCCTTGGCGCTGCGAATCCAGCCCTTCTCGGAGAGCACCACGGTCACCGGGTCGGCCCCCACCAGCTCGACCTCGGAGAGCGCTCGGGCCTCCTCGCGCTCGACGATAGGCGAGCGGCGCTCGTCACCGTGGGCCTCGGCGGCGGCACGCAATTCTTCTTCGATCAGGTCGGTCAGCTTGGCCTCGTTGCCCAGCAGCT
This sequence comes from Halomonas marinisediminis, assembly GCF_004347715.1. Lineage (NCBI taxonomy): Bacteria > Pseudomonadati > Pseudomonadota > Gammaproteobacteria > Oceanospirillales > Halomonadaceae > Halomonas > Halomonas marinisediminis. The sequence goes on along the minus strand of NZ_SLTR01000026.1, from coordinate 32,633 downwards.
CCTGCAGATGGGCACGCTCGGCCTCGAGCTCCGACTGCTCGCCGCGGATCTTCATCTCCTCAAGCTTGGCCAGGTGGCGCAGGCGCAGCTCAAGGATCGCCTCGGCCTGACGATCGCTGAGGCCAAAGGCCTCCATCAGGGCGGGCTTTGGCTCATCCTCCTCGCGGATGATGCGGATTACCTCGTCGATATTGAGGTAGGCAATCAGCAGGCCTTCGAGCAGGTGCAGGCGGTCCTCGACCTTGCCCAGGCGGTGCTCCAGGCGCCGGCGCACCGTGGAGCGCCGGAAGCGCAGCCATTCGCCGAGCATGTCGGGTAGCGGCATCACCCGTGGCCGGCCGTCAAGGCCGATCACGTTCATATTGATGCGGATATTCTTCTCGAGGTCGGTGGTGGCGAACAGGTGCGCCATCAGCGACTCGATATCGACACGATTGGAGCGCGGCTCGATCACCAGCCGGGTCGGCTCCTCGTGGGTCGACTCGTCACGCAGGTCGGCCACCATGGGCAGCTTCTTGGCCTGCATCTGGGCGGCGATCTGCTCGAGTACCTTGGCGCCACTGACCTGATAGGGCAGCGCGGTGATCACCACGCTCCCCTCCTCCCGCACATAGCGAGCGCGCAGTTTCACCGAGCCGCGGCCGTTCTCGTAGACCTTGCGCAGGTCGGCACGCGAGGTGATGATCTCCGCCGCGGTGGGGAAGTCCGGCGCCGGCAGGTGCTGGACCAGATCCGTGGTGGTCGCCTCGGGATGACGCAGCAGGTGACAGGTGGCCTCGACCACCTCGTTCACGTTGTGCGGGGGAATATCCGTCGCCATGCCGACGGCGATGCCGGTGCCGCCATTGAGCAGCACATGAGGCAGCCGGGCCGGCAGCACCACGGGTTCGTTCATGGTGCCGTCGAAGTTGGGAGTCCAGTCCACGGTGCCCTGGCCCAGCTCGGCGAGCAGCACCTCGGCGAACTTCGACAGCCGCGCCTCGGTATAGCGCATGGCCGCGAACGACTTGGGGTCATCGGGGCTGCCCCAGTTGCCCTGGCCATCCACCAGCGGGTAGCGATAGCTGAACGGCTGGGCCATCAGCACCATCGCCTCGTAGCAGGCGCTGTCGCCGTGAGGGTGGAACTTGCCCAGCACATCGCCGACGGTACGCGCCGACTTCTTGTACTTGGCGCTGGCGTTGAGGGCCAGCTCGCGCATGGCGTAGATGATGCGGCGCTGCACCGGCTTCATGCCGTCGCCTATATGCGGCAGCGCCCGGTCGAGAATGACGTACATCGAGTAGTCGAGATACGCCTTCTCGGTATATTCGCGCAGTGAAAGGCGCTCGACGTCGCCCTCCGCCACCTGGATATCCATGGTCATAGCACGTTGACCTTATTCGCGATCGTGGAATCGTTTGGGGATCGTCCCACTGAAAACTCATCGGAGTCCGCGGCTTACAATCGCGGCTTACCCGGTGACAGCCCTAGGCGGAGGCGCTGTGAACCCATCCCTGGGCGCTACCGATGCCATCCCTGGCATAGGACCTCCGCCGCGGGCTGCCACCGGCGCCGCTCGCCTCGGCATTTCTTCCAGCTTCAAGCTTATGGCTTACAGCTCCCGGCGAAGCCGGGTCAGACCTCGATATCCGCCAGGTTGCCGTAGTCCTCGAGCCAGCTCTTGCGGTCGGCGGCCCGCTTCTTGGCCAGCAGCATGTCCATCATCTCCATGGTGCCGTCGTCGGCCTCGCGGGTGAGCTGGACCAGACGGCGTGTCTCGGTGGCCATGGTGGTCTCACGCAGCTGCAGCGGGCTCATCTCGCCCAGGCCCTTGAAGCGCTGGACGTTCACGGTGCCGCGCTTGCCCTCCAGCTTGCGCAGGATCGCCGCCTTCTCACTCTCGTCCAGGGCGTAGAAGACCTCCTTGCCCAGGTCGATGCGGTAGAGCGGCGGCATGGCCACAAACACGTGACCGGCGTCGACCAGTGCCGGGAAGTGACGCACGAACAGCGCACACAGCAGGGTCGCGATATGCAGCCCGTCGGAGTCGGCGTCGGCAAGAATGCAGATCTTGTTGTAGCGCAGCTTGGAGAGGTTGTCGCTGCCGGGGTCCATGCCCACGGCCACGGCGATATCGTGGACCTCCTGGGAGCCGTAGATCTCGTGGGACTCCACCTCCCAGGTGTTGAGTATCTTGCCGCGCAGCGGCAGGATCGCCTGGGTCTCGCGGTCGCGCGCCTGCTTGGCGCTGCCGCCGGCGGAGTCCCCCTCCACCAGAAACAGCTCGCTGGCGGCCGGGTCCTGACCGGAGCAGTCGGCCAGCTTGCCGGGCAGCGCCGGCCCCGAGGTGACCTTCTTGCGCGCCACCTTCTTCGAGCTCTTCTGGCGGCGCTGGGCGGCGCTGATCACAAGCTCCGCCAGGGCCTCGGCCTGGTCGACATGCTGGTTGAGCCACAGCGAGAAGGCGTCCTTGACCACGCCGGAAACGAAGCCCGCCACGGTGCGCGAGGAGAGCCTCTCCTTGGTCTGACCGGCGAACTGCGGGTCGAGCATCTTCACCGAGAGCACATAGCTGACCCGCTCCCAGAGGTCCTCGGCGCTAAGCTTCACCCCCCGCGGCAGCAGGCTTCGGTATTCGCAGAACTCCCGCAGCGCCTCGAGCAGGCCGGCGCGCAGCCCGTTGACGTGGGTGCCGCCCTGGGGCGTGGGGATCAGGTTGACGTAGCTCTCCAGCAACGGCTCGCCCCCTTCGGGAAGCCACTGGATCGCCCAGTCCACGCCCTGCTCGTCATCGGCAAAATGGCCGATAAAGGGCGAGTCGGGCAGCACCTCGTAACCGTCGGTCGCCTGGGCCAGGTAGTCGCGCAGGCCATCCGCGTACTGCCACTCGCTCTCGGTGCCATCGGGCTCCACCAGGGTCACCTTGAGTCCCGGGCAGAGCACCGCCTTGGCACGCAGCAGGTGCTTGAGCCGCCCGATGGCCAGGCGAGGGCTATCGAAGTAGCTGGTCTCGGGCCAGAAACGCAGCACCGTGCCGGTATTGCGCTTGCCCACGCTGCCGATCACCGCAAGCCCGGAGACCGGCTCGCCGTGTTCGAAGGCGATGGCGTGACGGCTGCCATCGCGCAACACCTCCACCTCCAGGCGCCGGGAGAGGGCGTTGACCACCGACACCCCGACCCCATGCAGGCCGCCGGAGAACTGGTAGCTGGCGTTGGAGAACTTGCCCCCGGCATGCAGCCGGGTCAGGATCAACTCCACCCCGGAGACACCGTGCTCGGGGTGAATATCGATGGGCATGCCGCGGCCGTCATCGGAGACCTCGATGCCACCATCCTCGAACAGGCGCACGGCGACGCGGCTGGCGTGGCCGGCCAGCGCCTCATCGACGCTGTTGTCGACCACCTCCTGGATCAGGTGATTGGGGCGGCTGGTATCGGTGTACATGCCCGGGCGCTTGCGCACCGGCTCCAGGCCGGAAAGCACCTCGATCGAGCTGGCACTGTATTGCGTCATGAGTCGTCCGGTTCCTTAGTGTTGGCTGGCCTGCCACTTGGGCGGCAGGGCATGACCGCCATGCGCCAGCACCGCCGGCAGGTGTCGTGCGAGTACCATGAAGGCATGATCGGCTCCGGGGTGCAGCAGCATGCTTGCGCCACGATAGAGCGCGCAGGCATGGGCCGGATCGAGCACCTCATCGGCGGTTCCCAGCAGCAGCAGATAGCGCTCGGGGCTAACCGCCTCAGGCGTCAGCGCCGCCAGCTCGACCAGGTGTCGCTCGCCGATCGTGAACCGCTCGCCGGTATGGTCGTTGACGAACCGCTCGCCCACCCACTCCGCCACCAGATCCGCCGGGCGCACCGCCGGGTTGATCAGCACCCCGGCAAGCGCGAAACGCTCGGCCAGGCAGGTCGCCAGAAAGCCCCCCATGGAGCTTCCCGCCACCATTGGGCGCTCGCCCAGCTCGGACAGATGCGACTCCGCCAGTGCCAGCGCCTCACTCGGCTGGTGTGGCAGCTGGGGCGTGATGCAGGGCACTCCCACGGCCTCGCAGGCGCGCCGCATCAACACGCCCTTGGGCGAGGCGGCCCCGCTGTTGAAGCCGTGAAGATAGAGCACCCCGGTCGCAGGCGCTGGCTGCCTCGAGCCGCTCAGCATACCGCAACACCTGTATAGGTAGCCAGCTTCATAAGGACTCCTCTGCCGCCCAGGCCGCCTCGATCAGGGCTCGCGTGGAGGCATCCATGGTCGCGAGCCCCTGGTGGCTCTCGAGGATGCGCTGGGTCTCGCCGGCGATCCTCTTGCCCAGTTCGACCCCCCACTGGTCGAAGGGGTTGATCCCCCAGATCGTAGCCTGAACGAATACCTTGTGCTCATACAGGGCGATCAGTGCCCCCAGGGTGGAAGGCGTCAGCTCATCGAGCAGCAGGGTGCTGGAGGGCTGGTTGCCGCGGTAGCGCTTGTGGCCGGGGCGCGGGCCGTCATCGTCGATGGCATCATCCCCCAGCATCAGCACCCGGGACTGGGCAAAGCAGTTGGCCAGGGTCAGGCGGTGCTGCCCCTTGAGGTGGGCCCGGGTCGCGGCATCCTCGACCCTATCGTAGCGCCGTAGCGGCGCGATGAAATCGCACTCCACCGCCTGGGTGCCCTGGTGAAGCAACTGATAGAAGGCGTGCTGGGCGTTGGGGCCGAGCTGGCCCCACAGCACCGGGCAGGTGGCATAGCCGACCTCGCGCCCTTCATGGGTCACCGACTTGCCGTTGGACTCCATCTCCAGCTGCTCGAGATAGGCGGCGAAGTACTCCAGGCGTCCATCGTAGGGCAGGATGGAGTGGGCGCGAATATCCAGGAAGTTGACGTTCCAGATCCCCGCCAGGGCCAGCAGCACCGGCAGGTTGTCCGCCATCGGGGTCTCGCGGAAGTGGCGGTCCATGGCGTGGGCGCCGGTCAGCAATGCCCGGAAGTGCGACATGCCGGTCACCAGGGCGATGGGCAGGCCGATGGCACCCCAGAGCGAATAGCGCCCCCCTACCCACTCCCAGAACTCCAGCTGGTGTGCCGGGGCGATGCCCCACTCGTTCATCTTCTCGGTGCTGGCCGAAACGCCGATAAAGTGCTGGCGCATGATCAGCGCGGTATCGACGCCATCGCCTCCCGCCAGGCGGGCCATCAGCCAGTCTCGCGCGGTGTTGGCATTGGAGAGCGTGTCGATGGTGGTGAAGGACTTCGATGACAGCACGAACAGCGTGGTCTCGGGGTTCAGGCGCAGCAGGTAGTCGGCCAGCTGGGAGCCATCCATGGTCGAGGCGAAGTGCACCTCGATGGTGTGCACGTCATCGGGGCGATAGTCGGTCAGGGCATGGGTCACCATCAGCGGGCCGAGGTCCGAGCCACCGACCCCCAGATTGACCACATCCCGGATCGGCTTGCCGGTGGCGCCTCGCCACTGACCGGCATGAAACAGCGCCACCATCTCCGTCATGCGTTCCAGTGTGCGGTGGACCGCAGGCACCAGGTCCTCCCCCTCCACCACCAGCGACGCCTCGGCGGGCAGCCGCAGCGCCGTGTGCAGGGCCGGGCGGTCCTCGCTGACGTTGACTCGCTCGCCGGCGAGCAGGCGTTCGATCGCCCCGGGTACCCCGGCCTGCTCGGCCAGGGCCAGCAGGTGCGTCAGGGTCTCGGCGGACCAGCGCTGCTTGGAGAGGTCCAGGGTCAGGCCCGCGGCATGGCGGGTAAAGCAGGCCTGACGATCCGGCTCCGCGGCAAACAGCTCACGCAGGTGGCGTTGGCTCAATTCAGCGGCATGCGCCTCGAGCTCACGCCAGGCGGCGCTCTCGTTGATCATCCTTTCTCCTCCTTGAAAGCGACGGGTGCGAGGGCGAGGCGGCACGCGTAGAATGGCGCTCGTTTCCGTCTATCTGGCCCGATCATGAGTGACGCATCTTACCGTGACGCGATCTTTTCGACACCCCTCGACCGGGTGGCCCGCTTCTCATTCGACGAGCGAGTCGTCGCCTGCTTTCCCGACATGATTCGACGCTCGGTGCCGGGCTACGGACAGATACTCGGCATGCTGGGGCTGATCGCCCAGCGCCACCTGCGCCATGGTGCCCGGGTCTATGATCTGGGCTGCTCGCTGGGTGCCGGGGGCCTGGCCCTGGCCGGCCAACTCGCCCCGGACGCCTTCCGCTACACCGGCGTCGACCTCTCGCCGGCCATGGTCTCCCGCGCCCGGGAGACGCTGGCCGCCGAGTGCCCCGACCACGCCATGGAGGTGATCGAGGGCGATATCCGTCAGCTGGAGTATCAGCCGGCGGGCATGATCGTGCTCAACTTCACGTTGCAGTTCCTGCCTCCGAAGGACCGCGAGGCCGTGGTGGAGCGCCTGTTTGCCGCCCTGGAGCCCGGCGGTGTGCTGGTGCTCTCGGAGAAGATACGCGCCGAGGACGAGCAGGAGAACGCCTGGCTGGTAGAGCGCTATCACGACTTCAAGCGCGCCAACGGCTACAGCGATCTGGAGATCAGCCAGAAGCGCACGGCGCTGGAGAACGTGCTGGTACCCGACACCCTGGCCGAGCACCATGCTCGTCTCGACCAGGCCGGCTTCTCGCGTACCCACACCTGGTTCCAGCTGCTCAACTTTGCCTCCCTGATCGCCTTCAAACATGAGGCTTCCAGGGGGGGCGCCACGCCGACGCCAGACGAGGTCTGAACCATGCCGATCGCCGCCGAACACCGCGAGCTCTATCAGGCCTTTATCGACCAGGGGCTCGACATTTGGCTGGCGCGCCTGCCGGAACAGCTCGCCCGCGGCCTCGACCGCAAGCGCTTCGGTGACCTGCCCGCCTGGGAGAAGGCGGTGGCCAAGCTGCCGGCGCTGCCCGACGAGCGCCATGTACAGTTGAATGCCGATACGGTCAGCGTCGACCTCGCGCTCGACGAGAGTCGCCGTCGCCAGTGCGAGAACCTGCTAAGAAAACTCGCCCCCTGGCGCAAGGGGCCCTTCTCACTGGGCGGGATTCATATCGATACCGAGTGGCGCTCCGACTGGAAGTGGCAGCGCGTCGTTCCACACCTGGCACCGCTCGCCGGCCGGCGTATCCTCGATGTGGGCGGCGGCAGCGGCTACCACGGCTGGCGAATGGCCGGCGCCGGGGCCGCCTTCGTGCTGGTGATCGACCCCTCGCCGCGTTTCTTCTGGCAGTTCCGGGCGGTACGCCACTTCGTCGGCGATGCCGATGGCCTGCGCACCCACTTCCTGCCGGTGGGCATCGAGGAGGTGCCCGAGAATCTCGGCTTCTTCGATACGGTGTTCTCCATGGGCGTGCTCTACCACCGCCCCTCTCCGCTGGAGCATCTGCAGCAGCTCAAGGAGGCGCTCCGGCCCGGTGGCGAGTTGGTGCTGGAGACGCTGGTGGTCGAGGGAGATGCCACCACGGTGCTGCTCCCCGGCGAGCGCTACGCCGCCATGCCCAATGTCTACTTCCTGCCCTCTTCCGCTGCCCTCTGCCACTGGCTCGAGCGCTGCGGTTTCGAGAACGTGCGCGTGGTGGACGAGGCGGTGACCACCACCGACGAGCAGCGCGCCACCGACTGGATGACCTTCCAGTCGCTGGGGGACTTTCTCGACCCGGACGATCCGAGCCGCACCCGAGAGGGCTATCCGGCACCGCGCCGTGCGGTGGTCATCGCCAACCGGACGAGGTGAATCTTCGCTGTCGCTGGCGCGGTTTTCTGTGCCTCGACCCTGACGCTCCCACCCGGAGCCGCGAGGGCTATCCGGCACCGCACCGTGCGGTGGTCATCGCCAACCGGGTGGGTTGATCTGCCCCGCCGCCACAAGCCGCTCGACGACACGCCCCGCCATGCCGGCACAGCGCGCGCCATCGAAGGGAAAGACTTCGCCGAAGCCTCCCTTCATCTTCGCCTCCAGGCGGGCACGCAACTTGCGACGCGCCCGAAACAGCCGCGTCTTGATGGTTGCGGGATTGATGCCCAGGTCCCGGGCGATGGCGAAGACCCCCATGCCCTCGACCTCGTGCATCAAGAAAGGCAACCGGAACTCCGGCGCCAGCTCGTCGAGGGCTTCCTCCAGCAGGGCTCGAAACTCCCGGCGACCGAGCCCCGCCTCGAGGGCCTCGGGGCCGATACCGGGAAAGACCACCACGGTGTCATCGGTATCGCCTTCATCCACGGTGTCGTACTCCTCCAGCGGACGCCGACGACGCCACTGCATCCTGGCCTGGTTGATCACGATGCGGGTCAGCCAGGTGGAGAAGCGCGCCGTGCCACGGAAGGTATCGAGCCGCGTGAAGGCCGCCACGTAGGCCTCCTGCACCGCCTCCTCCGCGGCGGCATCGCTGTCCAGCAGGCCACGCGCGACACGAAACAGCCGCGGATTGAAGCGTCGCACCAACTCGCGCACCGCCGCCTCGTCGCCATGCCGTGCCCGGGCAACCAGTTCGCTCTCTGCCTCACCGGCTAGCGCCGGCACCAACCGCTCGGGCGACTCAAGACCGCGCAAACGATATGTCATGCAGCCTCCTCCGGCATCACCTGGCCGTGGGCAAGAATCTGCTCCACCGACGGCAGCGCCGCCAGTGCGGTGGCGGCGGCGTGAACCGTCGCGACGACCGCCCCCTGCCACCCCGGCGTCTCCGGGGTGCCCACCACGATGCGACCCACCATGCCCGCCCGCTCATGGGGCAGGCAGTAGTAGTCATAGACCCCCGGGGCATCCAGCACCACCTCGAAGGTGTCACCGGGCAGCAGAAACCCGCTGTGAAACGGGACGGCCGCATCGGGAATCCGTTGGGTTCGCTCGAAGTTCGCCGGATGATAGCTCGTGGCCGTATGGCTGTTGCCGGGGTCTCGATTGACGAAGCACACGCGCGTCGATGGCGCCACCGCGATCCCCAGTGGCGTGAACCATACCCGCTCGCCGCGTGCCGTGCCGAGCATGGCGATCTCGACCTCATGCTCCGGCTCGGCGATGGCCAGGGGCAGCGCGGCCAGAGCGGCGATGCCGCCGCTCATGACCAGGAACCGGCGTCGAGTCAGGCTCATGGGGTCAGCCTCGCCTTCGCCTCGCTGTCGTGGAACAGCACGACATGGGCATGGGGCTCATCCACGCCGGGATGGCCGGCGTTATAGTAGATATCCACCGAGTCGACAGGGTGCAGGCCCACTGCCATATCATTGAAGGCCGCTCCCTCCTCAAGTGCGGCCAGCGGCGTCATGTAGACGGTGGCCGACAGCTGCCCCTCGCGATCATAGGCCAGGAACGGGCCGGCCGGCAGGGTATCGGGGTCGACGAAGAGCGTACCGAGCCCGGGGATAAACTCCGGCAGCGGCAGCGCATCACTCACCTTTACATAGGGTGATGCCGGCGGCGCCTGCCGCAGCGCTTCCTCGTCATGGGCCATGGCCTGTGACGAGATACCGCCCAGCAGCCCGGCCACTCCCAGTCCGATTGTCAGCGTCTTGATGCTATTCATGGTGACTCCCCTCCAGCGGGTTGATGATGCGCGCCAGCGGCGCATCTACCCGTTGGTTGCAGCAGCCACACGCTGGGTTCCCGCCTTCGCACGCCATGCGTTCCGCAGGCGTCCAGGCCTTCAGCGTCTGAGGATCACCAGCCAGCGCCCCAGATTGAGAATGCTCGACAGCGACGCCGCCACATAGGTGAAGGCGCAGGCGGTCAGCACATGGCGGGCACCGGCCATGTCGCCGGGCGGGATGTACTCCTTGAGCAGCGGCAAGGCACGCTGGAAGCTGGCATCGAACTCCACCGGCAGGGTCACCAGATGTACCAGCGCGGCGGTGCCGAAGCTGATCACCGCCGCCACCACCACGATGGCAAGCCCACCGGGGAGACGGGTCAGCACGAACAGGAAGGGGGCGGCCATCATCAGCAGGGCGCCGAGCTTCTCGGCCTTCTGGGCCACCGCCACCAGCCGCGAGCGCGCCAGCAGCGGGGCATAGCCCTGGTGATGCTGGATGGCATGTCCCACCTCGTGGGCCGCTACGATGACGGCGGTAAGGGAGCGCCCCCGGTACACCGCGGGGGAGAGCCGCACGCAGCGCGATTCGGGGTCGTAGTGATCGCCCCGCTCGGTCACCTCTACCCGAACGCCCTCGATGCCGAGGCGGCGCAGCAGATGCTCGGCCAGTTCCGCCCCGCTGCCGGGGTAGTCGTCGCGCCCCCGTGCATGACGCTTGAGCACCCACTGGGCCCAGGCATTGGGCAGCAGGAAGATAGCCAACAGCAGAACGATCACCAAGACGATCATCACGGGCACCCGAGCAAACTGGCGATAGGGACCTTGAGGGTATCAGGAGACGCGACTCGCCAGGAGGCTGATCACGCCGGGTCGTTTTTACTAGCGGCGATATCCCGACGCACGGCCTCCACGCCATGGGAGGAGATATAGCCATTGGCATACGCATGCTCCGCCATCAGGTTGCTGTCGGGGGCCAGCACCAACTCACATGATGTATGGCGAATCTGGTCGCGAAGCCGCTGAATGGCGCGTTCACGATCCGGTTTGTCGTCCACCCGCCGAATATAGATCGCCTTGATGCGATCGGGGTTCGCCTCGACGATCTGGGTATAGATCTCGGGATCATGCTGGCCACTGTCACCGATCAGGATGCAGGGCATCTCGTCGAACAGGGCCAGCATGCGCGCGATCAGGTCGCGCTTGTGATCCTCGGCACGCCGTGGCCAGGGGTGGCGAAGGGAGATGCCCCACTCGCGCATGAACAGGATGGGTCCCACGGGAATATGGTTGAGCTGAAAAAAGGTCTCCAGGACCTCGTAGATCGCCCAGGGGCCGCGGGATACATAGATGATCGGGCGCTGGGCATGCCCCTCTGCGCCACGATGCAGCGCCTGGTAGAGCGAGGCGGCACCGGAAAAGGCGGTGCGTCGATGGGGCTTTTCGACGAACAGCCGATACAGCATGCGCAGCTTGTCGGCGACGCCCGTGTACATGACCGTGTCATCGATATCGCTGATCACCATCAGATCCGTTTCGGGCAGCGCCACGAAGACATCGACGCTCGCCTGAACGGGAGGCTGGCTGTTTGCCGTGACCACGAGATCCGCCCGGTGCCAGGCGACCTCCTCGGGCAACGGATAGGCGATGGCCAGCTGGGCATCGAAGTAGCCATCCCTATTCGTGGTGACGGCGACGCTATTGTCGCCGAGACGTATCTCCACGCGGGCGTCGGCGTACCCGCGACGAGCGATCCGCCGCACGACATCGGCGGTGTCACGCAGCATGCCGCGGCGCGGGATCATCCGCCCGAGGCGCGCCTGGCGGAACACCCGGCCCATCAGAAAGACCCGCGTGCGGGAGCCGTATCCTCGATATGGCTGGACCATCATGCCGCCACGACCATGATCGTGCTTCATGGGGCTGGCGACGGTACGCACCAGCCGCTTGATGAAGTCCAGAACGGGGCGAACGGTCGCGATAGGGGATTTCATGCTGCGCAGCCTCTCCTTGTGCCATCCCGACTGGCCGCGCCGCCTACTCTCCTCTGGTCCCTCGGCTTATGGCTCTCGGCGGAGCAGCTCGCGCAGGTCCCTGGCCTCCCAGTGGGGGAAGTAGCGGCGCACCAGGGCGTTGAGTTCGAGCTCGAAACCGGCCCAGTCGATATCACCGGGAGCGGCACCCTCGCTTGCGTGGATGCGGCGTACCATCCCGGCCCCCACGGTGACATTGGTCAGACGGTCGATGACGATAAAGCTGCCGGTACCGGGGCTAAACGCATAGTCATCCACCGGCACCTCTCCCGTCAATGTCACCCGGCAGCGGGCGATGGCGTTGAGCTCGAGGCGCTCGGCGGGGTGACGCTCCAGGGTATTGACGTCCACCTGATGATCGATGGCACTCACCTGCCCCGCCACCGAACGGCCGGCCAGACGAATATCGACCTGGCGGCCAGGCTCGAGGGGCTGCTCATGCATCCATACGATATCCGCCTCGAAGACATTCGTGAGCGCCACCTCGGCATCCTCGGCGACGATCCAGTCACCCCGGGAGATATCCAGCTCATCGGCAAGGGTCACGGTGATCGCCTGGCCGGGGAAGGCCTCCTCGAGATCGCCGTCCCAGGTCACGATGCGCTCGACCGTTGAACTCACCCCCGAGGGCAGCACCTTGATCGCCTGGCCGGGGCGCAGCAGACCCGCCTCCAGGGTGCCGGCATAGCCGCGAAAATCGAGATTGGGGCGGTTGACGATCTGCACCGGCAGGCGCAGGTCGGAGAGATTGCGATCGCGGCTGACCTCTACCGTCTCGAGCAGCTCCAGCAGCGTCGGCCCCGGCTCTCCCTCCACCCTGTACCAGGGCATGGCGGCGCTGGGATTGACCACATTATCGCCCTTGAGCGCCGAAATCGGCACGAAGCGGATATCCGGGGCATTGAGCTTCTCGGCGATCGTCAGATACTCGGCGACGATCTCCTCGAAGCGCTCACGGGAGTAATCCACCAGGTCGAGCTTGTTGACCGCCACCACCAGGTGCTGGATGCCCAGCAGGTCGGCGATGAAGCTGTGCCGCCGGGTCTGGGTCTGCACCCCGTGACGCGCATCGATCAGGATGATCGCCAGGCTCGCATTGGAGGCCCCGGTGGCCATGTTGCGCGTGTACTGCTCGTGCCCCGGGGTATCGGCGATGATGAACTTGCGACGATCCGTGGAGAAGAAGCGGTAGGCCACATCGATGGTGATGCCCTGCTCGCGCTCCGACTGCAGGCCATCGACCAGCAGCGCCAGATCCACCTCCTCGCCGGTGGTGCCGCTCTTCTTTGAGGCCTGGGTGATCGCCGCCAGCTGGTCGTCGAAGATCATCTTGGAGTCATGCAGCAGCCGACCGATCAGGGTCGACTTGCCGTCGTCGACGCTGCCGCAGGTGATGAAGCGCAGCAGGTCCTTGTTCTCATGCTCGTTCAGATACTGCTCGATATTGTCGGCGATCAGGGTCGATTGGTGTGACATCAGAAATAGCCCTCGCGCTTCTTCTTCTCCATTGAGCCCGCCTGGTCGTGGTCGATGGCGCGACCGCTGCGTTCGCTGGTGCGGGTCAGCAGCATCTCCTGGATGATCTCGGGCAGTGTTGCCGCCTTCGACTCCACCGCCCCGGTGAGCGGATAGCAGCCCAGGGTGCGAAAGCGCACCCACTTCTCCTCGGGGACCTCGCCCTGGGCCAGCGGCAGGCGCTCGTCATCGACCATGATCTGCATGCCGTCACGCTCCACGACCGGGCGTGGCGCGGCGAAGTAGAGCGGCACGATGGGGATGCTCTCCAGGTAGATGTATTGCCAGATATCCAGCTCGGTCCAGTTCGAGAGCGGGAAGGCACGGATCGACTCGCCCTTGTTGACCCGGGCGTTGTAGAGGTTCCACAGCTCGGGGCGCTGATTCTTGGGGTCCCAGCGGTGGAAGCGGTCGCGGAAGGAGAACACCCGCTCCTTGGCGCGGCTCGCCTCCTCGTCCCGGCGTGCGCCACCGAAGGCGGCATCGAAGCCGTAGTGGTCCAGGGCCTGCTTGAGGGCCTGGGTCTTCATCACATCGGTATAGCCGCTGGAGCCGTGATCGAAGGGATTGATGCCGGCGGCACGCCCCTCCTCATTGGTGTGCACCAGCAGCTGCATGCCCGCCTGCTCGGCCATGCGATCGCGGAAGGCGATCATCTCACGGAACTTCCAGGTGGTGTCGACATGCAGCAGCGGAAAGGGCGGCGGCCCGGGGTAGAAGGCCTTGCGGGCCAGATGCAGCATCACCGCCGAATCCTTGCCGATGGAGTAGAGCATCACCGGGTTGGCGAACTCGGCCACCACCTCGCGGATGATATGGATCGACTCCGCCTCGAGCTGCTTGAGGTGGGTGAGCCGCCGTGGGTCGGGCACGGCAGTCGCCGCGGGCGCCTCCGTGCGCTTGGGGGCATGAAGCAGGGTCATGGCCGGTTACCTCGCATGACATGGCAAAGAAGACAGGGACGCTGTCGATTGTCGATGTCTAGCAGGGTAACGCCGGGCCAACAATAACCCAAAAGAATCAATAACTATCTTTTTATAACTCATATCGAGATATCGACCCGTTCGACCCGCGTCGTCAACCCCTCCTCTTCCAGATCGATGACGCGATACCCGGGGCGCGCGATCGGGTCGACGGCAAAGTGCTCGCTCCCCGGCAGAAAGGGGTCGATGGTGGAGGGGCAGCCGTAGACCGTGACCTCGCCCCCCTCCAGCGCATGGCGACCGACGAAGGCCTGGTGAATATGACCACAAAGAATCGCCTGGACATGCGAATGGGGAGCCAGGGTCTGCCAGAACGTCTCCCTGCGCCGCAGGCCGATGGCATCCAGCCAGGCGGACCCGACCAACAGGGGTGGGTGATGCATGGCGATCAGCACCGGTCGCGACGTGTCGGCGGCGAGGCGACGCTCCAGCGCCTGCAGAGCCCCCGCGTCGAGTTCGCCGTGGGGCTGGCCGGGTAGATGGGTGTCGAGCAGCAGGAGTCGCCACTGGCCGAGGGTCAGCTCGTCGTTCAGTGGCCGAGTCTCGGCCATGGGGGCGAGCACATCGTGATTGCCGGGCAGCCACTCCCAGGGCGCATCGAGGGTGTCCAGCGTGCGTCGTGCCAGCGCATAGGAGGCGGCGCTGTCATCGTTGCTGATGTCACCGGTGACCAGCACCAGGTCGGAGCGCTCATGGTTGACGGCCGCCACCACCGCCTCCAGCTGGCGCAGCGGCACCCCGCGCCGGCCGCGGGCCTCTGGGTCGGCGCATAGATGGCAGTCGCTGATCTGGACCAGGCGAGGCATGGCAGGCTCCGGGGTGTCAGCCGCTTAGCGCAGCGCTGGAACGTCGAGGGAGTGGCCGTGGGCAAGACCGTGCTCGAGCCACTCGCCGAGGAAGCGGTTGAGCTGCAGCTTCTCGTCCGGCTGGTGCATCTGGGCATTGGGATAGCGATAGCGGCCGTGGAAGTGGCGCTGGCGCTGGAAGTCGGTGACCTCGGCCATGCGCGCATCATGATAGAGATGCACACGCATGCGAGGCGTCTCGAGGTAGTCGTCGAGGATGCCGCGCTGGGTGACCCGCACGATGCTGGTATAGGGCGCGCGCTCCTGCAGCTTGAGACACAGTTGTCCCACACGATGGCCATGGCTCACCAGCTCCACCTCACGGCTCTCACCGGGCGCAAGCTCACCCATCAGGCGCAGCAGCCGCAGGTAGTTGGCGCTGCACTCGCCCTGCAGGCTCTTCAGATCTGTCACATAGGCGCTTCTCGTCGGCACGCTACCTCCTCGCTCGCAATGAGGCCCGTTCACCGGCCAGCCAGTGGAAGGCGATCAGGCACATGGCATTGTCGAGTCGTCCAGCCTGCAGGAGTTCCCAGGCCCGCGCAAACGACAGCACATGCACGCGAATATCCTCGTGCTCCTCGTCCAGGCCGTGCACCCCGCCGATGCCGCGGCTATCGACCAGGCCACAGAGCAGGGTAACCCGTTCGTTGCAGGCGCCGGGGCTGGGATAGTAGGTGTGCAGCTCGACCAGCTCACCCACCTCGCACCCCGCCTCCTCCTGGCATTCACGGCGCGCGACATCGGCAACACTCTCGCCCGGCTCCACCAGGCCCGCGACGACCTCGAGCTTCCAGGGAGACTCGGGATCATCGATGGCACCGGCACGGAACTGCTCCACCAGCACCACGGCATCGCGCTCGGGGTCGTAGAGCAGCACTCCCACGGCGTCGTGGCGCTGGTGCACCTCGCGCACCATGGGCTCGCTCCAGCCACCCTGGAACAGGCGGTGGCGCAGATGCAGCGACTCGAGGCGGAAGAAGCCCTGATGGAGGCAACGGCGCTCGGCAAGCTCCACATCGGCACGGGTGAAGGGGGCGGCAGCCAGATCCGGGATCTCGCGCGGGTCACGCATGGCGCTCTCCGGTCACAGGAAAGGCCCCATTATCGTGATCGACACCGGGGATGCCAACCTTGAACGCGATACCTGGCCAACGACCGCCACAGCCAATCGCGATAGCCCTGAGCCCTCAGAGACTGGCCAGCAGCTCGCGGGCCTCGTCGCGCAACGCCTCGTCGGAGGCCGTGCGAGACGGCCGAGCCTGCCCTTCCACGGCGCGCCGGGCATGCTCGCGGGCCTCGTCCAGGCGCCCCTCTTCCTTGAGGAAGGCGGCATAGTAGAAGTTGACGTCGATACCGTCGGGACGAATGGCCAGGGCCTGCTGGAACATGCGCTCGGCGGTCTCGCTGTCACCGAAGCCTACCAGGCCACCCGGCACGCGATCGTAGAGCGCGCCCAGCGTGACGTAGGCGGAACCATTGTGCCCCTGGGGGTCGAGCTCTACCGCCCGCTCCAGGGCAGCGCGGGCGCTCTTGGCACTGGAGAGCGCCCCAAGACCGCTACGCTCCCGCGCCCAGGAGGCCTCGATGATGCCCTGCCACACCAGCGGCACCGCTGCATCCGGGTGCTCCTCCACCAGCCGCTCGGCCTGGCCGGCCAGGGCCTTGAGGCCATCGGCGCGCTCCCCTTCGGGCTGTTCGGTCACCACCCGCTCCCAGTGGTTCTTGATGCCCTCCACCCGCGCCTCCCAGGCGTGGGCGGCTGCCACAGGAAGCACCGCCAGGCTCAGGCTGACGCCCAGCCCCATGGCGCTTGTCAGCAGTCGACGTCGTATCATCTCGGCTCTCCTTCGGGTGTTGGTATTGTGATCCCACACCCGAATGTAACGAACGTTTGAATCATTCGCCAGTCGCTCCCATCTTGGCCTTCGCCACTCGCTTGGCGTATGTTCCCGCCAGATACCGCCAGGCTATGAATCACGAGGTACACCATGAAAGGCCGTAACATGACCCGCTGGCGCGACCCGGCCAAGGATCCGCGCCAGGAACCCAAGAGCCACCTGATCACCGCCGAGGGCGCCGAGCGGCTGCGCGGCATCCTCGACCATCTCTCGCGGGTCAAGCGCCCCGCCCTCTCCGCCAAGGTGGGAGAGGCGGCGGCCCTGGGCGACCGCTCGGAGAACGCCGACTATACGTACAACAAGAAGGAGCTGAGCCGGGTCATCGCGCGCATCCGCTATCTGACCAAGCGGCTCGACGAGCTGACGGTGGTGGACCGGCTGCCGGCGGATACCGGCAAGGTCTACTTCGGCGCCTTCGTCACCCTGGAGGATGAGGAAGGCGAGGAGATGCGCATCCGCATCGTCGGCCACGACGAGATCGCCCCCGACAAGCACTGGATCAGCGTCGACTCGCCGCTGGCCAGAGCGCTGCTCGGCAAGCCCCTGGACGAGGAGGTCACGGTGGCCGCCCCCGGTGGCGAGACCACCTATATCATCACCGAGATCGACTACCGCGACCCGCAGGCATAGGAGTGCCACCATGCCGGTCATCTTCCGCTACAAAGGGATCAGGTTCTTCTTCTACTCGAACGAAGGCAACCCACTCGAGCCTATCCATGTTCATGCAGAAAGCGGAGATGGGGAGGCCAAGATCTGGCTGGAGCCACAGGTCGCTATCGCCAACAGCGCTGGCTACAATCGGTGACAGCTCTCACAGCTTATGCAGTTGGTAGAAGAGCATCGTCATGATATCGAGAGGGCCTGGAATGAGCATTTCCGCCAAGACCGTCAGCTTTGATGACTACACCATGTGGGTCGAGCTCAACGATGGCAGAACGCTGGGCATCCCATTAGCCTGGTTTCCACGCCTGCTGCACGCCACTCCCGACGAACGCGACGCGTGTCGAATCAGCTACTCAGGCAAGGGGCTTCACTGGGATGCCCTCGATGAGGACATCTCCGTCGCCGGGCTGCTCGCCGGCCGAGGCGACATCTCACAGCACCACGACCACGTCGCCTGATCAGCGCTTGATGGCGCGATAGACCCGGTAGCGACGATCGTCGGCGAGGATCTCGAAGCTGCCGAAGGCGCGCTCGAGCCGGTCCGGATAGGGCAGGAAGGCGTTGGCCACGATGATCAAGGCACCGCCGGGGCGCAGGTGCGCCCGCGCCTCGCCGATCAGCCGCGCCGCGGGGCCGTAATCGATGGCGCGCTCCTGATGAAACGGCGGGTTGCTGATGATGGCATCGAACTGACGCTCCACCAGCGCCGAGTAGACATCGCTCTCCAGCACCTCGCCGGCCAGCTCGTTGGCTGCCAGGCTGCGCCGGGTCGCCTCCACCGAGAAGGCGTTGACATCCACGGCACTGACCCGCGCTCCCTGGCGTGCCAGCCAGGCGGCGAGGATGCCGTCACCACAGCCCATATCCAGAAGCTCGCGACCCTCGAACCTCAGCGCTCCAGGCAAGCTCTCCAGCAGCAGCCGTGTGCCATCGTCGAGCTTGCCGTGGCCGAATACTCCCGGGTGGCTGGCCAGGGTCAACGGCTCGTCATCCAGACCGGCATCGAAGGTGGTCCAGGCCGCTGACGGGTCGATGCCCACGCGGCCGAGGCGGCTCTCGAACAGCGAGCAGCGCCGCGCGCTGTCGAGCTTGCGACACCCCAGCCCCAGGGCGGCCAGCACCTTGAGCACCCGCTTGATGCCGCCCTGGTTCTCGCCCACCAGCTGCAATGGCGTGCCCTCGGGCAGCGTGGCGCACAACCACAGCAGCCACCACTCACCCAGGGCATGACTCTTGGGCCAGAACAGCACCACCCCGGCCGGGGGCTCGTCACCGGCAAGCTCGGGCGCAAAGGGGGAATGTGCCCTGCCGCCGGCGGCCTGCCACGCCTCACGCAGGCTCAGGTCGGCACTGATCGCCATCCCCTGCTCCGCCTCCAGCCAGGTGTCCCGTGGCGGCGCCACCCACCACCAACCGCGATAGTCGGCGGCCTGGCGCTCCAGCAGCTGGCAGACCGGATTCTCGGCGCGGGGTGTCTCGGCATGCATCACAGGGGCTCCTGGTCTTGTAAAGAGGTTGATGAAGAGGTTGGTGAAGAGGCTGATGAAGAGGCGGGTGAAACCGGGGTATCACGGCGCACCAGGGTATAGAGCAGATAGCGGCCCAGCCGCCAGTGGGGGTCGACCCGGCAGTAGCGCCACTCGAGCTCGAGCAGCCGCTCGCGGTCGTCATCGGTCTGCGGGGGGCTGCGCAAATAGTCATGGAAGACCCGAATGCCCGCGACCTCGCGCACCTCAAGGCCCAGCTCGGCACTCCAGGCCATGATCTGGGCGTGTGTCAGCGGCGAGATCGGTGTCAGTCGACGACGCAATCCCTTGCCCTCCAGGCGGTCATCCAGGGCCTTCTGCAGGTTACCCTTGACCACATTGGAGAAGCGCAGGGCATCACGATTGAAGACCATCAACGAGAGCTGCCCGCCCGGGACCAGCAGGCCGGCCAGGATCGCCAGGGCCACCCGCGGATCCCCCAGCCACTCGAGCACCGCATGGCAGGCGATCAACGACCAGGGGCCGGGGGCCTGCTCGGGAAGCGCCTGCAGCGGCGCCGGAAGAAAGGTGATCTCGCGCTCGGCCGATGTTTTCAGCAGCGCCTCGCGGGCCCGTTCGAGCATCTCGGCGGAGGGCTCGGCCAGGGTGACCGGATGACCCCGCTCGGCAAACCAGCCGGCCAGCTGCCCCAGGCCACCGCCCACATCGAGCAGCGGCTGGCCGCGCAGATCGAGCATCTCCGGCAGCAGGCGGTCGAGCAGCGCCAGGCGCAGCTCACCGCGCACGCCACCATAGAGGCTCGCGGCGAACTTGTCGGCCAGACCGTCGAAGTGGCGATCACCATGGACGGAGAGCGGAGACGATGGCGGCGGAGACAAAGGGGATGTCATGGAGCGACCCTGAGCGAAGATGCCGGCATTCTACCCGCAAGCCGCCTCCGGCTCATCTCCATAACGCCTCAAATTGCTGCAATCCGAAACGGCATCTGTCGACGATGGCACCTTGTTGCCGGTTCCCCTCGCCGGCGCATTTCTCTATAATGCGCCGCGTGTTGCCCCCATAGCTCAGCTGGATAGAGCGTCCCCCTCCTAAGGGGAAGGTCTCAGGTTCGAATCCTGATGGGGGCGCCACTTCCTTCCCTCCGCTCTCCTACCCAAACGATCCGAACACCCCTCGGCGTCGGACCGTCGGCGCATTGCACCAAAATCCAGTCGTTCTCAAGGAACCAAGAAGCCCCACATGGAAGACCTGCTCAACGCCGATGGTCGCGCCACCGACCACCTCGACCAGGCAATTGGCCTGGTGATGGCCTACGCCCCGAAGGTGTTGTTGGCCATCATCACGCTGACTATTGGCATGTGGCTGATCAATCGATTCGTCGCAGCCTTGGATAGCAAACTGGGCCAAAAAGACCCCACGCTGAACAAGTTTCTGTGTGGCCTTGTTAGCGTCATTCTCAAGATCCTGCTGCTGATCTCGGCCGCCTCCATGATCGGGATTGCCACGACATCCTTCGTGGCCATTATCGGTGCTGCCGGCCTGGCAGTGGGCCTGGCACTGCAAGGCAGTCTGGCAAACTTTGCCGGCGGCGTTTTGATTCTGCTCTTCAAGCCGTTCAAGGTAGGCGACACGATCGAGGCTCAAGGCTTCGTCGGCTCCGTGCGTGAAATCAGCATCCTCTACACCATCATCGATACGTTCGATAATCGCCGTGTGGTGATTCCTAACGGCCAGCTCTCGAATAGCAGCCTGACCAACATGAGTGTCTATGAGACGCGTCGTTGCGACATGTCCTTCGGCATCGGCTACAACGATGATATCGACAAGGCCAAGGCCATCCTGCAGCGCCTGATCTTTGAAGACGAGCGCGCCCTGCAAGATCCAGCACCCCTGGTGGTGGTTGGCGGTCTTGGTGACAGCTCCGTGAATCTGACCGTACGCGTCTGGACCAAGGCCGGCGATCTATGGCCGTTCAACTGGGACATGCAAGAGCGAGTGAAAAAGGCGTTCGATGCGGAAGGCATCTCTATCCCGTTCCCACAGCAGCAGGTTCATATGCTCAAGGCCGACTAACCGGCATCCTGTGATACGGGAAAAGCCGGTCTTAGGCTAGCTATGGCCCTGGGCGAGGTTGACGGGATGGCAGGTAGCGGCAAGGAGTCAGTAGATTGCCCTGCCTGTCCTTGGAGCCTCGCCCGGGATAACCGCCCTCCCCTGCGTAGCTCCCCTTCATAGCCCCTGCCGACTCGCAGCCTGCAGCCTATTACTTCTTGCCCCCCATGCTTCCCTTCAACAACAGCGAAATCCTGGATACTCCGGTCGCCCTGCTGGATGAAGCTACCCGGGGCCTGATGGAGCGCATGGGCATTTTTCCGCGTTTTGTGTGCCTCGCCTCTCACCATGACAGCCCCGTTGACGGCTAGGACCGCAGGCTTCACCTCCAGAGAGACACAGCCAAGCCAAAGAGGCTATCCACCCTGCTTCCGATGTTGTCGCCCCTGGGCGATTGACGCCCCTCAGCAAGAGTTGAGAGACAACTGATCACTAAGCGCCGGCGGCTCGTCCAGAGCGCTCAGCGCACTCATTCCATATGCGCCATTCGGCATCAGCCTTACCCAATCACACGCAATGGCAGGCTTGGGGTCTTCACGTACCTGGAACACTCCGCCACGGCTGAGCTGGCACTGATGCCACTCATATATCAGGCACAAGAAAGCCGGCCCTCAAGGGGCCGGCTTCATTCATACTACGCTCGCCAGTGGCGAGGGGCAGCGTCGCTTAGAAGAAGTAGCGAGCGCCGACCAGGTAGTACATGTCGTCGCCGTCAGCAGTTTCGACGCTGGAGTCGAGGCCATCGATATCGACACTGATGGACTGCTGGTCAGCCTGCTGCAGCTCGGTGAAGGCCTGGAAGTTGCTGGTGACGTTGTAGTAGCCACCCAGCGCCCAGGAAGTGCGGCTGTCGCCTTCTTCCGGATCGACATCGTAGATGTCGGCGTTGACGGCCCACGGACCGCTGGAATAGCTCAGACCGAGGCCCCAGGTGTCATGACCACCACCGTTGACATCGTTCTCGTCTTGAGTCTCATAGCCGAGACGACCGGAAAAGCCCGGAACGAACTCATAGGAGACGGTTGCGCCGTAGAGCACCTCGTCGTTGCCGCCACCTTCTTCTACGTCATCAACAAAACCGGCAGCCAAGCGCAGGTTATTGATCTCGTAAACAGCACCACCCTGGGCTGCCACGGTAGTACCTTCACTGGGCTCAAGCTCGCCACGAGAGCTGTAGTGCTTACCCTGCAAGTATACCTGGAAACCGGACAGGTTCGGGGTAATGTAACCAACAGAGTCGCCACGCGACTGGATCGGATGACCGGCAAACTCGAGGCCACGGTCGATGTAGACATCAAACGGAATGGAGACGGCCTGGTTGTAGAAGGAGTCGAAGTTGCCGCCCTGGATGGTACCCCAGTTGTCGTTGCGCAGACCGATATAGCTCTGGCGAACCTCGGTGAAGCCGGAGTCGGTATAACGCTCGTCACCCTTGAAACGCCACTCGACACGACCGAAGGCGGTGGTGTCGGAGGACACGGCGTGGCTCATGCGCAGGCCAAGACGAGAGAAGACGTCAACGAAATCTGTGCCGTTGTCGATCTTCTGTTCGGAATCGTTGTACTCGGGACCACCGCCGGCGATGCCCATGGCGATACGGCCATAAACGTCCAGCTTGGTGCCGTCCTGGTCATAAACGGTAGCAGCCTGAGCGCCGGTGGCGATCATGGCGCCAGCAATAGCAGTCGCTAACAGTGTCTTCTTCATCATGATGATGTTCCTTTGACTAGCAGTCTGTTTCGATCGTTTGTTGCCGACCACTCTTGGGCGGTTCGGCAGGCCTGGCCGGTCTGCGCCGGCTCGTCTCGGCTAACCTTCTCGCGAAGGGTGAGTGCCGGTGCGAGCCACACTTCGGCAAAGCCTTAGTTATATTCCAATGCTCGCAGGAGCAACCTTATACCGGGTCATGAGGGAACGCAAGAAGAAAAAAACACTGTTTTCCTATGTGCCGCCCTCACCACGCGGAACTTTCCACCAAAAATGCAAACACGCGCCTCACGGCGGTTGCTGCATAATGCCCTGCCGATATGACGAACACAAGTCAACGCCTACCAACGCGCCATATCGTTAGCACCAAAAAATTAATAATCAGTTAAATCAATCGCTTAAGAGACAGTCAGCGACCATTATGCTTGGCCATCAGGGCCGAGAGTTTCTCTTCCATGGTGCTCGGTGATGACGCGACATCGGCCTGGTGGGGGGCCGAATCGGCAATAGCGCCCTGCCCTTTCGAGGCGACTTGCCTGGCATCGCCCTTCACCTTGGCATTCGGCTGACTCTTGCCCTTGGCCGACTCCTTGGTCGCCTTGCCACGGCGCTGTTGCTGTCGGGCCTGGCTGTTGCGCCCCTTCCCGGCACGCTTCTCACCCTGCAGGCGGTCGAGCTTGCGGTGAGCGTAATCGGCGGCCTGGGCATCCACCTTGCCGGCGGGCTGACCATCGAGGTCGATGCGTTCGGCGCCTTCGCGCATCGCCTTGAGGTAGCGCGGCAGATTGACGTAGCAGGCCAGGGCGCGCCGCACCAGCTTCTCGGGCCAGGGCTCGCGGCTGGCCAGCAGCTCGTGGATACCGACCATCAAGGGGCGGGTATGGCCCTTGAAGAAGGCGGCGGGATAGCGCACATACCACTCGCCGAGCAGGGCCTGGGGAGATGGCGGCTCATCAGTGGGCAAGGCGTCCTGACGCGTGCCCTGTGGCTCGTCGGCAGGCTCGGACTTCTCGGACGAAGATTGGCCGGATAACGGCAAAGAGGTATCGGCCAGGGAGCCGGTATCTGGCTCCCTGGCCTGATCACCGATAAATCGGGCTCCCACAGGGGGGGTGGCTGGTTTCGCGGTGGCCGATTCGGCGCTATCAATAGCCGATTCGTCGATAGAGGGTGCCAATGCGGGCTGCTCGGTGGCAGCAGGCACCGGACGGTGGCCGATCAACGCGGAGAGCCCCTGAGAACGCCGCCCGGGGCGGAAGCCACCCTCGGCGGGTTGGTCGCTGGTCAGGCGTTCGTGAAGATGGCGGTTATGGGCCTCCAGCTCGCTGTTCTGCTCGTCGAGCTCGCGGCACTCCTCCTCCAGCTCACGACACTGCTCCTCCAGCCTGCGCCGCTCACCCTCCAGGATGCGGTATGTCTCTTCCAGCCCGCGGTGCGCTTCGGCGAGCTCCCGGTGGGCCGCTTGCGCCTCGGCCAGGCGGCGTTCCAGCTCACCGAGCCGCTGGGCGAGCTCACCCTGCACGCTCTCGGCGTGGCGGCGAGCCCCTCGCTCATTTGCCAGGCGCTCCAACAGCGATCGGGTGCGCCCATCCAGGGCGTCCAGCAGCGAGTGTACGCGTTGCTCGGCCAAACCGTTCTCCTTCCACAGACTCTGAGATACAGGCGGTGTCATCAAGTCTGTGCCAGATGCGCGCCCATGACAAATGTCGTTAGGCGCCGACGCTCTCCCGGTGCTGATCGTCGCGACGACGGTACTCGACGAAGTCGTAGGCGGGCTGCCCTTCGGCGGGGCTACCGGCCACCCGCTGGACCTCCACCCACTCGTCAGAATCGATCTCGGGGAAGCGGGCATCGCCCTCCACCTCGATATCCACTTCGGTCAGGTAGAGGCGGCTGGCGTGGTGCAACGCCTGGGCATAGATCTCGGCGCCCCCCATCACCATGATCTCCTCCGCCCCATCGATGGTCGCCTGCTGGTCGGCCAGGGTCAGCGCCGAGGCGATATCGTGGCAGACGCGGATGCCGTCATGCTGAAAGCTCTCGTCACGAGTCACCACGATATTCAGCCGCCCGGGCAGCGGCCGACCGATGGACTGAAAGGTCTTGCGCCCCATCACCAGCGGTTTGGCCTGGGTCATGCGCTTGAAGAACTTGAGGTCCTCGGGTAGATACCACGGCAGCGCGTTGTCGACGCCGATCACTCGATGGCGATCCATGGCGGCGATCATGGCGATGGGCACCAGGGTGTCATCCATGAACGCCTCGTTGCTCACTGGCTCGTCCTGGCTCATACGGCAACCTCCGCCTTGATGTGTGGATGAGGGTCATAGCCCTCGATGGCGATATGCTCGATGCGAAAGTCGAACAGATCGGTCACATCAGGGTCGAGCACCAGCCGGGGCGCCGGGCGCGGGGCACGTGACAGCTGCTCCTCGGCCTGCTCGAGATGATTCAGATAGAGATGGGCATCGCCCAGGGTGTGGATAAATTCGCCGGGCGCCAACCCCGCCACCTGGGCGATCATCTGGGTCAACAGCGCATAGCTGGCGATATTGAAGGGCACGCCCAGGAAGATATCGGCGCTGCGCTGGTAGAGCTGGCAGGAGAGTCGCCCCTCGGCCATGTAAAACTGGAACAGGCAGTGACAAGGGGGCAGCTGCATCTCGTCGACCTGGGCAGGGTTCCAGGCGGAGACGATCAGGCGCCGTGAGCGCGGATTGACCCGCAGCTGCTCGAGCAGGCCCGCGATCTGGTCGACATGGCCACCGCGGGGGTCGGGCCAGCTGCGCCATTGGTAGCCATAGATCGGCCCCAGGTCGCCGTTGGCATCGGCCCACTCGTCCCAGATGCGAACGCCATGCTCCTTGAGGTAGCCAATATTGGTGTCGCCGGCCAGGAACCACAGCAGCTCGTGGAAGATCGAGCGGGTGTGGAGCTTCTTGGTGGTCAGCAGCGGAAAGCCGCGGGCCAGGTCGAAGCGCATCTGATGACCGAAGATCGAGCGGGTCCCTACCCCGGTGCGATCGTCACGCTCCACACCATGGTCGAGCACCTGGCGCATCAGGTCGAGGTAGGGCTGCTCGAGAGCGGGCTGTTCGAGGGCGGGCTGAGTATCGTCGGTCACGGTATCGTCGGGGCGGGTGGCTGGAAGGCGGATTCTACACGTCCAGCGATAGAGGCTAAAGACGCCGCTGGCCAACCAACCAGGTTACCATCTCCTCGACGAGTATTTGGCCTTGCCCCTTGCCCCTTGCCCCTTGCCCCTTGCCCCTTGCCCCTTGCCACTCACATCTTGGCATCGACAGGTTGGCGGTGCGACCAGGCGATCAGTGCCACTCCACCGGCGATCATCGGTAGCGTCAGCAGCATGCCCATGGTGAACCAGCCGAAGGCCAGGTAACCGATATGGGCATCCGGCAGGCGGTAGAACTCCACCAGGAAGCGGAAGGCGCCATAGAGCACCAGAAATAGCCCCGAGGCCAGGCCACGGCGGCGCGGCGTGGCGGTAACACACCACAGAACGATAAACAGTACCGCCCCTTCGAGGGCCGCTTCATAGAGCGACGAGGGGTGGCGCGGCTCGGGGCCTAGCCCGGGGAATGGCATGCCCCAGGGCATCTCGGTGATCGCCCCAGGCAGTTCGTGGTTGATGAAGTTGCCGATGCGCCCCGCCCCCAGGCCGATGGGCACCAGCGGGGCCACGAAGTCGGTCAGAGTGAAGAACGCCAGCCGCTTCTTTCTGGCAAACCACCACATGGCCACCAGCACTCCGAGCAGGCCGCCATGGAAGCTCATGCCGCCATCCCACACCCGCACGATCCACAGCGGATCGGCCAGCCACTGGTCGAGACCGTAGAAGAGCGCATAGCCCAGCCGGCCACCCAGCACGACCCCCAGGGCGGCGTAGAAGATCAGGTCGCCAATATCGTCCTGGCTCAGGTCAATTCGCGCGGCACGCCGGCGCCCCAGGAACCAGGCGGCGACGAAGCCCACCACATACATCAGGCCATACCAGTGCACCTGGAAGGGGCCGAGGGAGATCGCCACGGGGTTGATATCAGGGTAGGAGAGCATGGAAATCCTTAAACACTGGAAGACGTAAGCTGTGAGTCGTGAGTCGTGAGTCGTGAGTCGTGAGTCGTGAGCCAGTCTATGGCCACCAAGCCTACGCTAAAGGCCTTCTTGCAGCGTAAAGCGTATGGCTTATAGCTCTCGGCGAAGCCGAGTCGCTATAGCACGAAGGTAAGACCGACCGAGGCCAACAGGGCAGCGAAGGCCAGGCGCAGCACTCGGGCAGGCAGGCGATGGGCCAGCCATACACCGAGGCGTGCGCAGGGCACGCTGGCGAGCACGATGCCCAGCAGTGCCGGCCACATTACGAAGCCGGTGGCACCGGCGGGAAGCAGGGCATTGCCCCAGCCGAGTACCGCAAAGGTGGCCGCGCCAAACAGGGCAATGGGAATTCCACAGGCGGCCGAGGTGCCTACGGCCTGGGTCAGCGTTGCACCACAGCGCGTCAGCCAGGGCACGCAGAGGGTGCCACCACCGATGCCGAACAGCGCGGAGATACCACCGATCACCCCACCGGCGGCGGCCATGGTGGCCCGCCCCGGTGCCACACTGCCAGGGCGTGGCCCGCGCGACAGCGCCATGCGCGCCGCCATCACCAGCACGAATATCCCGAACAGGGTACCCAGGCTGCCGGCGGAGAGGCCATCGGCGACGAACACGCCGGCGATGGCGCCCAGCAGCAGCCCGGGCAGCAGGGCCAGAAACCACGGCTGATGGATGCTGCCGCGCCGGTAGTGACCCCAGGCCGACGAGGCGCCGGTCACCACGATGGTGGCGAGCGATGTGCCCACCGCCAGGTGCATGGTGATCTCGGGAGACACTCCCTGAACGCCAAACGCCACGACCAGGGCGGGCACGATGATCAACCCTCCTCCGACTCCGAACAGGCCGGCCAGGGTCCCGGCAACGGCGCCCAGCGCCAGGTAGCCAACGAAGACCAGCAGTAGCGTCATGCGTCGGGCTCCACGAGGCGCTCGGGCAGCCAGCGGATGACCCGCTCGACCAGCTCCTGGGGGCGATAGGGCTTGGCGAGGAAGTCGTCCAGCCCCGCCTCGCTGAAACGCCGCCGATCACCGTCGCCCACGTTGGCGGTCAGCGCGACCAGCACGCTGCCATTCCCCCCGTGCCCGGCTCGCTCCTGTTCACGCCAGCGGCGGCTGGTTTCCATGCCGTCCATGCCTTCCATAAAGATATCCATCAGCACCAGATCGAAGTGTTCCTGTTTCTGAAGCGCCAGGGCCTCGCTCCCCGAGGTGACCGCGGTGACATCGAGCCCTTCACGCTCCAGTACCTGACGGGCCAGCATCAGATTGACCGGGCCGTCGTCGACGATCAGCACGCGCCCCTGGCGAGTGGGTGGCCGCGTCGACGCCTCCTCACCCCCGGTCAGCCCCTTGAGCAGCTCACCCAGGTCGACGAGGCGCTCGCGCAGCTCGTTGACGAGAGTCGTCTCGGTGCGGGGGGCTGATGTCGGATCGCCGGCGAGCTCGTCGAGCCGCTGGCGCAGGCGCTGCAGCTCGCGACCCATCAGGCTCAGATAATCGGATTTAAGCCGCGATGCCTCGCGGGCCCGCTCGCGGCCCGCCATCAATCGGGAAAGCTTCTGCTTGCCTTGGGCGAGATCATCCTGAAGGTCGCGCACCTGACGGCGCAGCCGGGCTTCGGCCAACGACGCCCCGGCATCAACCACCGGCTTGTTGCGGGGCGTAGCCGGCTCCTCGACCGGCGCTGGGTCCCGTTGACCCCGCGGCCAGCGGCAGGGCTGCAGCACCAGCAGCATCAGGTTAAGGCTCGAACCCAACAGCAGGGCCATCAGCCAGGCCGAGGCTTCGCCATCGGCATACAGCAGCAGGCCGGCACCGCCCACCAGCAGGGCCAGCTGGATCAGCAGCGCCACCATGATAAGGGGAGAAGGGCGCCGTGCGCCGCGCAACTCGTTTCGCATCCGTCATGTTAGCCGTTAACGAGGTGTGGGCCGAGTGTACGCCGCCACGCGGCGGCTGTCATCGCGGGCTTCCCCGCTTGGTCTCGAGCCGCTAAGCTGGCCGTATGTGTCTGATTGCCTTCGACCATCGTCCAGGCGACACCTGGCCCTTGCGCCTGGTCGCCAATCGCGACGAATTTCACGCCCGCCCCGCCGCTGCGCTGGCCGCCTGGCGCGACGCCCCCGAGATTGTCGGCGGTCGCGACCTGGAAGCCGGCGGCACCTGGCTGGCGATCCACCGCGGTGGCCGCTTCGCGGCGGTCACCAATGTGCGCGACCCACGCCTGCGGGTACCCGATGGCGCGCCGAGTCGTGGTGGCCTGGTCCATGATGCCTTGACTCACCCCGAGCTGGAGGGCTGGCTGGCGCATCTGGAGCGGGGGGAGGCGCTGCGTTATGCCGGCTTCAATCTGCTGGCCGGTGATGGCGAACGGCTGTGGCACCTGCATCGCGGCCTCGACGGGGTCTGGCTGCGCCAGGTTCCACCCGGCCTCCACGGACTCTCCAATGCCGCCCTCAATACTCCCTGGCCGAAGCTGATCGAGGCCCGTCGGGGGCTCGGCCACGCCATTCAGCATGGTCGCTGGCCGGAGGACGCCCTGGCGGCGATGGCCGACTCACGCCCCGCCGACGATCACGCCCTGCCGGATACCGGCGTGGGTCTCGATCTGGAGCGCACCCTCTCCTCGCCCTTTATCGTCGGCGACACCTATGGCACCCGCGCGATGACCTGGTTGAACTGGCACGCCAGCGGGCGCATGGAGATCGGGGAGAAACGCTTCGGGCCGGGGGGCGTAGCGGAGGGGGAGACCTTTTTGGTCGCCGAAATGTCGGACCACCGATAAATCGCGCTCCTACGTCCTACGGCTTAGCGCTCAATCCCGCGGCGGCATCAGGTGGGCGAGCTCCCATTCGCCAATGCGCTGATTGAGATGGCGGCGCACCTCGTCGGGGCTATCGAGGCACAGGGTCTGGTCGACCAGTTCCTGGGCATCCTTCAGCGGCACCCGACGAATGGCGGCGCGTACTCGCGGCAGGCTGGGGGCGTTCATGGAGAGCGCGCCGAAGCCCATGCCCATCAGCAGCAGCGCACCTGCCGGGTCACCGGCCAGTTCGCCGCACACCGAGATGGGCATCTCGAGACGGCGCGATTCGCTGGCCAGCAGGGCCAGGGCGGAGAGCACCGCGGGGTGGCAGGCGTCGTAGAGGTCGGCGACCCGAGGGTTGTTGCGATCCACTGCCAGCAGATACTGGGTCAGGTCGTTGCTGCCGACCGAGAAGAAGTCGACCCGCGCGGCCAGGGCGTCGAGCTGATAGAGGGTCGCCGGCACCTCGATCATCACTCCCACTCGGGGCTTGGGCACCACCACGCCCTCCTCGCCCAGCTCGACGATGGCACGCTCGAGCAGGCGCTGGGCGGTGTCGACCTCGTCGACATTGGTGATCATGGGCAGCAGCACCTGCAGGTTGTCCAGCCCCTGGGAGGCGCGCAACATCGCACGCAGCTGGACCATCAAGACCTCGGGATGGTCGAGGGTGACACGGATCCCGCGCCAGCCGAGGAAAGGGTTGGCCTCCTCGATGGGAAAGTAGGGCAGGTCCTTGTCGCCACCGATATCCAGGGTGCGCATGACCACCGGCAGGGGGGCAAAGCTCTCGAGCTGGTCGCGATAGAGGCGTGTCTGCTCCTGTTCGCCGGGGAAGCGCTCGGTGACCATGAAGGGCACCTCGGTGCGGTAGAGCCCTACCCCGCTGATGCGCGGCTTGAGCGACGCCACCGCGTCCACCGCCAGGCCGGTGTTGACCATCAGCGGCATGGTGTGGCCGTCGGGGGTGCAGCTGGGCAGGTGCTGCTCGTGCTCGAGCACCTCGGCCAGCGCCGCCTCCTCACTGATCATGCCCTCATAGTGGGTCAGAAGATCGGCGCCGGGGCGCATGTAGAGTCGTCCTCGATGGCCATCGAGGATCAGTCGCTCGCCGGAAAGTCGCGGCAGTGGCAGATCGACCATGCCCAGCACCGTGGGAATCCCCATGGCACGCGCCAGGATCGCCACATGGGAGGTGCTCGAGCCACGCACCGAGACCAGGCCGACGAGCTTGTCGCGCGGTACCTCGCCGAGCAGCGCCACGCTCAGTTCATCTCCCACCAGGATGGTGCGCTCGGGATAGACACTGGGGGTCTGGGGACTCTCCTCCTGCAGATGGGCCAGCACCCGACGCCCCAGGTCACGCACATCCGCTGCGCGCTCGCGCAGATAGTCGTCATCGACCCGCTCCAGATACTGGACGTGTCGCTTGACCACATCGGCCAGGGCACCCGGGGCCCACTGCCCCTCGCGGATGCGCTTCTCCACCTCCTGGGAGAGCGCGGCCTCGCTGAGCATCTGCTGATAGACCTCGAACAGTGCCAGCTCCTGGGCCGAGATGCGGCTGGCCAGGCGCGCCCCCGCGGCGCGAATCTCCTCACGCACGCCACCGATCGCCTCCTTGAGGCGAGTAATCTCGTACTCGACATCGGTCGGTATCAGGTCGGGCACGCTGTCGAGGTCGGCGGGTGCCGCGATCACCACCGCCTCGCCGATCGCCATGCCCGGCGAGGCGGCCACGCCCTTGAACTGCACCTGCCCCTGCCGGCCGGGCCGGGTCAGATTGCCGGTGACCAGCGCGTGGGCCAGCACGCCACCCAGCTGGGCGGCCATGGTGACCAGGAACGCCTCGTCCTCCTCACCGTAGCGCCGCTTCTCGGCCTGCTGCACCACAAGCACGCCGAGCATGCGCCGCTGGTGAATGATGGGCACACCGAGAAAGCTCGAGTAACGCTCCTCGCCGGTGGATTCGAAGTAGCGAAACTGTGGATGCGCCTGGGCATCCTCGAGGTTGAGCGGCTCCTCTCGCATGGCGACCAGGCCCACCAGGCCCTCGCCGACGAGCAGACTCACCCGACCTACCGCCTGGCTGCGCAGCCCGATGGTTTCCATGAGCACCAGGCTATCCACCTCCTCATCGAAGAGATAGAAGGAGCAAACATCGGTCTGCATCGCCTTGCGAATGCGCCGCACCATGGTAGAGAGCGCCGCATCCAGGCTGCGGGCCCCGTTGACTTCCTGGATGATGCGGCGCAAGACCTCGAGCATGTCGAGTGGGTACCCCTGTTGTCGGTTAGCGCTGTCGTATCGCGCTGTTATCGTGTGTTGCGGTCGGGGCTCAGCCCTCCAGGTGGCTAACCATGGCCCAACGCCAGGCGCTGGGCCCGTGGCGAGAGCTCCTTCAGGGCGCGGCGGTACACCTCACGCTTGAAGGGCACCACCTGGGCCAACGGGTGCCAGTAGCTGACCCAGCGCCAACCGTCGAACTCCGGCTTCTCGGAGAGATCCATGCAGATCTGGCTCTCCTGACAGCGAATCCGGAGCAGAAACCACTTCTGTTTCTGGCCGATACAGACCGGCCGGGAATGCGTGCGAATCATGCGTCGCGGCAGGCGATAGCGCAGCCAACCCCGGGTGCAGGCAAGGATCTCGACGTCTTCGGCCGTCAGGCCGATCTCCTCATGGAGCTCTCGAAATAGCGCCTGTTTGGGTGTCTCGTCAGCCTTGATGCCTCCCTGGGGAAACTGCCACGCATTCTGCCCTACACGACGCGCCCAAAGCAGCTGCCCCTGATCGTTGGCGATGATGATGCCAACGTTGGGGCGAAAGCCGTCAGCGTCGATCACGGACTTCACCTTGTTGAAACCAGTATTGCAGCCATTCTTCCACAAGGCCGTGAAGCGCATCAATACGCCTTGTTCCTAATCCCCGGATAGCAGTGATAGAACCGTTCGACCACTGGGATCGGGTGGTCGATCTCCCGA
>NZ_SLTR01000220.1:0-310 GCF_004347715.1 Halomonas marinisediminis | reverse complement strand
CCGGCGGTCATCGCCAGGTTACCGGTGGCGGCTTCGGCACTGCTGTCGTCGAGCGTGATGCTGCCCTGATCGGCGGTCGCCGTCAGGCCGGTTTCTGCATCCACCTTGCTGTTGGTGAGGGCAATGTTGCTGCCCGCCTCCAGATCCAGTGTGTCACTCTCGGCAGTCACCTCACTGCTGTCGGCCTTGATATCCGTGCCGGCTTTCATCGCCAGATGGGTATTCGCCGTGGCAGTGGC
Organism: Halomonas marinisediminis; assembly: GCF_004347715.1. Classification (NCBI taxonomy): domain Bacteria; kingdom Pseudomonadati; phylum Pseudomonadota; class Gammaproteobacteria; order Oceanospirillales; family Halomonadaceae; genus Halomonas; species Halomonas marinisediminis. Next base: position 71 of record NZ_SLTR01000220.1, on the reverse strand, counting down.
GCGGGTCAAGGTAATGCCTGCCTCGACGGCATCGACGGTCATGCCGTCGCCTGCGGTCAGCCGGCTGTCGG
>NZ_SLTR01000219.1:0-311 GCF_004347715.1 Halomonas marinisediminis | reverse complement strand
AGCAGGCCGAGGATGGCGGTCTCGACCGTGTTGCGGGCGCGGAAATCGCGGTTGGTGCGCAGCCAGGACAGGCCAAGCCCGACCAGCGCGATGGCGAGCACGACCACGGTCATCCATGTGCTCAGGCTGGCGCTGGCGGTGCGGTAGGCTTGTGCGGCGCGCAGGGTGGCGGGGTCGACATCGCTGCCCAAGGCGACGCCCACGGTGCCGAGCACCTGGCGGATATCGGTGGCGTCGGCGCGCAGGCTGCGGGCCTCAGCCTCGGTCATGCTGCCCCGCGCCACCGCGGCATCGAGCCCGTCGGAGATCCG
>NZ_SLTR01000218.1:0-311 GCF_004347715.1 Halomonas marinisediminis | reverse complement strand
TTGCGTCGGCACGATCCCCTTGGCGTCGGTCACCGCAGTGCGTAACACCGCCTGGCTCGTCACCACGCCCCGGACCAGCATGATCTGCTCGATATAGGTGAACCGCGCGTCCCACCCGATCAGCCGGGAACGCATCTCGATCCGGTCGAACATCCGGACCCGCCGCCGATACCGCACGACCGACCCCGCCACGGTCAACCCCCAGCGCTCGCGTTTCAATAGCGCCAGCAGCCCCGCGCGCTGCCCCAGCGGGATGCGGCCCAGATCGAACAGCGTCAGGGTCCGCCCGTTGTTCAGCTCCAGAAACAGGT
>NZ_SLTR01000217.1:0-311 GCF_004347715.1 Halomonas marinisediminis | reverse complement strand
ATTACCAGGTTTTCGCTTGCCATGGCGCCCGAGCTTACAAGGGTCAGGGCGGTGGCCGCGTAAAGTGCGTTCTTCAAGGACATCCGGAAAGTTCCTCCTCGTTGGATGATGTCATTGACCTTAACCAATGAGGTGACGCGAAGTCAAACTAGAATTTGCGCGCGTAAAATTTATAGACAGCTCATTTTTTCAACGCTTTATGCGGAATCTCGCATAATCAGACGACCTTCGAACAAGGTTTCTTCGCGCGCGGGGAGGTGGCCATCATCCTCGAGGATGCGGAACAATGTCCGCACGGCTCGAATCGCAAT
>NZ_SLTR01000216.1:0-311 GCF_004347715.1 Halomonas marinisediminis | reverse complement strand
ACCTGGGGGCCTGGGTTCGGATCGCCAGCCCCTATGCCACCAACAACGCGGGCTTCGAATTCCTGCCCGAGATCGGCGACGAAGTGGTGCTGGGCTTTCTGCATGGCGACCCGGACAGCGCGATCCTGCTGGGGGCGCTGCATTCCAGCAAGAACCCCGCCCCGGTCGTCCCCGATGCCGAGAACACCATCAAGACCCTCGTGACCAAGGCGCAGCACAAGGTCACCTTCGACGACGACAAGAAGATCATCACCGTCGAGACCCCGGGCGGGCACAAGATCGTGCTGAGCGACGAGGATACTTCCGTCACC
>NZ_SLTR01000215.1:0-311 GCF_004347715.1 Halomonas marinisediminis | reverse complement strand
CGTACTACTTCTCGTTCGTGAGCAAAATAAAGAGATGGAATAGCGATGTTTTCGCGTTTAATATAATTCCACACGTCCATTTCTGTCCAGTTACTTATTGGGAATACTCTAAAGTGTTCTCCTTGAAAATGTTTTCCATTAAAAATATTCCATAATTCTGGTCGTTGATTTTTAGGATCCCATTGTCCAAAATCATCTCGATGTGAGAAAAAACGTTCTTTTGCTCTAGCCTTTTCTTCATCTCGTCTTCCACCACCAATAGCGCAATCTATTTTGTTAGCTTCAATAGCATCTAATAAAGTGGTCGTCTA
>NZ_SLTR01000214.1:0-311 GCF_004347715.1 Halomonas marinisediminis | reverse complement strand
CGTGGTCAACGTGCCCAATTGTACCAATATTTAAATGTGGTTTGGAACGATCAAAATTCTCTTTTGCCATGATTATTTAATTTTTAAATCTTAGTTATATATATTTAGTAATTCTTCTGTTTATTTTGAGCCAATGACGGGAATTGAACCCGTGACCTCTTCCTTACCAAGGAAACGCTCTACCCCTGAGCTACACCGGCTTATTCTAGTTCAAGGTTCTAAGTTACAAGCTTAATATATTTATTAAACTTATAACTTTAACTTTAGAGCGAGAAATCTGCATCAAACAAATAACTTAGTTAGGAAGTCTA
>NZ_SLTR01000213.1:0-311 GCF_004347715.1 Halomonas marinisediminis | reverse complement strand
ATTTTCTTCTTAAATAAGGTATTTCTTTTTCTTTCAACTTATTTAAATCGAAATCTACTATATAGCCTTCTCCTTTTAGCAAAGGTAAATCACCGTATAATGTTTTCATCAAACTACTCTTTCCACTACCTGTTTTACCAATTAAATACATGAAATCACCCTTGTAAATATCAAGATTAATATCAGAAAGTATTAAATTCTCTTGCTGAAAAATAGAGGCATTCTTTAAATGTAATACTGGTTTTTGTTCAGACATAGATTTACGATTAATATACTTGACAAATTTAGGGTTAATAATTTAAATTATGAAA
>NZ_SLTR01000212.1:0-311 GCF_004347715.1 Halomonas marinisediminis | reverse complement strand
GAGCCCGCGGCGCGGGCTTTCGCAAGCTTGCACCCGGACGGCACGACACAGGAGACCCGACCATGAGCCTCAACACCTTCGGCCATCTCTTCCGCGTGACCACCTGGGGCGAGAGCCACGGACCGGCACTTGGTGCCACGGTGGACGGCTGCCCGCCGGGCGTGCCGATCGACGAGGCGGCGCTGCAGAATTGGCTCGACCTGCGCAAGCCGGGGCAGAACAAGTACACCACCCAGCGGCGCGAGCCCGACGCGGTGAAGATTCTTTCGGGCGTGTTCGAAGGGCAGACCACCGGCACGCCGGTGCAGCTG
>NZ_SLTR01000211.1:0-312 GCF_004347715.1 Halomonas marinisediminis | reverse complement strand
CTCGGACCCTTTCCTCAAGGATCGGGACAAGTCAAATTCCTCATAGTGGGAATAGACTACTTCACAAAGTGGATTGAGGTAGAACCCCTAGCTAACGCCACTGCTCAAAGAAGTCGAAAATTCCTATATAGAAACATCGTCACAAGGTTTGGGATTCCATACTCCATCACTACAGACAATGGTACTCAGTTCACAGATGCAGGCTTCAGAAAGCTAGCGGCCGACTTGAATATAAAACAACAATTCACCTCTGATGAACACCCCCAAGCCAATGGACAAGCTGAAGCTGCCAACAAAGTCATATTAGCCGGG
>NZ_SLTR01000025.1:0-46875 GCF_004347715.1 Halomonas marinisediminis | reverse complement strand
GACACCTTCCGAAAAACCCATTGCAGAACAGTCACTTCTGCCACATTCACCGCCGGTAACGTTTGCCCGTCGCCGGCAGCGGATGCGTACTTTACGGTTTTACCGGCAGGCCCGCAAGCCCTTCCTGTAAAAAAGTTTCAAAACCGACGACGCCCGCACGGGGCGGGCGTCGATATATGCGGCGTGAGCGCGGATCAGCCCGATGGAGGCGCATGACGCAGCTTGCGCATCGTCGCCATCAACGGACCCGAGGTGACATAGGCCCCAAACAGCAGCAGCAGCATCACGGAGGGCTCCAGGGAGATCACCACGAAGCCCAGCACGATGGCGAGCAGCACCACGAAGGGGACCGGTCCCTTGAAGTCCACATCCTTGAAGCTGTAGTAGCGAATATTGCTGACCATCAGGACCCCGGCGGCACCGACGATCACCAGCATCAGCAACTTGTAGCCGAAGGCCTCGGCATCGAAACTATGGAAGGTCCAGACACTGGCCGCCACCAGCGCCGCTGCCGAGGGGCTGGGCAGGCCGATAAACCACTTCTTGTCGACGCTGCCGATCTGTACATTGAAGCGGGCCAGCCGCAAGGCGGCACAGGCAACATAAAGAAAGGCCACCACCCAGCCGGTCTTGCCGATATCCTGAAGAATCCAGGTAAAGGACACCAGCGCCGGCGCCACTCCGAAGGAGAGCATGTCGGAGAGGCTGTCATACTCGGCCCCGAAGGCACTCTGGGTGTTGGTCATCCGGGCCACTCGGCCATCCAACCCATCGAGTACCATGGCGATAAAGATCGCCACGGAAGCCGCGGCAAAGTCGCCATTGATACCGGCGACAACGGCGAAGAAGCCGGCGAACAGGGCCGAGGTGGTAAAGAGATTGGGCAACAGGTAGATACCCTTGCGCCGGACGGTGCGTCCATCCTCTTCGGCTTCCTCGATCACCTCCGTCTCGCGCAGAAAGACCGACGCCAGGTCCTCCTCCCGTTGGACGCCCTGCTCTTGGGGCGGGCCCTCGCCATGCGGCGTGTCAATATGCTCGTTGTTACGGGAATCCTGACTCATTGTCCCACCCATTGCCTGGAAGTCATGCCGGTCATTCTTGCACGACCACCCGCAAGCGCAAAGCCGGGTCGCTGTCATTCGGCGTCGGCCACACGAAAACGACCAGGGGCGCGGTCACCCGCGCCCCTGGTCGTGTTGCCGCTCTCGACCGAGCCGATCGATCAGTTCTTGGTCTTGTCGACCAGCTGGTTGGCGGCGATCCACGGCATCATGCCGCGCAGCTTGGCCCCCACCTGCTCAATCTCATGCTCGGCGTTAAGGCGACGACGGGCGGTCATCGAGGGGTAGTTGCTGTTGCCCTCGTTGATGAACATCTTGGCATACTCGCCGGTCTGGATACGCTTGAGAGCATTGCGCATGGCAGCACGCGACTGCTCGTTGATCACCTCGGTGCCGGTAACGTATTCGCCATACTCCGCGTTGTTGGAGATGGAGTAGTTCATGTTGGCGATGCCGCCCTCGTACATCAGGTCGACGATCAGTTTGAGCTCATGCAGACACTCGAAGTAGGCCATTTCCGGTGCGTAGCCTGCCTCGGTGAGGGTCTCGAAACCGGCCTTGACCAGCTCGACGGCGCCACCGCACAGCACGGCCTGCTCGCCGAACAGGTCGGTCTCGGTCTCATCCTTGAAGGTGGTCTCGATGATACCGCTGCGACCACCGCCGATGGCTGCCGCGTAGGAGAGCGACAGCTCCTTGGCGTTGCCGGTAGCGTCCTGATGAATGGCGATCAGGTCGGGGATGCCGCCGCCACGCACGAACTCGGAGCGCACGGTATGGCCCGGGGCCTTGGGGGCGATCATCACCACATCCAGGTCGCTGCGCGGCTCGATCTGGTTGTAGTGGATATTGAAGCCGTGGGCGAAGGCCAGGGTCGCGCCCTGCTTCAGGTTGGGCTCGACCTGGTTCTCGTAGATCGCCTTCTGGTTCTCGTCAGGCGCCAGGATCATCACCACATCGGCGCTCTTGCACGCCTCCTCGACGGAAGCCACCTTGAGGCCAGCACCCTCAGCCTTGGCGGCAGAAGAGGAGCCTTCACGCAGGGCGACGGTAACGTCGACACCCGACTCCTTAAGGTTGTTGGCATGGGCATGGCCCTGGGAGCCGTAACCCACGATGGTGACCTTCTTGCCCTGGATAAGGGAGAGATCGCAATCCTTGTCGTAATAAACGTGCATCTCGTGCTCCTGGAAACGTGATCTGGAAAACATGGTTGAGTAATGCGTGTCAGCGTCGATGGCCACCCGCCCCGTCTATCGCAGGGCTGGGCTTGCGGCATCCGATGACCCAACCATACGTCAGCCCAGCCATTGCGTAAAACGCTATATTTGCAACGACACATCCCGATTTATGCAATAATAATGGCCATGGACATGCGCCCCCTCAACCACTTCCTCGCCCTGGCGGAATCCCTGCACTTCGGGCGCGCCAGCGAGGCGTGTCACATCAGCACCTCCACCCTCTCCCGCTCCATCCGACATCTGGAGGAGAGCCTGGGTGTCACCCTCTTCGAGCGCGACAATCGCCACGTGGCTCTGACCCGTCAGGGCGAGATCTTCCAGCACTATGCCCGCGAGACCCTCGAGCGCTGGGAAGAACTTCGCCAATCGCTGATGAGCGAGGCCCGACGATTGACCGGCAAGATCAGCGTCTACTGCTCGGTCACCGCCAGCTACAGCTTTCTCTACGAGCTGCTTAGCGAGTTTCGCAGCCACCACCCCGGCATCGAGCTCAAGCTGCACACCGGTGATCCCGCCGAAGCCATGAACCGGGTCCTGGCCGGTGACGAGGACATGGCGATCACCCCTCGCCCGCGCCAACCCCCGGAGGCCCTCGCCTTCAAGTCGCTGACCCGAGCCCCGCTGGTGTTCATCGCCCCCAGGGAGGCACCGGAGTGGATCCCCTCCAGACCCGAGACGCCCTGCGCAGAGCAGTGGCGCGAGGTACCGATGATCCTCTCCGAGGCGGGGCTCTCGCGCAGCTACGCCGATACCTGGTTTCGCGCCCTGGGCATCGTGCCGAGGATCTATGCCCAGGTCGCCGGACACGAGGCGATCGTCAGCATGGTCGGCCTGAGTTTCGGCATCGGCGTGGTACCTCGGATCGTGCTCGACAACAGCCCGCTGCGTGAGCGGGTCCGCGTGCTGCCCGTGAAACCGGAACTGCCCCATTACGACGTCGGCCTCTGCGTGCTGGAACGGCGCCTGAAGAGCCCGCTGATTCGGGCGCTCTGGGATGAAGTGGCGGAAAGGTAGGAAATGGTGGAAAGGTAGACGAGGCAGGAAAGCCCAGAGGGTGAAATGATGATGAGGTGGGATGATGGGTGAGCTGGAAAGGGACGGCCCAAAAAGCAGAAGGCCGCCTCTCGAGGCGGCCTTCGCATACCAGCAACAACCAGGAGTCGAGCTAGAGGCTCAACACCTTGTCGCCCCGGGCAATCCCCGATACCCCGGTACGCGCCACCTCCAGCACCCCGACTGGCTCCATGGCCTGCAGGAAGGCGTCGAGCTTGCCGGCATCGCCGGCGATCTGCACGGTGAACAGGCTCGGGCTCACATCGACGATCTGCGCACGGAAGATATCCGCGGTGCGCTTGACCTCGTCGCGGTTCGCCCCCAATGCCTTCACCTTCACCAGCATCAACTCCCGCTCGATATGGTTGCCCTCGGTGAGGTCGACCAGTTTGACCACATCGATCAACTTGTTGAGATGCTTGGTGATCTGCTCGACGACCCGGTCGTCTCCCACGGTCGTGACCGTCAGGCGCGACAGGGTCGGGTCCTCGGTGGGCGCCACGTTCAGCGTCTCGATATTGAAGTTACGCTGAGAGAAGAGCCCCACCACGCGAGACAGGGCGCCCGGTTCGTTTTCCATCAGAATCGAGATGATATGGCGCATCAGGTCCGCTCCGTCTTGGAAAGCAGCATGTCACGCATGGAGCCAAGGGGCACCTGCATCGGATAGACGTGCTCGTGCGGGTCAACCGCAACGTCGAGGAACACCAGCTCGTGCGGATCGGCGAAGGCACGCTCCAGTGCCGGCTCGAGCTCGTCAAGGGTCTCGACCTTCAGCGCAGTGAAGCCATAGGACTCGATCAGCTTCTGGAAGTCGGGCAGCGACTCCATGTAGGAGTGCGCATGACGCGACTTGTAGTTGAGGTCCTGCCACTGGCGCACCATGCCCAGTGACGCATTGTTGAGGTTGACGATCTTCACGCCGCCCCCGAACTGCTTACAGGTGGAGAGCTCCTGCATCATCATCTGGAAGCTGCCCTCCCCGGTCACACAGATCACCTGCTCATCCGGGAAGTTCTGCTTGATGCCCATGGCGGCCGGGAATCCGAAGCCCATGGTGCCAAGCCCCCCCGAGGTAATGAAGCGGTTGGGCTTGTCGAACTTGTAATACTGGGCCGCGAACATCTGGTGCTGACCAACATCGGTGGTCACATAGGCCTCGCCGCGCGTCACCCGGCACAGTGCCTCGACCACCTCCTGGGGCTTGAGCGTCTCACCGGGCCTGGAGGGCTCATAGAGCTTGCCCGCGCGCTCTTCGCGCCAGCCTTCGATCTTCTGCCACCACTCCTCGAGGGCCTCCGGATTGGCGATCTCCTTGCCCTGCACCAGGCTGATCATCTCGCTGATCACGCTGCCCGCCGGCCCCACGATGGGCACATCGGCTCGCACGGTCTTGGAGACCGAGCTGGGGTCGATATCCACATGAATGACCTTGGCGGTGGGACAGAACTTCGAGGTGTTGTTGGTCACGCGGTCGTCGAAACGCGCGCCAATGGCGATCACCAGATCGGCATGGTGCATGGCCATGTTCGACTCATAGGAGCCGTGCATGCCCAGCCACCCCAGGCACTGACGATCGCTCTGGGGGTAGGCGCCGATGCCCATCAGGGTGGTGGTGATGGGGTAGCCCAGTCGCTTGACCAGGTCGGTCAGGCCTTCGCTGGCCCGCCCGGTAATCACACCGCCGCCGGTGTAGAACACCGGGCGCTTGGCCTTGAGCATCAGCTCGACGGCCTTCTTGATCTGACCGCTATGGCCGCGGGTCACCGGATTATACGAGCGCATCTTGACCTTCTTGGGGTAGACGTACTCGTAACGCTCGGTGGGGGCCGTCATGTCCTTGGGAATATCCACCACCACCGGGCCAGGACGCCCGGACGCGGCCAGGTAGTAGGCCTTCTTGAGGACTTCCGGAATTTCGGTCGGGTGCTTGATGGAGAAGCTGTGCTTCACGATCGGCCGAGTCACGCCGATGATGTCGGTTTCCTGGAAGGCATCATCGCCGATCAGGTGACTCATCACCTGGCCACACAGCACCACCATCGGAATCGAGTCCATGTAGGCGGTGGCGATGCCGGTGACGGCGTTGGTAGCGCCGGGACCGGAGGTCACCAGTACCGTACCTGGCTTGCCGGAGGCTCGCGCATAGCCATCGGCGGCATGGGTGGCGGCCTGTTCATGGCGTACCAGGATGTGCTTGACCTTGTCCTGGCGGAACAGGGCGTCATAGATATGCAGCGCCGCGCCACCGGGATAACCATAGATATATTCGACGCCCTCATCCTGCAGGAAGCGGGCGATCATGTCCGCGCCGGAAAGCAATTCCACGTGTTTTTCTCCCCTGGAGGTCTCGAGTGCGATCCGTCACCACTTGGGGCAACGGTGTCGAGTGCGGCGGTATGCCGCTGCCGGAAACACCGGCACCTGATGCCAAACCCTGGCAAGAAGCCCTGTTAGGGCCTGCACTCTCATCACGGCGGTTTGCCGCGTCGGGGCGTTGGCCGACCCGGGCGGTGAGCCCGCAATCGGAAGTCCTTCGGCGAGTAGAGGCCACTGGCCTACCCGTCACACGGTAAAGGGGGATTGCCCGCTGGGTCCGTGTCCGTATCAGGAAGGGTCAAGATTCCATTAGCGCCAAGGGCGTGTCAACCGCGGAAACAGCGTGGGTAGCCCATGGCAGGGCATTCAGCAAGGCTGAGCTTGTGAGCCGACGTCGAAAAAAGCCCGCACTCTCGGGGTGAGAGGCGGGCAAGGAGGTTACAGGACGCAACCTATCAATCAGTCTAGACCGTCAGGCCCAGGTGGCGAGTGCCGACAACCGCCTCAGCGTGCGCCGGCACCCGCTTCGTTTCCTTTCTGTATGGCAGCACCGTCCCGAGACTTGCCGAACACCAGCCGATCCTCCTCGGCCTCCACCTCGATGGTGTCGCCGGGCGAGAACTTCCCGGCCAGCAGATCCTGGGCCAGCGGATTCTCGATACGCGCCTGAATGGCCCGCTTGAGCGGCCGCGCGCCGAACACCGGATCGAAGCCCACCACCGCAAGTTGTGCCATGGCCGCATCGCTGACCTCCAGGGAGAGCTCATGCTCCGCCAGCCGCGCCCGCAGGCGATCGAGCTGGATCCCGGCGATGGCCTGGATCTGCTCCTGACCGAGGGCATGGAACACCACCACCTCATCGATGCGGTTGATCAGCTCGGGCCGGAAGTGAGTACCGACCACCTCCATTACCGCACTCTTCATCTGATCGTAACCGGTGTCGCCACCGCCCATGCGCTGGATAATGTCCGAGCCCATGTTGGAGGTCATCACGATCACCGTGTTGCGGAAGTCCACGGTGCGTCCCTGGCCATCGGTGAGGCGCCCATCTTCCAGCACCTGCAGCAGGATATTGAAGACATCCGGGTGAGCCTTCTCCACCTCGTCGAGCAGCAGCACCGAATAGGGCTTGCGACGCACCGCCTCGGTCAGATACCCCCCCTCCTCGTAGCCGACATAGCCGGGAGGGGCACCGATCAGCCTTGCCACGGAGTGCTTCTCCATGAACTCCGACATGTCGATGCGCACCATTGCCTCCTCGGTATCGAAGAGGAAGTTGGCCAGCGACTTGCACAGCTCCGTCTTGCCAACCCCGGTGGGACCGAGGAACAGGAACGAGCCATTGGGGCGATGTGGGTCGGCCAGCCCTGCCCGGGAGCGACGCACGGCATTGGCCACCGCGGTCACCGCCTCGTGCTGGCCGATCACCCGCTCATGCAACGCCTCCTCCATGCGCAGCAGCTTGTCACGCTCACCCTCGAGCATCTTGGCCACCGGGATGCCGGTCCAGCGCGAGACCACCTCGGCGATCTCCTCCTCGGTGACGTTGGAACGCAACAGAGTATGCTTCGAGGTATCCGACTCGGCCTCGCTGAACTCGGCGATCTTCTTCTCGAGCTCGGGTATCACGCCGTACTGCAGCTCGGACATCCGCGCCAGATCCCCCTGCCGCTTGGCCTGTTCCAGATCGATGCGGGCACGGTCGAGCTCCTCCTTGAACTGTCCCGCTCCCTGGATGCTGGCCTTCTCGGCCTTCCACACCTCGTCGAGATCGGCGTACTCGCGCTCGAGCTCGCCAATCTGCTCCTCCAGCCCTTCGAGGCGCTTCTTCGAGGCCTCGTCGGTCTCCTTCTTGAGGTGCTCGCGCTCCATCTTCAGCTGAATCAGCCGACGGTCGAGACGGTCCATCTCCTCGGGCTTGGAGTCGAGCTCCATGCGGATGCGCGAGGATGCTTCATCAATCAGGTCGATCGCCTTGTCGGGTAATTTGCGATCGGTAATATAGCGAGTGGAGAGCTTGGCCGCGGCGATGATGGCACCATCCGTGATATCGACCTTATGGTGCACCTCATAGCGCTCCTTGAGCCCACGCAGGATCGCCACGGTGTCTTCCTCCGAGGGCTCATCCACCACCACCTTCTGGAAACGCCGCTCCAGCGCCGCATCCTTCTCAACGTACTGACGATACTCATCGAGGGTGGTGGCACCCACGCAGTGCAGCTCGCCGCGCGCCAGGGCCGGCTTGAGCATATTGCCGGCATCCATGGCCCCCTCGGCCTTGCCGGCCCCCACCATGGTGTGCAGCTCATCGATAAACAGGATGACCCGGCCCTCCTCCTGGGCGAGCTCCTTGAGCACCGACTTGAGACGCTCCTCGAACTCACCACGGAACTTGGCCCCGGCCAGCAACGCGCCCATATCCAGCGACAGCACGCGCTTGTCCTTGAGCCCTTCGGGCACCTCGCCATCGACGATGCGCTGGGCCAGCCCCTCGACGATGGCGGTCTTGCCGACCCCGGGCTCACCGATCAACACAGGGTTGTTCTTGGTGCGCCGCTGGAGTACCTGAATGGTGCGGCGGATCTCGTCGTCACGACCGATGACCGGGTCGATCTTGCCGCTTGCGGCCCGCTCGTTAAGGTCCAGGGTGTACTTTTCCAGCGCCTCGCGCTGATCCTCGGCATTGGGGTCGTCGACCCTCTCGCCACCGCGCACGCTATCGATCGCGGTCTCCAGCGCCTTGCGCGAGAGGCTGGCCTGGGTCAGCAGCTTGCTGACCGCGCCCCCCATCTCCAGCGCGGCGAGCAGCACCAGCTCGCTGGCGATGTACTGATCACCACGCTTCTGGGCCTCGCGATCGGTAAGATTGAACAGCTTGATCAGGTCGCGTGAGGGCTGCACCTCGCCGTCGAACTGGGCGACCCTGGGCAGGTCGTCGAGATGCCCAACCAACACATCGCGCAACCGGGCGGCATCGCCACCGGCCCTCTGAACCAGCGCCTTGGCACCGGTGTCGGTGGCGTCGAGCAGTGCCAGCAGCAGATGGCCGGGCTCGAGCTGGTTATGACCGTGCCCCACCGCCAGCGACTGTGCATCGGCCACGGCGTTCTGCAGCTTGGCGGTAAACTTGTCGAAACGCATATCACGTCCTCCATCGGGATGGCGAGGCGATCGGACGCCCCGCTTGACCCTGTGAATGTCTTGACATGATAAATGGCGTCAAGTCAGGCCGGTTTCAAGTCGGCCGTCGGGAGGAAGTGCATGACAAGTTGACGCGGATCAAGCGACAAGGGGTTGCGCGAGGCTGTTCCGGCGACAGGCCTTCGAGGGGGCGCTGTAAATACTTCCCTGTACGCTACCTCGGCCCTGCGGCGCTCTCGCGTCCCGCTCCGCTTGCAGGTCCGGTGCTGGCCATCCATGGCCAGCCCGTTCGGAGCAGTGCTCCTCACCCCTGGTCCTCGGCCCCCCCCTCTGCGACCTATCCCCGGCGCCTCTAGCTTAGTGCGTCTGCGATAGCCGCGGGTTTCCTTGAGCCTTGAAGCTTGTAGCTCGCTTCAGCGCAGCCAGATCACGCTGGCCATTCTTCCCGTGCTGCCATTGTCGCGACGGTGGGAGTAGAAGCGTGACTCGCAGGCGGTGCAGAAGTGGCCGCCGCTGATATGGGAGACGCCCAGACGCTCCAGACGCAAGCGCGCCAGGCGGTAGAGATCGGCCATGTAGTGGCCCAGGCGATAGGGGCTGGGGTCGAAGGCATCGGCGGCCTCGGGGTGCACGCCGACGAAGGCCTGATAGACCTCGGGTCCCACCTCGAACTGGGCATTGGAGATCGCCGGCCCCAGCCAGGCCAGCTGCTCCTCGGGCGGCACACCCAATGCCGCCACCGTGGCCTCCAGCACCCCGCCCGCCAGCCCACGCCAGCCGGCATGGGCCAACGCCACGCGCTCGCCGCGGCGGTCACAGAAGAAGACCGGCAGGCAGTCGGCAGTAAGGACCACACAGGCATGGTCACGATCGAAGGCGACCGCGGCATCGGCCTCCGGCGACTCGTCGGTATAGCCTTGCTGCACCCGCGCGCCGTGCACCTGATTGAGCCACAGCAGCGGTCGTTCGCCATCGACCTGCTTGTGCAGCAGGCGACGGCACAGCGCCACATGGGCGGGATTGTCACCCACGTGGTCGGCCGGGTTGAAGCAGGCAAAGTCCCCCTGGCTGGGACCGGTCTCGCGGGTGGTGACGAAGGCCCCCACGGAGGTGGGTGCCGGCCAGTCGGGCAGAACCAGGGTGGGCCGCAGGTCGGGGGCGTCGCTCATGACAGTATCCTCGGTGCCACAGGGGGTCAGCGCATCGTCTCGTGATCGTCACGCAGGTAGTCGAGCAACATCAGCAGGTCGTCAGGCAGGGCCGCCCGGAAGCTCATCGTCTCTCCACTGCCCGGATGCACGAAAGCCAGCCGGCGGGCGTGCAACGCCTGGCGCGGAAACTCGCGCAGAATCTCCTTGAGCGTATCCGAGGAGCCAGCGGGCAGCTTGAGACGACCACCGTAGACGGGATCGCCGACCAGCGGGTAGCGCAGGTGCGCCAGGTGTACGCGGATCTGGTGAGTACGCCCGGTCTCCAGCCGGCAGCGCACATGGGTGTGAGCACGGAAGCGCTCGACCACTCGGTAGTGGGTCACCGCCGGCTTGCCGGCGGCGGTCACCGCCTGGCGCTTGCGATCCTTGGCATGTCGGCCGATCGGCGCATTCACCGTACCGCCGGCGGTCATCACCCCCACACAGATGGCGTCATACTCCCGTGACACCGTGCGCGCCTGCAGCTGCTCCACCAGCGACGTCTGGGCGGCCAGCGTTCTGGCCACCACCATCAGGCCACTGGTGTCCTTGTCCAGGCGATGCACGATGCCGGCCCGGGGCACCGACGCCAGCGCCGGGTCGTGATGCAACAGCGCATTGAGCAGGGTGCCATTCGGATTGCCTGCGGCGGGATGCACCACCAGCCCGGGTGGCTTGTTGATCACCAGCACCTGCTCATCCTCGTACACCACCTCGAGGGGAATATCCTCGGGCTCGAAGCGGGTATCGTCCTCGACTTCGGTACAGAGGCGCAGCCATTCGCCTCCGTAGACCTTGTCCCTGGGCCGTGCCGGCTGGTCATCCAGGGTCAGGTCGCCGGCCTTGATCCAGGCCTTCAGGCGCTCGCGGGAAAAGTCGGAGAAGAGCTCCGCCGCGGCCTGGTCGAGCCGCTGGCCGGCCATGGCATCGGGAACACGCTGCTGTGCTTCGAAGGTCTGAGACATGAAGAGAGTGACCGTTTCGGGGATCGGAATCGGGCGCCGCCGATGACTGCGTTTTGCCACGCAGTGCTTTATAGTGGACGGGTTTAGGGCCGATTCTAACACGGCCAGTCCGCGTTGTTTGCCACGAGGATCACGATGCGCGTTTCCAATACCCCTGTCCGTTTCGCGGCCCTGCTTCTGGCTACCAGCCTGCTGACCGGCTGCTCACTGTTCGGCGGTGGCTCCGACGCCTCGAGCGACGAGGCCGCCAGCAGTACACAAGCCAGCCCCTCACAGCGGGCCGCGGAGGAAGAGGTCGAGTATGCCAACCTCGGTGAGCGCGAACTCTACGAGGAGGCGCGCGACTCCCTGGACCGCGGCAACTTTACCGCTGCGATTTCCCGGCTCGAAGCACTCGATACCCGCTTCCCGTTCGGTGGTCACGCCGAACAGGCCCAGCTGGAGCTGATCTACGCCTACTACGAGACCGGCAACTGGGAGGCGACCCGAGCAGCGGCCAACCGCTTCATTCGCCTGCACCCCAGCCATCCCCAGGCCGACTATGCCCTCTACATGCGGGGGCTGGCCGCCTGGCAGGCCGGTCGTTTCAGTCTCGAGCGCCTCAAGCTGATCGACATCTCCAAGCGCGACCTGGGCGCCTCCCGTGATGCCTACAGCGACTTCCGTGAGCTCGCTCGACTCTACCCCAATAGCCAGTACGCACCGGATGCTCGCCAGCGCATCGTCTATCTGCGCAACCTTCTGTCGCGCCATGAGTTACATGTCGCCGACTATTATATGCGCCGCGGCGCCTACCTCGCCGCCGTGGAGCGCGGTCGCTGGGTGATCGAGCACTACCCCCAGAGCGAGGCGACTCGCGACGCCCTGGCGGTCATGGTCGAGGGCTACCTGGGCCTGGAGATGCGCGACCGCGCCCGCGAGACCCTGCGCGTGCTGATCGACAACGCCCCCGACCACGAGCAGCTGCGGGGCCGCACCTTCACGCCCCGCCACGTCGACGCCGACTCGATCTCGGCCTGACCGGCGGCAAGCGGCACGTCAGAATCACGTGATCGTTCGAAGTAAAAGAAAACCCGGAGGCCTTGGCCTCCGGGTTTTCTTGTCGCTCGGCACTTGTAGCTCGTAGCTCGTCGGCGCTATTCGCCGGGCTGCCAGCCATTGACGATAGGGTAGCGGCGATCGCGACCAAACCCGCGGCGGGTTACCCTCACCCCCACCGGTGCCTGGCGACGCTTGTACTCGCAACGGTCCACCAGCTTGACCACCCGGTAGACATCATCGCGGTCGAAGCCCGCCTCGATGATCGCCTCGGCACTCATGTCGCCCTCGATATAGCGCACCAGAATGGCATCCAGGGTGTCGTAGTCGGGCAGCGAGTCGCTGTCCTTCTGGTCGGGTGCCAGCTCCGCGGAGGGCGGACGCTCGATCACCCGCTCGGGGATCGCCGGCGACTGGGTGTTGCGCCAGCGCGCCAGACGGTAGACCCAGGTCTTGTAGACATCCTTGATGGCGTTGTAGCCGCCCACCATATCGCCATAGAGCGTGGAGTAGCCCACCGCCATCTCGCTCTTGTTGCCCGTGGTCAGCACCATCAGGCCCTTCTTGTTGGAGATCGCCATCAGCAGCACGCCACGACAGCGGGACTGCAGGTTCTCCTCGGTGGTGTCCCGCGTCGTGCCCTCGAAGGCACCGGAGAGGGTCTCCATGAACGCCTCCACCATCGGCTCGATGGGCATCACCTCGTAGTGCACGCCCAGCATGTCGGCCTGTTCGGCGGCATCCTGCCGGGAGATGTCGGCGGTATAGTGGTAGGGCATCATCACCGCCTGTACCCGCTGGGGGCCCAGGGCATCCACGGCAATCGCCAGTGACAGGGCGGAGTCGATGCCCCCCGAAAGTCCCAGCACCACGCCCTCGAAGCCGCTCTTGTTGACGTAGTCGCGCAGCCCGGTAACCAGCGCACAGTAGAGGTTCTCCTCCGGCTCGACGTCGGGCTCGGTCTCGCCGGCCTGAGGCACCCAGCCGCCCTGGCGGTGAATAAACTGCACCGGCATCACGCCCACGGCCCAGTGGGGCGCCTGCACGCACAGCTCGCCGGAAGCGTCCACGCAGGCCGAGCCGCCGTCGAACACCAGCTCGTCCTGACCGCCGATCTGGTTCACATAGACGATAGGCAGCGACACCGCCGCGGCACGCTCCTCCAGCAGACGCAACCGCTCGGCAGGCTTGTCCTGATGGAAGGGCGAGGCATTGAGGCTGATCAGGATCTCGGCACCGGCCTCCTTCGCCAGACGCGCCGGAGCTTCCTCCCAGAGATCCTCGCAGATCAGCAGACCCAGCTTCGCGCCTCGATGCTCGATCACCAGAGGCTCGCTGCCCCTAGCAAAGTAGCGCTGTTCGTCGAACACCTCGTAGTTGGGCAACGCCTGCTTGGCATATTCACCCAGCCACTCGCCATCGAAGAGCGCACCGGCCAGGTTCCAGAGCTGCCCCTCGCGACGGCCGGGATAACCGACGATCACCAGCACATCACGCACGACCTTGGCCGCCATCCGAGCGCGAGCCTCGCGCAGACGACTCTCCATGGAGGGTCGCAACAGCAGGTCCTCCGGCGGATAGCCGGTCAGACAGAGTTCGGGCAGCACCACGATATCGGCGCCATGCTCGATGCGCGCCTCGCGCACCGCCTCGATGGCGCGATCGGTGTTGCCGGGAATATCCCCTACCAGGGGGTCCAGCTGAGCCATCACCAGCGTCAGGTCTTGCATGGGCTTGGAAATCTCTCGAGAATCAATGAATACCCTCATTGTCCCGCATGGGCGGCCGACTGGCAAAGCCGACCACCCCACCTGGGAGTCACCCGGATGAACCTCTTGATAATACGCCTGATCATCTTCGCCGTGCTGTTCTTCGCTGGCCTCAAGCTATACCGCATGTACCGCGAGTGGAAGCTGGACCGTGAAGCGCTGCTGGAGGACGACCGAGACGACTCCCGGGGCAACCAGATGGTGCGCTGCGCCTGGTGCCAGGTGCATGTACCCGAGAGCGAAGCCCAGCGCGCGCAGGGCGAGTGGTTCTGCTCCAGCGCCCACCGGGACCGCTATCTTCAGGAGCAGAGGGAACATGACGAACCGGGAAGCGACGACGACCCGCACGCCTGAAGCGCCGACACCCTGGATGCGGCTCGCCTGCTCCCCAGACTAGCCAGCCGCCCTACTCCGCCTCAACCGCCCGGCGAAAGCGCCCGACATAGTCGAACAGCTTCTCGCGCACCTGCCAGTGGCGCCCCACCCTGCGTCCCACCACGAAGTCGGGATGACGCAGGCGGTGACGCTCGGCGATCACCTGCTCGGGGGTCTCGGGCCGAAACGGCACCCCCGGGGCGCGCAGATGCTCACGCAGGAAGGCCGCGGCGAAGGCGCCGCGCTGGGCTGGGGTCTCGAGGGCGAACCACTCGGCTAGCGTCGTGCCATCCTCGTCATGGTAGGTGACCTTGAGGCGAGGCAGGCCGCGGCCATTGACGGTGGACTCCAGCTGCATGCCGGCGACTCGCAGCACCCGGGCGTCACGCAGGCGCAACGCCTCCTTGAGCTTGTCGTCGGCATCCACCAGCTGGATGCCGCAGCCATGGCAGCGCCGGGCGGCAATATCGTTCTCGGCGCCGCAGTCGCCACACACCTTGAAACGAAAGCGAAACGAACATTGCTCCATCGCCGCCGTCGTCGACGTTGAATTTACGCTTTTCGCGCGGGGTCGGGCGCGACTGGAAAGCACCAGCCCCTGGCAGCGACGCCCGAAATGCTCGATCACCAGGTCACCGTCGCGCTTGCCCCAGAACAGGTTGGCATGACCGCAGGCCGGGCACTCCACCTGCACCGGTTCGCTGTCGCCTGCCGGCTTGGGCGATCCCACCTCGGGGGCGTAGAGATCCCAGGGGTTGCCCGCGTAGTCGAGGATCAGGCAGTCGCGCTTGCCCGGCGAGAGGCGCAGCCCGCGACCGGCGATCTGCTGATAGAGGCTCACCGACTCGGTGGGTCGCAGGATAACGATCAGGTCGACATGCGGCGCATCGAAGCCGGTGGTCAGCACCGCCACATTGACCAGGTACTTCAGCTTACGTGCCTTGAAGGCGTCGATGATCCGTTCACGTTCTGCCGAGGGCGTCTCGCCGGTGATCAGCGCCGACTCTTCTGCCGGCAGATAGCCGAGGATCTCCTCGGCATGGGCCACGCTGGCGGCAAACAGCATCCCCCCCTGGCGATCCCGGGCTCTCTCGACCACCTCGGCAATGATGCCCGGCGTGGCACGATGGCCCGCGACCACTCGATTGAGCTCCTCCTCCCGGAAGAGCCCGCTCGTGGTCGGCGTGAGTGCCGAGAAGTCGTAGCGCTCCACCGCCGCATCTACCCTCACCGGCTCGGCCAGGTAACCCTGCTTGACCATCAGCCTCAGCGGCTGCTCGAAGACACACTCCTGGAAGAAGCAATCGGCCTCACCGCGCACCATGCCGTGATGGTGGCGGTGGTAGATGAACCCCTGGCCGAGGCGATAGGGCGTTGCCGTCAGCCCCAGCACCTTGAGCCGGGGGTTGGCGGAGCGCAGCCGCTCGATCACCCGACGGTAGCTGGCATCCTCCGCCGGTGAGACCCGGTGACACTCGTCGATCACCAGCAGGGTGAAGCTGCCCTGCCCCGAGGCCGGAGAAGCGAAACGATCCAGGCCACGCACCACCGACTGAACCGAGCCGAACACCACCTGGCGTTCGGCCTCCTTGCGCCCCAGGCCGGCGCTGAAGATATCGGCCTCGAGGCCGTAGGCCAGATACTTGGCGTGGTTCTGCTCCACCAGTTCACGCACATGAGCCAGCACCAGCACCCGCCCGCGTGCCAGGCGCGCCAGCTCGGCGATCACCAGCGACTTGCCGCTGCCGGTGGGCAGCACCACCACTGCCGGGTCGTCGGTCTCACGGAAATGCTCGATGACACGCCCCACCGCCTCCCGTTGATAGGGGCGCAGGCTTGGAACAGGCTTTTCGGTCATCAGGCACCTCCACACTGAGGGGGCGCCAGTCTACCGGGCGACGGTGGCCTCGTCAGCTCGTCTCGCACTGCTCGACAACGCAGCGGACAGGGTCACCCCCGCCCGCTGCGTTCGGTAGACCACACAAGGGTCAGGCGAAGCCGAGATAGAGTCCGAAGGCGGCAATCAGGGCACCGGCGTATTGCGCGATACGTGGGCTGTCCCAGCGCCTGGCGAGGTGGCCCAGGCCCACACCACAGCCATGCAGAGCCGCGGTGGCGAGCACAAAGCCGATACCGTAGGCCAACCCCGACGCCATCGCCGGCATCTCGGTACCATGAGCATGGCCATGAAACACCGCAAACAGGCCAACCAGGACACTACTCGCCAGCAGCGGCAGACGCACTGCCGCCGCCACCAGCAGGCCGAGGACAAGCACCGACGCCACGATGCCCGGCTCGACCCATGGCAGGGCGATCCCCGCCATGCCGATCGCGCCGCCGAGCAGCATGACCGTCATGAAGCTGACGGGCACGGCCCAGATGGCACGCCCGCCTCGCTGGGCGGCCCAGAGGCCGACCGCGAGCATGGCGGCCATGTGATCGATGCCCATCCAGGGGTGCAGGAAGCCCTGCGCCATCCCTCCCGAATATCCGCTGCCGACATGGGCATAAGCCAGCGCTGGCAGCAACAGAAGGGCCGCACCCCACCCGATGCGTCGCGTCAATTCATGTGATTGCATGTTACTCCTCCTACCTTGACCCAAGGGTATGATCTCAACCGCCTGTGGTGCTGATCGCCGTGTTGAGCCTGGTGGCCCCGTATCTCCATGCGTCACTCATGACCATGATGGTGATGGGTATGCCCCCCTTCGTGGCTGTGTACGTGACCGCCATCGTCTGTTGCATGAAAGTGCGGCGCCATGGGGCCGGGGTCGACCGGGGCATGGCTGCCATCGACGTAGGCGCGATGAAGTTGCCGAACCCAGTTGCACAGCTGGCTCGTGGTCTCGGGGCGCTTGCGTGATATCGCCAGTACCGGGCGCCCCTCGCGGGCCTTTTCGGCATCCGCGACCATTTGCTCGACGTCGACATCGACATGCTCGGCGAGATCGACCTTGTTGATGACCAGCAGATCGGCCCCACCGATGCCGGGGCCGCCCTTGCGTGCCACATCGCCACCTCCGGCGACGTCGAGCACGAAGAGTTGTGCATCGATAAGCGCCGGCGAGAACGTCGCGGTGAGGTTGTCTCCGCCACTCTCGACGAGCACGATGTCCAGCGGGGCAAAATCACGCTCGAGATCCTCGATGGCGATCAGGTTCATGGTCACGTCATCGCGAATCGCGGTATGGGGGCAGGCGCCCGTCTCCACCGCACGGATTCGCTCGGCCGGCAGCACGCCCTCGGAGCGCAGGAAGCGCGCATCCTCGTCGGTGTAGATATCGTTGGTGATCACGCCGATGACGAATTCATCGCTGAGACTGCGGCACAGCGTCGCGATCACCGAGCTTTTCCCGGTTCCCACGGGACCGGCGACACCGATCCTCAGTGCACGATGCTCGTTCGTCGGGGTTGTCTTCGCCATGCTGTTCTCCTCCATGGCCGGCTTATCCGGCACCAGTGTGCTCAGTTTCGCTGACCACCTCATCACGGTGGTCCTCGGATTCGGGCAGGGGGGCATCCCTGGGTGCCCACGGCGCCCCAAGCGTGTCGAGCCCGGCGCTCAGGCGCCGGCGAAGCTGCAGGCTATCGGGTGCCACGGCGCTGACGACCATGCCTGGCCCCGGCAGTGGCGCCAGGATGGCGCTGGAATGAAAGGTGGAGGTGGCCGGGGTCCCGCTCTCCCATGCAGGGTCGACCGCAATGATCGATCCGACGGCACCGTTCTCACCCACGACCGCGGCACCACGCCAGCCATCGGCCTGCGGTCCAACACACAGCTGCTGGTGATATAGCGGGGCATCGTCATAGGTCACCCGCAGGGTGGTGCGGAAATCTCCCGGCGGTTCGCGGTGCCTCCCGAACAGCGCCTCCTCACGCATCACCAGCCGGGCACCGCGCTCGAGGCGAACCCGTACGTCATGCTCATGGTCGCAGCCACGAGCCGCGATGATCGGCTCCGGCAGCCAGACGAAGGTGGCGCCCTCGCCGACATGCACATTGATTCGCATATGCGAACGCCCACCACATGGGCCCGGCAGCACCAGCATCGCCGAGGCCTCGGTCAGCACCAGTGTGCTGCCTGCCCCGACATGCACATCGAGCGCATAGTCGTCGCCGCCGAGCGGGCCGGCGGCGCCGGCGGCCAGCATGACACGCGCCACCTCGCGACGACGATGGGTCAGCGGCTCCGACTCCTTGGGATGGGCCGGACGCAGGACGAGTGCCCCCTGCGAGCGCAATACACCAACCCTCGAGCGTGCCCGGGCGTCTGTCTCGGTGGTCAGCACCGCCCGTGACGACATCGCACCCGGCCGCCTCGCACCCTGATCACGAAGCACATGCTCACGAGGCGAATATTCATGAGGTGAATGCTTGTGAGATGAATGTTCACGAGGCAAAGAGGCGTACATTCCAGCTCCTGTGGTGTTCGGCCGCGATATCGCTCAAAGGAGCCCCCCGTGAAGGCAGCTCGCTTGCGGGAACATCGGCGTGATCGGCGGCGGCGTCTGCCAGGCGGTCGAGCCGTTCGGTGGCCCGCGCGAGGGCGGCGTGGACATCGAAGGGGTCGATTCGCATCAGCTTCGCCGCGGCCGCGGCCGGCCCCGCCACGCTCTCGTGCAGGATGGCCAGCGCGGCGTCGCGAGGGCCGAGGCCAAGCGCCGCGGCGGCCACCCCCATGACCACAGGCTGATGGGGGGCGGTGCCGAGCAGCGCGAAGTGCGGATGGGGGTGAATGGTGCTCATCACTCGAAGCAGCTGCCTGCCGAGCGTTCGCGACACCGAGCGCAGCTCCGGGGAGGGTGTGCGTGCGTCGAGCTCGGACTCCAGCGCCGGCAGTGCCGCGGTGTCATCCCGCGCCGCACGCTCACAGGCGGCGGCGGCGAAGGCCGCGGCAACGAAGCCCGTGGTTTCGGCTCGCCCGACAAGAAACCGTTCGAGCCCCGCCGCGTCCGACACCCTGCCCGCCTGAACCGTCGGCTCTAGCCCGCCGGAGTGCGCATAGCCGCCTGCCGGCAAGCGACCATCCGCGAGCAGAAGCAGCGCCGCCTGTCCCTGTGCCATATGCCTTCCTGCCTAGAAGAGAAAGTATCGCTGCGCCATCGGCACGTCATCGGTGGGCTCGTGGTCGATAAGCTCGCCATCGATCTTCACCGCATAGGTGTTGGGATCGACCTCGATCCTGGGCAGCGCCTGGTTTTCGGGCATATCCATCTTGGTCCTGCCGCGGCAGCTCTCGATGGCGACAAACTGTCGATGGGTATTCACACGCCCGGGCAGCCCGTCATCGATCGCCGCCTGAGAGACGAACGCCATGCTGGTCGCCCCGGCCGCGGGGGAGTAGACATTGAAGCCGAGTCGCTCGAGCACGGGCTGAGGCGTAGGAATCGAGGCATTCGGGTCACCAAGCGCGGCCGTCGCGGCCATCCCTCCCGTAAAGACGATAGTGGGTCGAATGCCGAAGAGGGCCGGCTGCCACAGCACCAGATCGGCCTTCTTGCCCACCTCGATGGAGCCGATATGCTTCTCGAGCCCATGGGCCATCGCGGGGCAGATCGTGTACTTCGCCACATAGCGGCGCGCCCGGTGATTGTCGGCGTTGCTGTCCCCCGCCAGGGGCCCGCGCAGCTTCTTCATCTGGTGCGCGGTCTGCCAGGTACGGATCACCACCTCACCGATCCGCCCCATCGCCTGGGCGTCGGAGGACATGATCGAGATCGCACCGAGATCCTGCAGCACGTCCTCGGCCGCGATCGTTCCCGCGCGGACCCGGCTTTCGGCGAAGGCGAGGTCGTTGGGCACCTGCGGGTTGAGGTGGTGCGCCACCATCACCATATCGAGGTGCTCGTCCACGGTATTGCGAGTGAACGGCCGTGTCGGGTTGGTCGACGCCGGCAGCACATTGGCCTCGCCCGCGATGCGGATGATATCCGGCGCGTGGCCGCCACCGGCACCCTCGGTATGAAAGGAGTGGAAGGTGCGACCGTCTACCGCCTTGAGCATATCTTCGACAAACCCGGCCTCGTTGAGAGTGTCCGAGTGGATCGCGACCTGAACCCCCGAGGCGTCGGCCACCTGCAGCACGGCATCAATGACCGCTGGCGTCGCCCCCCAGTCCTCATGCACCTTGAAGCCGCCCACGCCACCGCGGAGCTGCTCCCACATCGCCTCGTGGGACATGGTGTTGCCGCGCCCGAGAAACAGCACGTTGACCGGCCAGGGATCGAAGCTCTCCAGCATTCGCTCCATCCACCAGGAACCGGGAGTCGCGAGGGTGGCCTTCGACCCTTCGGTGGGCCCCGTGCCACCGCCCAGCACGGTAGTGGTACCCGACGCCAGGGCGATCTGCATCATCTGGGGGCCGACGAAGTGGACATGGGTGTCGATCGCCCCCGCCGTGGCAATCAGCCCGTTGCCCGCCATGATCTCGGTCGAGGGACCGATCACCAGGTCGGGGTGCACACCATCCATGGTGTCGGGATTGCCGGCCTTGCCGATCGCGGTAATACGGCCGTCACGCACCCCGATGTCGGCCTTGATCACGCCCCAGTGGTCGAGTATGACCGCACCGGTGATCACCAGATCCGGGGTGCCCTCGGCACGCGTCGCCGTGGACTGTCCCATCGACTCACGCACCGACTTGCCGCCGCCGAATACCGCCTCGTCACCGCCACCACAGCGATCCTCCTCGACCTCGATGACCAGATTGGTATCGGCGAGGCGAATGCGATCGCCCTTGGTCGGACCATACGACGCCACATATTCCGAACGGGAAATCTTACCCATCGAGACCTCCTCGGCAGAGCCCACGCAGACCGGGCACGATGCGTCGCCCCCGAATAGGGATCAGTTCGACCTCTTCCACGGCCCCGGGCTCGAAGCGTACGGCGCCCCCCGAAAGCACGTTGAGTCGCTTGCCCCAGGCCGCCTCCCTGTCGAACTCGAGCGCCTCGTTGGCCTCGGCGAAGTGATAGTGCGAACCGACTTGCACCGGGCGATCCGCGGCATTGATCACCCTGATCGTGGTGACAGGTTGCCCGGCATTGATCTCGACATCGCCCTCTCCGTAGAGGACCTCTCCGGGTACCAGAGGATCGCTCTCCTCGAGCCGCTCCATCGACTCCCGACGCGGCGCCTGGCGCGCTCCGGAACCGGGCCGACGGGGCTCGCTTGGCGAATGGGCACCCGAGGAGCGTGTCCGCTTCTCGATCTTGTAACCGGGCGCATCGGAGGCGTGCTCCGCCTTCGGCGAATCGGCAGCCATCTTTTCGGGTGGCCCGAATGGATTGGATGGTTTTCTGGTCATTGTACCGGCCCCGTTACCGTCACGAGTTTAGTGCCGTCGGGGAAGGTCGCCTCGACCTGCACTTGAGCGAGCATCTCCGGCACTCCCTCCATCACATCATCGCGGCTCAGCACGTGACGCCCCGACTCCATGAGGTCGGCAACCGTTTCGCCATTGCGAGCCCCCTCGAGCAGATACGAGGTGATGAGTGCCGTGGCCTCGGGAAGGTTGAGCTTGAGGCCGCGCTCCTTGCGCTCCAGCGCCAGCTTGCCGGCCGTGTAGATCATTAGCCGCTCTTGCTCGTGCATACTGAGAAACATGGGACTCCCCCTGAGCGTTATGGCAAGAGTCGAGACGACGCCTTTGTCCAGCTGTCTTGCTGACTCCAGCGTGCCGTTCGGATAAACAGCCACTCCTCAAGCAAGCTAGCACACCCCCAAGAGGCCACAGCGTTGAATTGCCGCTTCTCAAACGGGGCCAAGCCATGCTACCGAGCCATGTCGAAGGGCCGGGACACCCTCCCTTCGCCCACCCGCCGCACGACTTGCGGGTGCCGGTCTATGCTGTTCTGTGAGAACCCGAATCGATTCTGGAGGAGGCCCGATATGCCGGTCATGTTGCGCAGGCTGACCCTCACCCTGCTAGTGAGCGGCCTGACCCTCGGCGCCTGGGCCCAGGCGGCCGAGACCCTGATCGAGGGCCTGGAGAGCGATCATCACACGCTGCGCCTTGAGCGCATCGCCGCCGGTCTCGAACACCCCTGGTCGCTGGTCTTTCTGCCCGACGGCGACCTGCTGGTCAGTGAACGCCCGGGGCGTCTGGCACGCATCGACCAGGCGGGTCGGATGACCCGCCTGGAGGGTGTCCCCGAGGTGAGCACTCGCGGCCAGGGTGGCCTGCTCGATCTCGCCCTGCACCCGCGCTTCGGCGATGGTGAGCACGACTGGCTCTACTTCACCTGGAGCCAGCCCGGCAGCGGTGGCACCGCCACCACTCTCTCCCGGGCGCGGCTGGGCGACGACTCCCTGACCCATATCGAGACGCTTTTCGAGCAGGGCCGTTTCTCCGCCCCCGGGCGCCACTATGGCTCGCGACTCGCCTGGCTGCCCGACGGCACGCTGCTGATGAGCATCGGTGACCGCGGGCGCGAGCCACCCCGCGCCCAGGATGGCGGCGATCATGCCGGCAGTGTGCTGCGCCTGACCGACACCGGCGGCGTGCCGCCCGACAACCCCTTCGTCGACGACGCCGCGGTGCTCGACGAGCTCTTCACGCTGGGCAATCGTAACCCCCAGGGTCTCACCGTCGCAAAGGATGGCACCCCCTGGTCCACCGAACACGGTCCGCGTACCGGAGACGAGCTCAACCGCCTGGTGGGCGGCGACAACTATGGCTGGCCGGTGGTCAGCCGCGGCAACGACTACGGTACCAATCAGCCCATCGGTCGTGACAGCGCACCGGGCATGCGTGATCCCGTGCATGTCTTCGACGGACGCTTCGCCCCCTCGGGGCTGGTCGAGGTCAGCGGCGACACCTTCACCGCCTGGCAGGGTCACTTTCTGGCCGGTGGCCTGGCCAGTGAACGCCTGATCCGCCTGGCGCTGGAAGGAGATGAGGTGGTGGAACACGAAGTCCTGCTGGAGGGCGAGATCGGACGCATCCGCGACGTCCGTCAGGGACCCGACGGCACCATCTATCTGCTCGAGGACGCCACGAATGGTGCGCTCTACCGGCTGACGCCGGTAGCCCCTTAACGTAGCCCCATAGCGCCCCGGGGCCGCCTTGTCGCGACTCGACTGGATCGCGATAACGACCGGCATGCCGAGTGCGCCTTGACTTGCTACTGGAAGACCGACGTGAGCCAGAATGACGACGCCCGGGGCAGAACAAGTGCTCCCGGGCGTCGCAAGGTACGGAGGGTTGCTAAGCGATCAGTCGAGCCAGACGCGGGCGTTGCGGAACAGCCGCTGCCAGGCACCGTCCTGGGTCCACTCGGCGGGACGCCAGGAGTTGGTCACCGCACGCACCACCCGCTCCGGATGGGGCATCATGATGGTGACCCGGCCATCCGGAGTAGTCAGCCCGGTAACGCCGGAGGGCGAGCCGTTGGGGTTGGCCGGGTAGCGAGTGGTGACCTGGCCGTAGTTGTCCACGTAGCGCAACGCCACCTCGCCGCTGCCCTGCAGCTTGCGCAGATGGGCGCTGTCACGGAACTCGGCGCGCCCCTCGCCGTGGGCCACGGCAATGGGCAGCCGCGACCCCTCCATGCCGGCCAGCAGGATCGAGGGGCTCTTCTCCACCTGGACCATGGCCACGCGAGCCTCGAACTGCTCCGACTCGTTGCGCACGAACCGCGGCCACGCGTCGGCCCCGGGGATCAGCTCCTTGAGCTGGGCAAGCATCTGACAGCCGTTGCACACGCCCAGCGAGAAGCTGTCCTCGCGCTGGAAGAAGGCCATGAACTGGTCGCGGGCACGCTCGTTGAACAGCACCGACTTGGCCCAGCCGCCGCCGGCACCCAACACGTCGCCGTAGGAGAAGCCACCGCAGGCCACCAGGCCCTTGAACTCATCCAGCGACACCCTGCCTGCCAGGATATCGCTCATATGCACGTCCACCGACTCGAAGCCGGCGCGGTCGAAGGCCCAGGCCATCTCCACCTGGCCGTTGACCCCCTGCTCGCGCAGCACCGCCACCGGTGGCCGTGCCAGGTTGAGCCCGGGGGCCTGGAGATAGCGAGCCGCGATATCCTCGTCGACATCGAAGGTGGGGGTGGCAGAGAGCCCCGGGTCGCGATCGTCGAGCAGGCCGTCGAACTCGCTCTTGGCACACTCGGGATTGTCGCGCAGCGCCTGCAGGCGATAGCTGGTCTCGGCCCAGGTGCGCTGGGTCCGTAGCCGCGTGGTCTCGAGCAGCGGCTCCTCGAACAGGGTCACCCGCACCTGGTCGTCATAGCGCGGCCGCGCTATGACCCCACAGGTCTCGAGCCCCGCCGCGGCAAGCTGGGCCAGCACCTCCTCGGTGTGCTCACGGCTCACCTGGATCACCGCGCCCAGCTCCTCGGCGAACAGCGCGTTGAAGGCCTCCACCGGCTCGTCCACCAGCCAGTCGAGCTTGATCTCGAGACCGGCATGGGCCGCGAAGGCCATCTCCAGCAGGGTCACCAGCAGGCCACCGTCGCTGCGGTCGTGGTAGGCGAGCAGCTTGCCCTCGACGTTGAGTCCCTGGATCACCGCGAAGAACGCCTTGAGGTCCTCCGGGTCGTCCAGGTCGGGACACTCATCCCCCACCTGACCGTAGACCTGGGCAAGGGCCGAGCCACCCAGGCGATTGCGACCTCCACCCAGGTCGATCAGGATCAGGTCGGACTCGTCCTGCTCCAGATTGATCTGGGGTGTCAGGGTGCGCATGGCATCCGTGACCGGGGCAAAGCCGGTGATCACCAGCGACAGCGGCGAGGTCACACTCTTCTCCTCGCCCTGACCATCATCAGAGTCGCCCTCCTCCTGCCAGGCGGTGCGCATGGACATGGAGTCCTTGCCTACCGGCACGGCGATGCCCAGGGCCGGACAGAGCTCCATGCCCACGGCATGCACGGCGTCGTAGAGCGCCTGGTTCTCGCCGGGATGGTCGGCGGCACTCATCCAGTTGGCGGAGAGCTTGATGTCGGAGAGCTTCTCGATGGGCGCGGCGGCCAGGTTGGTGATCGCCTCGGCCACCGCCAGGCGGGCACTGGCGGCCGGGTCGATCAGTGCCACAGGCGGTCGCTCGCCCATGGCCATGGCCTCGCCGGCATGGGTGTCGAAGCTCGCCGTGGTCACCGCCACATCGGCCACCGGCACCTGCCAGGGCCCGACCATCTGATCGCGGGCCACCTGGCCGGTGATCGAGCGGTCACCGATGGTGATCAGAAAGCTCTTGGAGGCCACGGTGGGCAGGCGCAGGACACGATCCATGGCCTCGCGCAGGTCGAGGTTGTCGAGCATAACGCCCGACAGCTCATGGCTCTGCCGCTGGAAGTCACGGGTCATCTTCGGCGGCTTGCCGAACAGCACGCTCATCGGCAGGTCGACGGGCCGGCTCTCGAAGTGGCCGTCACGCACCGTCAGGTGATGGGCCTCGGTGGCCTCGCCAACCACGGCGTAGGGGCAGCGCTCACGAGCACACAGGGCCTCGAAGGTCGCGAGATCCTCCGGCGCCACCGCCAGCACATAACGCTCCTGGGCCTCGTTGCACCAGATCTCCAGCGGGCTCATGCCCGGCTCGGCGTTGGGTACCGCACGCAGGTCGAACAGGCCACCGCGCTCGCCATCCTTGACCAGCTCCGGCAGCGCATTGGAGAGACCGCCGGCGCCCACGTCATGGATAAAGCACATCGGGTTGTTCTCGCCCAGCGCCCAGCAGCGGTCGATCACCTCCTGGGCCCGGCGCTCCATCTCGGGATTGCCACGCTGCACGGAGGCGAAGTCCAGGTCGGCGCTGGAAGCACCGGACGCCATGGAGGAGGCCGCCCCGCCGCCCAGGCCGATCAGCATCGCCGGGCCGCCCATCACGATCAGCTTGCCGCCTACCGGGATCTCGCCCTTCTGCACGTGGCCATCGCGGACATTGCCGTAGCCGCCGGCGATCATGATCGGCTTGTGGAAGCCGCGGCGCTCGATGCCATTGGCCCCCATCGCCTCCTGCTCGTAGGTACGGAAGTAGCCGGTGAGATTCGGCCGACCGAACTCGTTGTTGAAGGCTGCACCGCCGATGGGGCCCTCGAGCATGATCTCAAGCGCCGAGACGATACGTTCGGGCTTGCCATAGTCGAACGCCTCCCAGGGCTGCACGAATTCGGGGATGCGCAGGTTGGAAACGGTAAAGCCGCTGAGACCCGCCTTGGGCTTGCCGCCGATGCCGGTGGCCCCCTCGTCACGAATCTCGCCACCGGCGCCGGTGGCCGCTCCGGGGTGTGGAGCGATGGCCGTCGGGTGGTTGTGGGTCTCCACCTTCATCAGGATCTGGATCGGCTCTTTATGGCCGGCGTAGGTGGCACGCTCCCCTTCACGACCGGTCAGCGGGGCCGGGAAGAAGCGTGGTGCCTCGCTACCGCGGATCACCGCGGCGTTATCGCTGTAGGCGGAGAGGATATCGTCCGGCGAGGCCTGATAGGTATTCTTGATCATCTTGAACAGCGAGTGCGTCTGCGCCTCACCGTCGATCACCCAGTCGGCATTGAATATCTTGTGACGACAGTGCTCGGAGTTGGCCTGGGCGAACATCATCAGCTCGACATCCGTGGGGTTGCGCCCCAGTTCGCGGAAGGCTTCGACCAGGTAGTCGATCTCGTCATCCGCCAGGGCCAGGCCAAGCTCGGCGTTGGCGGTCACCAGCGCCTCGCGCCCACCCTCGAGAAGGTCGACGCTACCCAGGGGGGCCGGCTCATGGTGAGCGAAAAGCTGCGCCGCATCGCTGGAGTCGGTCAGCACCGTCTCGGTCATGCGGTCGTGCAGGATGGCGATGATCTTCTCGAAGGCCTTCTCGGAGAGCATGCCCTTGAGCTTGACCCGGTAGGCGATGCCGCGCTCGATGCGATTCACCTGGGACAGGCCGCAGCTATGGGCGATATCGGTGGCCTTGGAGGACCAGGGCGACTGGGTGCCGATGCGCGGCACCACCAGGAAGAGCTGGCCCTCGCCGGCATCACCGCCAGCGCTCTGGGGTTCGGCCCCGTAATCGAGCAACTGCTCCAGCACGGACAGGGCCTTGCCGGAAAGCTCACCCGCATGGTCGACGAAGTGCACATACTCCGCACCCAGCGAGGCAACGTCACCCACGTCATCACGCAGGGCAGCCAGCAGCTTGGCATGACGGAAGGCGGAGAGGGCGGGGGCGCCGCGCAGTTCGAGCATATCCAGGAGCCTCTGAGAATCTTTACGATCGGGGGCCGCGGCCTGCGGCACAGAGCGCATATGATACTGGAAAGCCAGTGGCGGAAGAAATCCGGTTGAGCAAAGAGGCAAGCGCACGGATGACAGCCGCAGCAGGGCTGGGTATCGTGAAGGGCCTCACTGCAGCCGATCACCGCATGCCACTGATTCCGAGTGCACCCCTGAGGCATACCGCCATCGCGCTGCTGGCGATAGCGGTGCTGACCCTGCTCCCCGAGCCGCCACGCACGGCCAGGCAGGGCCTGCTCGACACCATCCTCATCCGGGAACTGCTCAGCGTGCACACCCGCAACACCCCCACCACCTACTACGAGGGGCGCGAGGGTCCCACCGGGTTCGAGTACGAACTGGCGCGACGCTTCGCCAGGCAGCTGGGCGTCAGCCTGACCATTCGTGCCGATCACCATATCGAAAGTGCCCTCGAGGCGGTGCGCCAGGAGGGCGACATGGCGGCGGCGGCCCTGCCCCTGGAGCCCGACCTGCCAGGGGTGGTCTTCAGCCGCCCGATCATCGAGCTGCAACCGGTCGTCGTCTATCGTCGTGGACTTCCCCCGGTGGAGACCGCCGACGACCTGCCCGGCCTGACTCTGGGCGCCATCGGCGGTGCAGGCACCGGTCGTGTACTGAACGAACTGCAGGCTGACTATCCGGATCTGCGCTGGGAGGCCTCCTCCGAGGTGGAGGTCGCCGAACTGCTCGGCCAGGTGGAGGATGGCGAACTCGACGCGGCGGTACTTTTCGACCACCAGTTTCGCCTCAACCGGCTTTTCTTTCCCGACGTGGAGCGCGGTTTCCTGCTCGGCGATCCGCTCTCCATGGCCTGGGCCTTCCCGGCCGATCACAGCCTGACGCTGGTCGAGGCCGCCAACCGCTTCCTCTCCGAACTGCACGAGAGCGGCGAGCTCGAGGCGCTGGTGGCCCGCTACTTCGGCCATGACGACTTCCTGGAGTACGTCGGCACGCGCACCTTCCTCGACCATGTCGAGGCGCGCCTCCCCCAGTACACCGAGCTGTTCCGGGAGGCCGCTCGGGCCTCGGACTTCGACTGGAAGCTGCTGGCCGCCGTGGGCTACCAGGAGTCGCACTGGGACCCCCAGGCCACCTCCCCCACCGGCGTGCGCGGCTTGATGATGCTGACCAATGCCACCGCCGGCGACCTGGGAGTCAGCGACCGTCTCGACCCCGCCCAAAGCATCCATGGCGGGGCCCGCTATCTGCGCCAGTTGCATGACCGCCTCCCCGAATCGATCCAGGGCAAGAACCGTCTCTACATGGCCATGGCGGCCTATAACGTGGGGCTGGGGCACCTCTACGATGCCCGCCGAATCACCGAGCAGCGCAGCGGTGACCCGGACCTCTGGACCGATGTTCGCGAGTCGCTGCCGCTGCTGCAGCAGCGCGAGTGGCACAGCCAGACGAAGTACGGCTACGCCCGGGGCGGCGAGCCGGTGATCTATGTCCGCAATATCCGCCGCTATCACGAGATTCTCAGCTACGTGGAGCGCAGCCGGCGTGAGTTCCCTCGGCTTAACGCCCGCACGACGCAGCCCGCCCCCATCGACCCATAAGGTCTATGAGGAGCGGCGTGTGGCGAAGAACTCCTTGAGCAGGCGCGACGCACGCGTCGCCAGCACCCCCCCTTCCACCGCCACTCGATGGTTGAACCAGGGCTGGGCAAAGAGGTTGGCCTTCGACTCCACCATGCCGCTGCGCGGCTCGGCGGCGGCATACACGAGGCGCGCGATGCGGGCGTGAATGATCGCCCCGGTGCACATCAGGCAGGGCTCCAGGGTCACGTAGAGGGTACAGCCATCTAGACGATAGTTGCCGAGTCGCCCGCTGGCATCACGCAGCGCACGGATCTCGGCATGGGCACTGGGGTCGTGCCCGCCTACCGGCGCATTGTAGCCGACGCCGAGGATCTCACCGGCGGCATCCACCACCACCGCCCCCACCGGCACCTCGCCCGCGGCGAGCCCTAGCCGAGCCTGGTCCAGGGCCCGGTGCATATAGAATTCATCGCTGCGCACTGCCCGGAACTCCCGTAGACTGAGTGGCTGGCAGACGATCGTATGATATCGATGGCCACCCTGCACGCCATCCTCCGGAGGAGACCGATGACGCCCGACGCCCTGAACGACCTGGTGGACCTGCTTGGTCTGGAGCCTTTGGAAGAGAACCTGTTCCGCGGCCGCAGCCAGGACCTCGGGCTGCCCCAGCTGTTCGGTGGCCAGGTGCTCGGTCAGGCGCTCTCGGCGGCCACGCAGACCGTCGCCGCGGCTCGCCGCCCCCACTCCCTGCACGGCTACTTCCTGCGCCCAGGGGACCCGCACCGTCCGGTGGTCTATCAGGTCGAGGCGGTGCGCGATGGCGGCAGCTTCGCGACGCGCCGGATCACCGCCATCCAGAAGGGGCGCCCCATCTTCTTCTGCAGTGCCTCCTTCCACGATGCTGAGCAGGGTTTCACCCATCAGACGGCGATGCCGACGGTCTCATCACCGGAGCGCCTGATCGAGAAGGGTGCCGAGCTGGCCCGCTTCGACAACCATCCCATCGAGTTCCTGCTCGACAGCGAGGAGTGTCAGCCCGGCCAGCCGGCTCGCAAGCGCATCTGGTTCCGGCTGGTGGGCGACCTTCCCGACGACCCCGCAACACACCGTGGCCTGCTGACCTACAGCTCCGACTTCAACCTGTTGACCACCTCCCTGGTGCCTCATGGCATCGGCTTCCGTGATCCCAAACTGCAGATCGCCAGCCTCGACCACGCCCTCTGGTTCCACCAGGAGGTCAGGGTCGACGACTGGCTGCTCTACGACATGGATAGCCCCTGGGCCGGCCAGGCACGGGGCTTCGCCCGTGGCAGCATCTACGACCGCGAGGGCCGGCTGGTCGCCTCCAGCGCCCAGGAAGGCCTGACCCGACTACACGACAAGCCCCGGGGCTAGTCCGCGAAACCTCCCGGCGCTACCATGACGGTCAGGCCGCAATAGCTCAGTTGGTAGAGCAACGCACTCGTAATGCGTAGGTCGGAGGTTCGACTCCTCTTTGCGGCACCAGATCCTCGTACAAGAAAGCACCCTGTGAAGCGGCCACTCGCGAACCCTCGCGGTGGCCGTTTACATTTCTGCTACTTAATTAGCCCTCCCCGGAGACGTTATCTCCTCGAGCCGTTATGCTGAAGCTAAGGCATGGACGACCAACGGAGTAATGCCAGCGGCATGGCACGCCTATCCCACTCTCCCCCTTGGCTTTGGTTGATTGCCATCGCCGGCATCATGCTGACGCTGGCTTCTGCCCAACAGGCGCGTCACGACGTCGAGTCCGAGGCACGGCAACGTCTGGCCTTCGGCGCCGACCAGATCACCCTGCGTGTCGAGGAGCGCCTGGCGGCCTATGCGTTGATCCTGCAGGGAGCCTCGGCACTGTTCGACGCCTCGGAGACGGTGGACCGTAGCGAATGGCGCGCCTTCGTCGAGCACCTGCACTCCTCGCCGCTGCTGGGGAATATCGAGGGGATTGGCTTCGCTCGCCATATCCCTGCCGAGCGCATGACCACTCATCTCGCCAGCGTGCGTGCCGAAGGCGTGGCCGACTACATGATCACGCCTGCCGGCGAGCGTGAGGTCTATGGCCCGGTCCACTACTTCGAGCCCTTCACCAACCGCCACCGGCATGCCCTGGGGTACGACATGCTCTCCAATCCCACGCGACGCGACGCCATGGAGCGCGCGCGTGACTCCGGTCAGGCGGCCCTGAGCGGACGGGTCAAGCTGGTCACCGAACAGGGCGAGCCGCAGCCGGCCACCCTGATGTACCTGCCTGTCTATCGAAGCGGCACGCCCCTGGAGAGCATCCAGCAGCGCCGCAATGCCTTGCTCGGCTGGACCTACATGCCCTATCGCATGCACGACCTGATCGCCGGCATCCTGGCCACACACGACTGGAGCGACAACCTGCCTTTGGCCCTGAGCCTGTACTCAGACGGCAGCAACACCCAACAAGAGTTGCTCTATCGTAGCCACACCGAGCCGCTTCCCGCGACAAACCTCGAGCAGATCCGTCGGATCAAGGTCGCCGGGCAGACCTGGAAGCTGGTCTTCCAGTATCGCACCCCCGATGCCGCAACCCCTCTTACCACTCTCTGGTGGCGGCTGGCAGGCGGCCTCACCCTCACCCTGCTGCTCTGCGCCCTGATCGCCTCGCTGCTGAGCACTCGAGCCCGTGCCCAGCAGATGTCCCAGACGCTGACCCAGACCCTTCGCCAGCGCGAGACGCAGCTCGAGCGAGCCGTCTCTCGCCTGCAGACCATCGCCGGCCGCCTGCCCGGGGTGGTCTATGAGTACCGTCTCGAGCCCAATGGAGACTCGCACTTCCCCTATGCCAGCGAAGGCATGCGACGGATCTACGGGGTACCACCCGAGCAGGCCAGGCAGGACGCCACTCCGATATTCAACACCATCCATCCGGATGATCGAGATGTCGTGGTGCGCTCCATCAACCACTCCGCCGAGTCCTTGACCCCATGGCGCCAGGAGTACCGGATCCAGCTGGCGGATGGCGAGATTCAGTGGGTGTTCGGCGATGCCCTGCCTCACCTGGAGCAGGATGGCGCCATCACCTGGTACGGCGTGATCATCGATATCTCGGAGCGCAAGCAGGCCGAATCGGCCCTCTACGCCGCGCACCTCGAGACTCAGCGGTTCCGTGAGGCTCTCGACCATGTCGACGCCTATATCTACATGAAGGACCATCACTACCGGTACACCTACGCCAATCGCGCCACCCTCGAGCTGCTGGGTTGTGACAGCGAGACCCTGGTGGGCAGCAGGGATGAGCACTTCCTCGACGCCGAGAGCGTCGCCCGTCAATCCGGACTCGACCGGCGAGCGCTCGCCGGCGAGCAGATTACCGAGGAGGTGGTCAGTCACGACGCCGAAGGCAATCGCCGGGTCTACCTGGAGATCAAGGCCCCCATCCGGGACGGCAGGAAGGTCACCGGGCTGCTCAGCACTTCCAACGATATCACCCTGCTCAAGGAGCACGAACAGCAGCTGGAGTACCTGGCCCACTACGACCCACTCACCGGCCTGCCCAACCGGGTGCTGCTCGCCGACCGCCTGAGCCAGGCCATGGCCCATGAGCAGCGCCTGTCACACCAACTGGCCGTTCTCTACCTGGATCTCGACGGTTTCAAGGCGATCAACGACCGCTTCGGCCACGCCGCCGGCGATCATCTGCTGGTGACCCTCGCCCATCGTATGAGCCTGGTGCTACGGGAGGGGGACACCCTGTGTCGCCTGGGCGGCGACGAGTTCGTGGCGGTCCTGGCAGACATCACCGACACCCAGAGCATCGAGCCCCTGCTGCGCCGGCTGCTCAAGGTGGTCGCCCAGCCGGTGTGGTACGAGAGTCAATACCTCAAGGTCAGCGCCAGCCTGGGGGTGACCTTCTACCCCCAGGCGGAGAGTGTCGAGGCCGACCAGCTGCTGCGCCAGGCCGATCAGGCCATGTACCACGCCAAGCTGGCCGGCAAGAGCCGCTACCACCTCTTCGATGCCGACCTCGACCGCTCGATCCGCAGCCACCACGAAAGCCTGGAGCGCCTGCAGCAGGCGCTGGAGCAGGAGGAGTTCGAGCTCCATTACCAGCCCAAGGTCAATATGCGCAGCGGCGAGGTGATCGGAGTCGAGGCGTTGGTGCGCTGGAATCATCCCACGCGTGGCCTGCTCCCCCCGGACCAGTTCCTGCCCATCATCGAGGAGCACCCGCTGATCGAGGCACTGGGGGAGTGGGTGATCCGCCAGGCCCTCGCCCAGGCCGCCGCCTGGCACAACACCGGCCTTCCTCTGGCGGTAAGCATCAACATGGCGGCCCATCACCTCAACCAGCGCCAGCTGCCGGAGCGACTGACGGCGCTGCTCGCCGAACAGCCCGAGCTGCCCGAAGGTAGCCTGGAGCTGGAGATCCTCGAGACCAGTGCCCTGGGCGATCTCACCCAGATCAGCGGATTGCTGGAGGCATGCCAGCACATCGGCGTGCGGGTCTCGCTGGATGACTTCGGTACCGGCTACTCCTCGCTGACCTACCTCAAGTGGCTGCCGGCGGGCACCGTCAAGATCGACCAGAGCTTTATCCGCGATCTTCTCGACACGCCCGAGGATCTCAAGATCCTCGCCGGCGTGCTGGGCCTGGCCGAGGCCTTCGAGCGCCAGGTGATCGCCGAGGGGGTCGAGACCCTGGAGCACGGCCAACTGCTGCTTCGCCTGGGCTGCGAGCTGGGCCAGGGCTACGGCATTGCCTACCCCATGCCGCCGGAGGCGATCCCCGCCTGGTGCGCCGAGTGGCGCCCGCCGGCCCAGTGGGCCGGGCAGATGCCGCTACCAGCGAACCGACTGCCACTGCTGAGTGCCGGTATCGAGCATCGCG
The DNA here is from genome assembly GCF_004347715.1 of Halomonas marinisediminis. Lineage (NCBI taxonomy): Bacteria > Pseudomonadati > Pseudomonadota > Gammaproteobacteria > Oceanospirillales > Halomonadaceae > Halomonas > Halomonas marinisediminis. Next base: position 13,076 of record NZ_SLTR01000025.1, on the reverse strand, counting down.
CCTGGTGTCGCCAGCTGCATCGCGATCTGGAGGCCGGTGACAGCCCGCTGTCCTCACCGCTGGCAGGCTCGTCCTGTCACTTCTGCGACTGGCTGGCCCGGAGTCATGTGCGGAAGCTACCCGATCTGCGCCACCTGGCCAGACTACACCAGGAAGTTCATCGTCTGGTGGCTAACCTGATCGAGTGCGGCCCCGAGGAGGATGCCGCGCGGCAACATCGCCTCCTCGATGCCACCTTTGCGCCACTGCTCGCCGAGATAGAGAGCCTCATCTCAGGGTCTGGGGCCCGGAGCGGGCCGGGTCAGGGCTTGTCGCTGGTTCAGACGGAGAGCGACAGGGGCAACCGCTCGAGTGGTTGAGGACGGCTGAACAGATAGCCCTGGAAGCGTGTGCATCCATGGGTAGTCAACCAGTCACGCTGCGCCTCGGTTTCGACCCCCTCGGCGATCACATCCAGCTCCAGGCTGCGTGCCAGGGAGATGATGCTGATCACGATGGCCGCCGAGGTCTGATCCTCCAGCAGATCGCGTACGAAACTCTGATCGATCTTGAGCTGTGCCAGCGGCAGGCGCTTGAGATAGGAGAGCGAGGAGTAGCCGGTGCCGAAGTCGTCCAGGGAGAAGCGAACGCCACGCTCGCTCAGGCGCAGCATCTTGGCCCTGGCATCATCACGCTCCTCCATGAACAGGCTCTCGGTGACCTCCAGCTTGAGACGCTTGGCTGGCGCCCGGGTGGCATCGAGAATCGCCAGCACCTGCTCGACGAAATCGTCCTCGCGAAACTGGACGGGGCTCACATTCACCGCCATGACCAGATGCTGTCGCTCAGGGTCGGCGGCCCAGACGGCCAGCTGACGGCAGGCGCTCTCCAGTGCCCAGCCGCCGATCGCCAGGACCATGCGATTCTCTTCGGCCAGGGGAATGAACTCCCCCGGAGAAACGACACCCCGCCCGGGGTGCTGCCAGCGCAGCAGGGCTTCCACACCACACATCTCGCCGTTGGCCGTGATCTGAGGCTGATAGTAAAGTTGAAACTCCCCCCGTGGCAGCGCCTGACGCAGGTCGGACTCGAGTCGAGCCCGCGCCTGCAGACGCGCCTGTATCTCCGGGTCGAAGAAGCTCAGGGTGTCCCGGCCCGCCACCTTGGCCTGGAACAGCGCCGTATCGGCCTGCTGGAGGATGCCATCCAGGTCGACCTCATGTTCATGGAACAGCGTCACCCCCAGGCTGCCGGTCACCACCAGCGGCTCACCCTCGAGCACCTGAGGGGCCTGCAGAGCGGACAGCAGCTTGAGCGCGACCTCTTCGGCGTCCTTCGCGGCCTCCTCGAAACACTCTCCGAGGCCTTGCACCAGCAGCGCGAACTCATCGGCGCCCAGGCGCGCCAGGGTATCGGTTTCACGCACCACCGCGTGCAGGCGCTCGGCGACCTGGCGCAGCAGTTGATCTCCCCTTCGATGGCCGAGGGTGTCGTTCACCCGCTTGAAGTTGTCGAGATCGAGGAAGATGAGCGCCGCGAAGCAGTCGCCGCGCTCATTATCGCGCTGCATGCCTTGCAGGCGATCCATCAGCAGGCGTCGATTGGGCAGCCCCGTCAGCGGGTCGAAGAACGCCAGCTGATGGATCTTTCGCTCGGCGGCCTTGCGCTCGGTGAGGTCACTCAGGGTCGCCACATAGTGGGTCAATTCCTTCTCGGCATTACGCACCGCGCTGATGGTCAACCACTCGGGAAACACCTCGCCGTTGCGTCGACGATTCCAGATCTCACCCTGCCAGCTATCGCGGCACTCGATGCTCTCCCACATCTCCGCATAGAAGGCCTCGTCATGCAGTCCGGAGCTGAGCAGATGCGGGGTCCTGCCCAGCACCTCAGCTTCGGCATAACCGGTAATGCGGGTGAAGGTGGCGTTGGCACGCAGGATGATGCCCTGGGCATCGGTGATCAATATCCCCAGGTGTGTCTCGAAGGCAGCGGCGGCGATCCTCAGCTGGGCTTCATGTCGAAGCGACTCCCCCTCCAGCCACAGCCGATTGAAGTAGTGACGCAACAGCAGCCCGCCAAGCGCGATCACCGTCACCATGATAGCCAGATAGAGCCATAGCCGCTGGACCCAGCCCGCCAGCGCCACCGTCACCTCCTCGCCAACCACCGTCATGAAGGGCAGCTCACCGATCAGCCCCGCATCGAAGAAGCGCTCCTCGTCATCCAGGGCCGAGCGATAACGATAGCTGCCTCGTTGCTGCCCGCTCTCGAGAAAGGTCTCGATCAAGGCCCCATGAACCATCTTGCCGAGCCCACCCTGGGAGCCATCGTCTTCGAAGGCGGGAAATCGGGCGACCAGCTGCTTCTCGGTATCGATGATGGCAGTGCTCTGCCCCGCAGCCATGTTCATCGATGCCAGGCCGTGGTAGAAGAGCTCAGGCTTGAGCTCGACGCTGACGACTCCACCACCGGCCAGGCCCCGAGCATGCACCACTCGGTACCCACGATCCGTGGATGACCAGAAAAGCGGGGTAACGGCCTGCTCACCGGGCGCTAGCGTCAGCAGCCGATGGTAATAGGGAAGCCCCCCCAGGGGGCGCCCCGGTGGGTAGTCGCCGCGGGAGGAGGCCAGGACCCGCCCCTGGGCATCCAGCACGCTGATCCTGTCAAGGAGCCCCAGGTCGGCATCCAGGACACCCAGCCAATCTGCCAACGCCCCAGAGGCATCGTCCTCGGTACCCGCTTCACCCTCCAGATGCGCCGATACGCTGGCCAGCACCACCTCGCTGGAGGAGAAGATGCTGGACACCCACTCCGCCACCAGGTCGGCCCTGGCGGAGTTGCGCTCCTCGGCGGCCTGGATATCACGGCGATACTGTTCGAGGGCAAAGGCACCGATCACCGCCAGCAGCAGTAGTATGCCCCCAACATAAACGACAAGGGCGCGGCGCCTGTCGCGTTGGAGGTGATGCTCGGTATCGAATGGCGCAAGGTCTAGAGAGTACGGCATGCTGATGGCAGTCTTGTCTGATGACGTATCGGGTGAATTCTGCCCGTAGATTAGCAGCTCGTCGGGGGTGTTCGGGCGGTTTCCGCGCTATCCACCCTCCCCACCCCTCCCCCGTTTCCACTGCCAGCTGGAGCACTTTCTCATGGAAGAGGCCACCCGCCATTTTCTCGATGCCAATCAACCGCTGCTCCGTCTGGCCGTGGCCCTGCTGCTGGGCGCGCTGATCGGCATCGAGCGCGGCTGGGTCGCCCGCGAGCAGCAGGCCGGCGAGCGCATCGCCGGTATCCGCACCCATGCCCTGGTGGGGCTGCTTGGCGGTATCGCTGCCCTGCTCTCCACCACCCTGAGCGCCTGGGCGTTTCCCTTGATGTTTCTGGCGGTGGCGGGCACCGCCCTGGTGGCCTGGCGGGCACGCCTCACCGAGCGCCAGGACTACAGCATCACCGGCCTGGTGGGGCTGCTGCTGACCTTCTGCTTCGGCGCCGTGGCCGTGGAGGTGGACCCGGCCCTGGCCACCACCTGTGCCGTGGCCACGGCGCTGATCCTCGACAACAAGCGCGAGATACACGGTCTGCTCGCCAAGCTGCAGGCCCACGAGCTCGACGCCGGCCTCAAGCTGCTGGTCATCAGCGCGGTGATGCTGCCGCTGCTGCCCGACCAGGCCATGGGGCCCGGTGGTTCGTTAAACCCCTATGAGATCTGGTGGATGGTGGTGCTGATCGCCTCGGTCTCCTTCGTTGGCTACTTCGCCATCCGCATGGGCGGCGCCGAAAAGGGCATCCTTTTTACCGGGCTGTTCGCCGGCCTCAGCTCCTCCACCGCCCTGACCCTGCACTTCGCCCGTCAGTCACGGCTGACCCCGGGGCTCTCGCCGATGCTCGCCGCCGGCATTCTGATCGCCTGCGGCACCATGTTTCCGCGCATCCTGCTCTACGCCGCGGTGATCAGCCCCGGCCTGCTGCCGGCCCTGCTGGTGCCGGTCGCGCTGATGGGCGCCACCCTCTATCTGCCGGCGCTCTGGCTGTGGCGTCGGCATCGCGGCGATGGCGCGGTACAGCAGCCGGGCTCCGGGCAGAACCCGCTGGATCTGCGCATGGCACTTTTCTTCGGCGCCCTGCTGGCAGTAATCATGTTGCTGGGTGAGTGGCTACGCGACGCGCTGGGCGACGCCGGCATCTATCTGCTCGCCACCACCTCGGGTATCGCCGACGTCGACGCCATTACCCTTTCCCTGACCCGCATGTCACTGGACGCCATCGGCCCCGACACCGCGGTGATCGGTATCATCCTTGCCGCCGCCACCAACAATCTGGTCAAGGCCGGCCTGGCCGGTGCCTTGGGCACGCGCCACACCGCCGGGCGGGTGGTCATGCCGATGCTCGCCTCCCTGACGATCGGCCTCGCCACGGCCTGGCTGCTGTAGTCGGTAGCGCGATCGGTAGCGCAAAAAAAAAAAAAACGACGCCCGTCACGGCGGTGACGGGCGTCGAGTGGGTCGCAGGGGGTAACTGACAAGAGCAGTGCTCAGTAGCGTATGGAGCTCAATAGAGATGTACCGCCTCGAAGTGGGCCAGCGCCTCGCCCTCGGCATCGACGAGGGTCAGTGCCTTGCCGTCGACCTGCCAGGTATCGACGCTGCCCAGGGCGTCGAGGAAGGCACGCTCGAGCGTCATCACCTCGCTGGGGCAGGCCATCATGGTGGTGGCCACCTGCGCAAAGCTCAGCCGATCTCCCTCGAGCTCGTACTGCCCCATCATGCGGTTGCACCCGGTGGAGCCGGCCAGGCGGCTATCCTCGGCGTGCAGCACCAGATGCGCCTCCCGCGCCTCGTCGATGGCAATTGCTTCACGATCACCCACCGTTTCCAGCTTCCAGTAGGTGTTCTCCAGCGGCTCGTCGCCGGGGCCATTGGAGGTGGCATCAAATCCGGCACAGCCGGCCAGCGTCACGGCACCCAACAGCAGGGCCGGAAGAGAGAGTCTGCGGATCATCGGTGGTCACTCCATTGCCATTTTCGGAGCCATGTCAGACACCTCTGAGCCATAAAGTTCCATCCCGCGCGGCATATGGTCTTTTCGGTCCGCGGGCCCTCAGTCGTTGACTTAGTCATTGACATGGCCACCGCCGGCCGGGGTGATCGCTCGTCAATCCCCGGTGTCACTCAGCCGCCAGTCGTTGTCGGTGATGGCTTCGCCGCCCTGGGGGGTGACACGCACCGTATCGCTGATGCCCACGCCCCACTCCCCCGGTCGGCGCAGGCAGAGCGGCAGATGAAAGACCATGTCGGCGGCGAACTCGCGCCGCTGGCCACGGGCAATATAGCCGGTCCCCTCTACCCAGCTGGGCGGGAACTGGGCACCCACGGCATAGCCGAACACTCCCGAGAAGAAGAGCCGGTCGGCATGAGGGACGAGTAGCGTCTCGGCGGCCCTGGCGGCATCGTCGAAGGTGCGCCCCGGGCGCATCTCGGCGATCAGACTCTCGAAGAGCGCCCGACATAGATCGCGCAGCGCCTGCATCTCGGCGCTGGCCCGCCCGGCTACGGCGGTGCGCATCATCGGTGCGGTATAGCGCTGGAAGGCAGAACCGAACTCCAGAAACACCGGGTCATCACGCTCGATCACGTTGCGCTTGTGGTTGACGTGAATGACGCTGATGCGCCGGCCGGTGGTGACGATGGGCTGCAGGCTCATGAACTCGCTGCCGGCCGCCAGCAACGCCCGGCTGCCCTCCGCGGCCACCTCGCTGTCGGTCACCCCCGGCGCGATCATCGCCTCGGCGGCGGCCAGTCCCGCCGCGGTGATCCTGGCGCTCTCGCGCAGGCAGTCGAGCTCCGCCGGCGTCTTGACGAGGCGAATGGCATCGAGCAGCGCGCCGCCGTCATCGCGGAAGCGCTCGGCTCCCAGCCGCGCCTGCAGCTCACGAATGACCCCCAGCCGAAGGCCGGCACCATAGAGATCCAGGCCGATGGCGCGATACGCCGCCAGTGTCTCGGCCAGCGGCGCGATCACCCCGTCGATGCCCTCCCAGCGGTAGCCGAGGATCTCGTCCACCGCGGCGGTGACCACCGCAGGCCCGGTCTCGATGGAGGGCACCTGCAGCACCAGCCGCTCGGCGCCGACCACCAGCGCGGTGTGCACCGAGACCTCGAAGGTGTGATAGCCGGTGAGGTAGAAGATATCCGCCGGGTCGGTCAGCAGCAGGGCGTCGAGGCCGGCCAACGACATCGCGTCACGCACCCGGGCCAGGCGGGCAGTGAGCTCGGCAGGGGGAAACGGCAGCTCGCTGCCGCCCAGGGCCCCGGCCAGGGCGTGACGATAGGCGTGATGGTCCATGCAGCCTCCGGATCCGGATGATGATTCCCGGAGTGTAGTCGTGACGGGCGCCATGTAGGACGGAAAAATAGCCCTGTTCGCGTCCCGCCCGGTCTCGTAGAATCCTCTCCCATGTTGAACTCGACAGGACAGTGATATGGGCAGGGCCTTCCAGAACCGCAAGGAATCCATGGCCAAGACGGCCGCCGCCAAGACCAAGGTCTACAGCAAGTACGGTCGCGAGATCTACGTGTGTGCCAAGCAGGGCGGCACCGACCCGGCCGGCAACCTCAGCCTGCGCGGTCTGATCGAGCGCGCCAAGAAGGACCAGGTCCCCTCCCACGTCATCGACAAGGCGCTGGACAAGGCCAACGGCGTGGGCGGCGAGGACTTCTCCCCGGCGCGCTACGAAGGCTTCGGGCCGGGCAACTGCATGGTCATCGTCGACTGCCTGACCGACAACCCCAACCGCACCTTCGGCGAGGTGCGCACCTGCTTCAACAAGACCAAGTGCAAGCTGGGCACGCCGGGCAGCGTCAGCCACATGTTCGACCACTGCGCCATCCTGGCCTTCCAGGGCAGCGACGAGGAGGCGGTGCTGGAGGCGCTGATGGAGGCCGATGTCGACGTCACCGACATCGAGAACGAGGAGGGACAGATCACCGTCTTCGCGCCCCATACCGAATACGCCAAGACCAAGCAGGCACTGCTCGACGCCTTCGGCGAGATCGACTTCGAGGTCGACGAGATCCAGTTCGTGCCCCAGACCACCACACCGCTGGAGGGGGACGACGTGGCCACGTTCGAGAAGCTGCTTGACGCCCTGAATGACTGCGACGACGTGCAGAACGTCTTCCACAGCGCCGAACTGCCCCAGGAGTAGTCGAGCGAAGAGCAAGTCGGGCGAAGGCTAATCCGCGTGAAGGCTAACCCGGGCGAAGAGCACCTCAGCCCGGGAGCAAGCTGATGTGTTCAGCGCCTGCGCTGGGACTCCTGCCACTCCGCGGCGGCTTCCTCCACGCCAGGCTCGTCGCCGCGGTTGAGCGCCGCCTGGCGGCTGGCCTCCTCCTCGCGCACGTCATCGATCACCGTCATCAGCTCGTCGACATCGACGGGAGTGGTGTCATGCACGAAGCGGCCGGTCAGCTGGCTCTCCGGGTGAAGCTCCCCCGCCTCGTACAGCGCCCAGATCTCCTTGCCGTAGTCCGTGACCAGCAGCTCCGGCGCGAAGCGGCCGAAGTAGCGGCGCATATTGTCCACGTCACGCTCGAACATCCACTCGGCGCTGTTGTTGCCGGCGGCATCCACCGCCTGGGGCAGGTCGATGATCACCGGCCCGTCACTGGCCATCAGCACATTGAACTCGGACAGGTCGCCGTGCACCAGCCCGGCACACAGCATCTTCACCACGTCCCGGATGATCTTGGCGTAGGACTCGCGGGCCTGCTCGGCGCTCAGGGTCACGTCGTCCAGGCGCGGCGCGGTGAAGCCCTCGGCATCGCTGATCATCTCCATCAGCAGCACCCCATCGATAAAGCCGAAGGGCTTGGGCACCCGCACGTCCGCCGCGGCCAGCCGGTAGAGGGCGTCGACCTCGGCATTGAGCCAGGCCTGTTCCTGCTCCTTCTGGCCGTAACGGGTCTTCTTGGCCATCGCCCGCGAACGGCGACTGTTGCGCCCGCGGCGCCCCTCCTGGTACTGCACGGCCTGCTTGAAGCTGCGCTGCTTCGCCTCCTTGAAGACCTTGGCGCAGCGCCGCTCCCCGTGGGAGCGCACCACATAGACCTGGGCCTCCTTGCCGCTCATCAGCTGACTCTCGACCGCGTCGATCAGGCCGTCATCCACCAGCGGCTGCAGGCGCTTGGGTATCTTCATCTATTGTTCCTGGTATTGCTGAAACGAATCACTGAACCGGCTTGCCTAAGCGAGCGGCCGAGCCGCCATCAATGGCTGATGCGCCGGGCGCGAAAGCTGCGCCCCTTGATCCTGCCGTTGGCCAGCCGCTCGAGTGCCTGGTCGGCCACCTCGCGGCGCACCGCCACATAGGCGCTGTTGGCCAGCACCTTGATCTTGCCCACCTGGTCACCGGCCAGCCCCGCCTCGCCGGTCAGGGCGCCCAGGATATCCCCCGGGCGCACCTTCTGCTTCTTGCCGCCGCCGATCTGCAGGGTCGTCATGGGCGGCACCAGCGGCTCGCGGGAGAGCACCGAGCGCGGCGGCAGGCTGGCCTCCTCGAGGGGCTCGCCGAGGAAGTCGGTGAGGCGCTCCAGGCGGTAGCCCTCGCCCTGGCCGACCAGGGTGCAGGCGATCCCCGCGCTGCCGGCCCGGCCGGTGCGACCCACGCGATGCACATGCACCTCCAGGTCCCTGGCGATATGGTAGTTGAACACCGCATCCAGCTCGGCGATATCGAGCCCGCGGGCCGCCACATCGGTGGCCACCATGATCGAGGCGCTGCGGTTGGCGAACAGCACCAGCAGTCGGTCGCGGTCGGGCTGCTCCAGGTCACCATGCAGCGCCAGCGCCCCGAAGCCCGCCGCGTTGAGCGCCTGGGCCACCTCATCGGTCTCGCGCTTGGTATTGCAGAACACCACGCTTGAGGCGGGCCGAAAATGCAGCAACAGCCGACACAGCCCCTCAAGGCGCGCCTCGTCGCCATCGGCGACCCGGTAGACCCGCTCGTGGATGCTGCTGGCGTCGTGGGTCTCGGCGACCTCGACCCTCAGCGGCTGGCGCAGCATCGCCTCGGCCACGGGGCGCACCGCAGCGGAGAAGGTGGCGCTGAACAGCAGCGTCTGACGGCTGGCCGGCGTCTCGGCGACGATCGCCTCCAGACTCGCCTGGAAGCCCATGTCGAGCATGCGATCGGCCTCATCCAGCACCAGGGCCTCGAGCCCTTCCAGCCTGAGCGAGCCCTTGCGCAGATGCTCTTCCACCCGGCCTGGGGTGCCCACCACGATATGGGCACCATGCTCCAGGGAGGCGAGCTGCGGGCCGAAGGGCGCACCGCCGCACAGGGTCAATATCTTGACGTTGGGCAGGCTGCGCGCCAGCCGGCGCAGCTCGACGGCCACCTGGTCGGCCAGCTCACGGGTCGGGCAGAGCACCAGCCCCTGCACCCGGAAACTGGTCAGCGTCAGCCGTGAGAGTAGCCCCAGGCCGAAGGCGGCGGTCTTGCCGGAGCCGGTCTTCGCCTGGGCGATCACGTCGCGCCCGGCCAGGATCGGCGGCAGGCTCTCGGCCTGAATCGGCGTCATGGCGGTGAAGCCCAGCGAGGCGAGATTGTCGAGCAGCTCCGGCGCCAGCGGCAGCGCGGCGAAGGAGGCGTCGGAAGGGGTATCAGACAAGGGAGTATCCTGCACAAAGGGATGACCCGGACCAGCGGGTGAGCCGGGTCGTAAACGAACGGCGGTGCAGGCCGGGCGGCATGCACCTGAAGAATGGAAGATGGTTATGTTGCCAGCATAACAGAAAGCCCGCTTTGATACCGCGAGCGCCATTGGTCGCCCGGCTTGGCTCAGCCCAGCGCGGCGCGCAGCTTCTCGGCCGCCGCCGCCAGATCGGCCGAATCGGCCATGGGCAGGTTCTCCACCTGGATATCGCTCATCTCATCCAGCGGGGTCAGATGGATATGCACATGGGGCACCTCCAGGCCGACGATCAGCATGCCCACCCGCTCGCAGGGGAAGGCCTTCTTGATCGCCTTGGCAAGGCGCCGCGAGACCGTCATCAGGTGCTGGTAGAGCGGCTCGGGCAGGTCATCCCAGTGGTCGACCTCCTCCCGGGGAATCACCAGCACATGGCCGGGCTTCATCGGCTGGATGGTCATGATGACCACACACTGGTCATCCTCGTGAACGAAGTGTCCCGGGATCTCGTCCTGCATGATGCGGGTAAAGATGCTGGCCATGCTGCTCTCCTGACGATGACGATAATGGATGCTTGTGATTCAGTCGCGGTGCGGCAGACAATCCACGGGGCGAGTCACGACTAACGTCGCTTACCGCGACACCGGCGATCCAGTATGCTGGACGAGGCAGTACCGCACGACCAAGGAGCAGAATACACGATCGATCCCGCAATCCAAGCCAGCACGGAGGTTCACATGAAGGTCTATAAACCTGAATGGCGGTGCACGTTTAGCGTAAACGAAGGCGTGGATGAAGCAGCCGGCTGGAAGGCACGCATCGCCTGGCGCCTGCGCGATGTCGCCGACCGGCTCGAAGGTGGCGGTAGAACGTTGAAGGTCGACTGCGATGTGGTCCCGGCGGTGAGCCGGGAGGAAGTGGATACCTGCCTGGGCAAGGGCTTCGCCGTGACCCAGGGCCTGCTCACCCAGCTCGCCCACCAGGCGGCCTGCGAGGACGTAATGCGTGATGCCAAGGCAGAACTGTTCGAAGAGGAGAACGCCTCGCGACACTGAGGCCTGCGCGACTCCTTCACACCCCGGGCACCGCTCGGGGTGTTTTTGTGATGCATAGCACTGTTCCGATAAGTGCACATAAGGGGGTTACCGAGACGTGGCGACTCACTAGCGCGCGAACAGGCGAATCAAGCTGAGCATTTGACAACAAACCATATAACTGACCGTGTCAACGCAGGAAGGGCCACTAATGGCCCTTCCTGCGTTGCTACTCGGTCTTTCCTTGGGAAGATCGATTGGTGGCTTCTCCTCAGGGATTGAAGACCCACTGATCACGGTTCTCTGTGTCTTTCTGGAAGCCCAGCGCGGAAGGCCTATTCCAGTCCAGAATAAGCTCGAAGGGCTGCGGCAGAGAAGTCAAATCGGCGACGAACTCGGAGTCCTCCGTGATTTTACCCCCCAGTGTGCGCCCATTCATCGACACTCGAGATTTATTGCCAACAATATCCACAAGGTACTCGACATCCGCCCACTGAGAGTCGGCCAAATCGAACCGAATCTCGCCACCGTTCAGGGAACCACTACTACCAGCGTTGCTCTTGAACGCCCCCCCTTCCAGTGTGATGCGACCGCCATCCAGCCCTTCCGCAGTAGTGATTTCATTAACCGTAAGCGTGCCACCGGCACGATAGTTCACGTTGGTCATAGCCTCCGTCTGCACCCCCGGAGCCATGGTCACGTCACCAAGGCCGCTCACATTGACGTAGCTTGAGCTATTGATGTCACCGCCCTGCACTACATCACCAGCGGCTCGCAGAGAAACACCGCTACCGCTCACCGTTGTGGACAGGTCCAGATCGCCCGAAGTCTTCAGGTCAACGTTGCCGCCGCCGGCCAGCTTGAAGATAGTAAGCGGGTCGGTTCCACGGTTATTAATGTAGACACCGCCACTGCCGCCATCGGCGCGCAGAGAGCTGACGCCCACATCGAGCGGATCGCTGGCGCGAGCGATGCCCTTGGCGGCACTCAGTTCCAGCAGCGAGGCTACAATGTTGTTGGCCTCGGCATTACCATCCAGGATGGTGCCGGCCATCGCCGAAAGTACTACCGCGTTGCCCGGAGTAAGCGCTTCTACTTCATTGACGGTCAGATCGCCTGCCAGGGTGCGCACGCGGATGTCGCCGTCAGTGGCGGAAGCGCTCAAGCCGGTCAGGCCATCCTGCTCCAATACATTAATATTGCCGTTCTCGACAAACAGCTCCAACTGATCCGCTTTGGTATTGATTGCAGTGCTGTCTGTACCGATACCATCCCGGCCGTTCAGGGCGACCTTGGCACCGGTGATCCGGGTGCTAGCGTCGTTGTCGTCGACCAGTGCACCATCCATCGCCATCAACGCCACATCGCCTTGGGCGTTGATGTCACCCAGAGTCGCATCGCCGCCTTCGACCAGTATACCGACTCGACCATCACCGGTACGGGCCTGGCTGATAAATACCGGGCCCTGCTGGCGAAGGATAACGTCACCGGCATCGCTGAGTGCATCGATACGCTCGGCGCGCAACGTCAGCAGATCGCCCAGATTAGTGCTCTTCGGCTCGCCGCCAATGCCTTCACCCGCACGCAGCGTCACGTTGGTGCCCACGATTTCGCCAGCGCCGTCCTGGCGGATGGCGCCGTCAGCGGCTAGGGTCACGTCATCACCGCCGGAGACGACCCGGCCGATACCCAGATTGCCGACGGTGTTGACGTCGATGCCGCCGTCGGCGGTGGTGGCGCCGTCCAGGCGTAGGTCGCCCTGGTTAGCCAGACGGATGGCGCCGGTGCCGGTGACCGCCAGATTGGCGCTATCCAACTCCCCGTTGAGATGGATGCCACCGTCCGCGATGCCCTGCAGGTCGTGGGCCCTGAGGTGACCATCGGCACCGGTGGTCAGCCGACCGTCGCTATCGAGCACTGCGTCGCCGTTCACCGCCAGAGCGTCGATGGTCAGATCACCACCAGCACCCAGGTGGACGTCGCCGTCCGCCAGACTGCTGTCCTTGACGGTAAGGGCGTCAACGTCTTGCAGGTGCAGGTCGCCGGTACCGGTGATGGTGGCGAAGAGGTTTACCACCCGGGTCTTCAGCTTGGAGCCGATACTCTTGACCGCGGACAGGAACAGGTTGTCGCCGTGGATATGCTCCTCGATGGCCTGATTCGCCTGTATGCCGCCCTCCTTACTGGTGAGGGTGACGTCACCGCCGGCCCGCAGGGTTGACACAGCCATGTCACGCTTGGCCTGGAGACTTAGTCCATCGCCAGCGCTCATGGTACTGGTGGCGTCCATGGTGAGCACGCCTCCGGCGGTCATCGCCAGGTTACCGGTGGCGGCTTCGGCACTGCTGTCGTCGAGCGTGATGCTGCC
>NZ_SLTR01000210.1:0-312 GCF_004347715.1 Halomonas marinisediminis | reverse complement strand
TTCTATTTATGGAGTACCACTCCTCCTCAATGCACAATTCGAACCTTATCTAATTAAAGTTCGAATTCTTCTTCTCCTTCTTCTTTCTATTTCTCTTTTCCTCTGACACTCAAAGGAATTTCTATACTGTGACATAGAGGATTCCACATTTTCTGTTCTCTTCTCTTTCTTATGAGCAGAAGCAGAGACAAAGGCATTCTTGTTGAAGCTGATCCTGAACCTGAAAGGACCTTGAAGAGAAAGCTAAGAGAAGCCAAAGCACAACTCTCTTCAGAGCACTTGAACGAATTCTTCAAAGAAGAAGAACACATG
>NZ_SLTR01000209.1:0-312 GCF_004347715.1 Halomonas marinisediminis | reverse complement strand
AGCATTGACAAGAAAAACAGAAATTGATTTTCCTCTTTTTAAAATAATTAGATTACCATTTTTGAAATTGTTAAGTTTTATAGCTATTATAACTTTAACACATCATTTAATCCTCTTTAGTTTAGAATATTTTAAATTTGCGGAAATACTTACTATTCTTTCCAGAACAATTTTAACAAGTATTTTTACAATTATATTAATTATATTCAGTTTATTATTATTGAATAAAAACAAGTAGTAGTGGAGAAAAAATATATTGCATATTTTTCTATATTATTAGTCAGTTTAATATTTATTAGTAGGTTATTTTAT
>NZ_SLTR01000208.1:0-312 GCF_004347715.1 Halomonas marinisediminis | reverse complement strand
AAATCAGTAGCATCATTACAAACAGGATCTAAAAGATTAACGAAGGCAATAAAGATGGTAAAGTCTCCAAAAACTGGAGCTTACATGTTTGTTGAATCTGTAATGGCACCAGAATTAGTAAACGACTTTTTAGCAAAAAAATAAGTTTACTTATACTAAGATATTTTAAAGCTGCTTTCTAATTAAGAAAGTGGCTTTTGTTTTATATTTACATTTCATTATATTGACAAAATTTCAGTATAATAAAAAAGGTCTGACTTTTGTTAAGGAATATTAGTTAAGCTATTAAATAAATAGCATATTATTGCTCGA
>NZ_SLTR01000207.1:0-312 GCF_004347715.1 Halomonas marinisediminis | reverse complement strand
CTGATTGGAAAAACCACATTTACAGTCGCTGAAAATCTTATTTTAGGTTCGCTCATAGTTATTTTTGTAGTGGTATTATTATTAGGTAATTGGCGTTCTGGACTGGTAGTAGCTTCTGTAATTCCATTAAGTTTATTATTTGCTATTTCTTTGATGTATCTATTTGGAATTGATGCAAACTTAATGAGCTTAGGAGCAATAGATTTTGGAATAATCATTGATGGGGCTGTAATTATTGTTGAGTTTATTGCTTTTCAAATTACTTCTAGGCGTAGCGAAATTTTATCTTTATCTAATAAAGAAAGACAGACA
>NZ_SLTR01000206.1:0-313 GCF_004347715.1 Halomonas marinisediminis | reverse complement strand
TTTTTGGAGATTAATTTGTCTTGGTTAAATATGTAATAAAACCAATTACTACTTTCTTGTGTAGATATTCTTCACAAAAGGAAACCAAGTTCTTCCTTTGTTTTTTGTGTACCCAACAACTAATTCATTTTCTGTAGCTGAAAGTCTTTTATAAATTAATTTGAATGAAATATCTTCACCTAATTTATTTTTTGTTTTGTATTCACTATCTAAGTTGTTAAAAATAATTGTTTCATTACTAATTGTCCCTGTATAAACATCAACACTGCCTAAAGTCTTATCAAAAGACATCAATCGATAACTGCTATCAACA
>NZ_SLTR01000205.1:0-313 GCF_004347715.1 Halomonas marinisediminis | reverse complement strand
ACCTGCGATCCAGGGCAACGCGCCGCCGTCCCGACAGGGGCGGCGGCGTTGTCATGTCGGGTCCTGGGGGCAGGTTACTTGATGACCCTCAGGTAGCCAGGCAGGGACTGCGCCGGTGCCACTTCGGCAGCAGGGGCCGATGTCGGGGTGCCATAGCGCGCCGCAGGCTCGTGGAAGCCTTCGAGCACCCGGTCCTGAGCACGCACCTTGGGGCGGCGCAGGGCAGGCTGCCCGGTCTCGGTCGGGGCAGGCAGCGGCGTGGAGCGCGATTGTGTGACCTGGAACCGGTAGGGCGGCGACAGGATCGCGCCCT
>NZ_SLTR01000204.1:0-314 GCF_004347715.1 Halomonas marinisediminis | reverse complement strand
TCAAAGCGCTCGGCCAAATTCCCGACCCCTCCTCAACGAGCTCGGCCAAATCCCCAAAGCAGCCCAAAGCAGGCCCAAAATGAAGGAACACAGCCCAATCTAAAGGCAGCCAAAGCCCAGAAAGATAAAGGCGGTTCCCTTGAAGATAAGATGACCTCACTTAAAGATAAGATAAAGATAAGATAAGATAACTAACTTATCTTATCCACAGAAGGCCACATCTCACCATTATAAATACACTGGAGCATCCAGGTATAACTCATACTCTGATTCTACATAAACCTGCTTAATACCCTTGCTAACTTAAGCATCGG
>NZ_SLTR01000203.1:0-314 GCF_004347715.1 Halomonas marinisediminis | reverse complement strand
GGGAAAAATACTAACGCCAGCATGAATAGCTATCTGAGGGACCATGTCAGTGACAGCTTTGGTTTATCCGGTCGGGGAACTTACTGCCGCAAGCGGTCCGTATGTGAATGGCGCATTCGCAGAAGGTTTAACACAAGGTTACATGACCATGGACGCACTTGGCTCAATCGGCTTTGGTTGGATCATCTTTCGCGCGATTCGTAGCATGGGGATCGACTGCCCGAAAGCAACCGCAAAATACACACTTATTGCTGCTTTGATGTATGCCGTCGCAATGGCATTTGTGTACATCTCATTGTCCTACATTGGTTCTA
>NZ_SLTR01000202.1:0-314 GCF_004347715.1 Halomonas marinisediminis | reverse complement strand
AACTTTTTCGCGCATGCAACTAGCATTGCGCCGGGACGAGCATGTAAACCGTGAGCATTACGAATTTTGAACACAGCGCGATTGTCGTCTACTGAGTCACTCATTGGGTTGTTGGTGATTTGTGTATCAGGATTGAATATGTCGATAAGCTCGACAGCTGACCTATCAACGAGACTTCCTATCGTTTTGTTGATGACTAATTCGGTCAGTGTGTTGAGCTGGCTAAGATGCGCATTGTTGCAACCCGAGAATGCAATTAACGCATTAACTGCAAGGCTATCGTGTAAGCATTGATTAGCTGTAGATACAAAGGC
>NZ_SLTR01000024.1:0-50678 GCF_004347715.1 Halomonas marinisediminis | reverse complement strand
GGTCATCGTCAGGCACTTATACCGAGAAAACCCCGGGCATTCAGTTGCTCGGGGTTTTTTCATGTCGGGACGCTGCCCATGCAGCGTCCCGGAATGCCGGCCATCGAGGCGCCGCTCACCGGAGCCCGGAGCGCCGGCCGGAACACCCTCAGGCACTTATTGGAAAAAGCCTCGAGCTCATGATGAGTTCGGGGCTTTTTGCGTTTGCTGCCTTTTTTTCAGGGAGCCTGGGAGTAAGAGGGTGGTGATTAGACTTTGGTCGTTAGACAAAGGTATAATGCTTTCAAAGATCACCACCGTAAGGGACATGATATGAGCAAGTCAGCAGTAGCTTTCCCTACCATCTGGGACCGTAGCGGCACCTCACGCAGAGTCGTGAAGCCTGCTCTGCGTGGGCTCTGGCATGGAATGATCAAGTTGGCTGAAGCCCAGTTCGCGGCACAGGCTCGCCGTGGGAATCTTCCCTACGTTTAAGGCATCAACAAACGCCGATAAACTCGGCGCTCGGCAAGACACGCAAAAGCCCGGACCAGTAGGTCCGGGCTTTTCAGTGGTGCACTTGCAGGAAGGTGCGTGATCAATGCATGGTCAGACAACGCCCTGGTCGATCATGGCGTCGGCGACCTTGCGGAAGCCGGCAATATTGGCACCCAGTACCAGGTTGGTGGGCTCGCCGAACTCCTCGGCGGTCTCGGCGCATTGCTGATGAATATTGGCGATGATCTCCTTGAGCTTCACGTCGACTTTTTCCAGTGGCCACTGTTCCATGCTGTTGTTCTGGGCCATCTCCAGCTGGCTGGTCGCGACGCCACCTGCATTGGCGGCCTTGCCGGGTCCATAGGCAATTTTTGCCTCGAGGAAGTGGTCCACGGCATCGGCGGAGGAGGGCATGTTGGCCCCTTCGCTGACACAGTAGACGCCGTTGTGGAGCATGACCTCTGCATCGGCGGCGGTAAGCTCGTTCTGAGTGGCGCAGGGAAAGGCGGCATCGGCCTTGATGCGCCAGACCGCGTGGCCATCCTCCGGATACTCACCGACGGGGATGTAGTTAGCTTCAGGGTGTTTTTCCAGGTAGCTCTCCAAGGAAGCGCGGGTTACCTCCTTGAGCTCCTTGAGCAGATCGAGATCGATGCCGCGGGCATCATGCAGCGTGCCACGGGAGTCCGTGCAGGTCACCGGCTTGGCGCCCAGCTCGTATAGCTTTTCGATGGTGTAGATCGCCACGTTGCCGGCACCCGAAACTAGACAGGTCTTGCCTTCCAGCGTCTTGCCGCGAGCTTCCAGCATGTTCTGAGCGAAGTAGACGGCGCCATAGCCAGTGGCTTCCTTGCGACCGATGGAGCCACCCCAGTCCAGTCCCTTGCCGGTCAGCACACCCTCATAACGGCCTGTAAGGCGCTTGTACTGGCCGTAGAGGTAGCCAATTTCACGACCGCCAACCCCAATATCGCCGGCGGGAACGTCGGTATGTGGCCCGATGTGCCGATACAGCTCGGACATGAAGGCCTGACAGAAGCGCATTATCTCGCCATCGGACTTGCCCTTGGGGTCGAAGTCCGAGCCGCCCTTGCCGCCGCCGATGGGTAGGCCGGTCAGGGCATTCTTGAAGATCTGTTCGAAGCCGAGGAACTTGATGATGCCGGAGGTGACGCTGGGGTGGAATCGCAGCCCGCCCTTGTAGGGGCCTAGCGCCGAGTTGAACTGGATGCGATAGCCCTTGTTGACCTGGACACGGCCGGCGTCATCGGTCCAGCAGATGCGGAACATGATTTGCCGTTCCGGCTCGACGATGCGTTCGATGATGCTGTGGTCATGATAATGCGGGCTGCGTTTGAAGAGTGGTCGCAGGCACTCCAGAACCTCTTCCGCCGCCTGGTAGAACTCGGTCTGGGCGGGGCTGCTCTTGCGGAGGTTTTCCAGTGTCTCATGAACGTAGGGCATCATCGTATCCTGAACAGAGGTGAATGGGCTGACCGCAGTGGGCCAATCTGAAAGTGTTTTCCATGGCAACGACTATATAGCAATGCAGCATTATGCAGCAAATGTATGGGTCATGCGTGCACTGTGCGCTGTGATGGTGCACGCTGCATATCGGTTGTCCTCATTATGGAGCTTCGGTGTCGAAGGCATCTTCATTGACACACCGTGTCGCGGCTCTCGGCATGGCGGTCGTGCCGGCTTTCCCTGTGCGGGGAGCGGTGCTAAGGTGCTCTGCCGCCGGTGCCCCGGCAGCAGGTTGGGTTCACGAGGCGCTGTAACGGTAAGGAAGAGACGGCATGGAGAAGACGACAACATATCCGGTGGAGCTTCTCTGCTACTGCCGCCCGGGCTTCGAACCTGACCTGGCTGCCGAGCTCTCCGAGAAGGCGGCTTCGCTTGGCAGAGCGGGGGAGACCGACTTTACACGGGATGCAGGCTTCGTGAGGTTCCTGCTCCCCGAGGGAGAGGTCGCCAATGGCCTGCATCGTGACCTGCCGCTGGGCGGGCTGGTCTTCGCCCGGCAGAGTCTGGCGGCGTTGCCGCCGCTGACGCTGTCGCGGGTCGATCGACTGACATCGATCGTCGATCAGGTGGAGGCCAGTGGCTGGAGTTTCGAGAGCCTCTGGCAGGAGACCCCGGATACCAACGATGGCAAGGCGCTGGCTGGGCTTGCCAAGGCGCTGGAGCGGCCATTGACCTCGCTTCTGAAAAAGCGCAAGGCGCTGCGTCGCAAGGCGGGCGGCAGGCGCCTGCATCTGCTGTGGAGTGCCGGTGACCGGGTTCAGCTGGGGATGAGCTTTCCGGGAAATCGCAGCGAGCTGCCGGGCGGCATCCGTCGTCTGCGTTTTCCCAAGTCGGCGCCCAGTCGCTCCACTCTCAAGCTGGAGGAGGCGTGGCATGAATTCGTGCCGCGGGGAGAGTGGGACGAACGACTCGGCGAGGGCATGCAGGCGGCAGACCTCGGCGCGGCACCGGGTGGCTGGACCTGGCAGCTGGTGCAGCGGGGCATGCATGTCTATGCGATCGACAATGGCCCGATGGACAAGGCGCTGATGGCCACCGGGCAGGTTGAGCACCTGCATGCGGACGGCTTCACCTGGGAGCCTCCGTACCGTCTCGACTGGCTGGTCTGCGATATCGTCGACAAACCCTCACGGGTGGAGGCAATGGTGGAGCGCTGGCTGGTTCGGCGCTGGTGCCGGGAGGCGGTATTCAACCTCAAGCTGCCGATGAAACAGCGCTGGCCGGAAGTGGATGCCTGTCTGCGTCGGCTTTCCGAGGCGCTGGAGGCGGCCAGGGTCGAGGCCGAGATTGCCTGCCGTCACCTCTATCACGATCGTGAAGAGGTGACGGTGCATGTGAGACTGAAAGGGTAAGCGTCAGTGCGTGGTGGGTTCGTAGATGCGGATCCGCTCTTCCTCGGTTAGCAGTGGCAGCAGGCGCTGCATTACCTGAGTGCGGGTCTCGCTGGTGTACCACTCCTTCCAGGCACGCAGGTCACGCCACTTGGTGATCATCAGACGCCGGTCGCTGTGCCCCTGCTCCACGAGGCTCTCACCACCCACGAAGCCCTTGGCACCCAGCGACACTCGCATGGCCTCGCGGGCGGCCGCCTCGTACTCTTCCTCGAGGCCGGGCATGATACGGCGTTCGATAATGATCTTGATCATCTTGCAGGCTCCGACTGATTTCTTTAGCACCTAATGCCTTTACAGCGATCTTCAATTGTCACCAGGAGGTTCTCGATGGCAGAGAAACACGACTTTCAGGCCGAACTCGATACCACCGGACTCTACTGTCCCGAGCCGATCATGCTGATGCACAACAAGGTCCGCGACATGCAGACCGGGGAGGTGCTCAAGGTAGTCGCCAGCGACCCGGCGACCACCCGCGATGTGCCCAAGTTCTGCCAGTTTCTGGGGCATGAGCTGGTCCATCAGCAGCAGCAGGGAGACAGTTATCTCTACTTTATCCGTTTAGGCTAATCCTGTCCCCTCTGCGCCGCCGGCGTGGCTGGGATGCCCTCAGGCACCACCATCAGGGCCAGCGCCTCCAGGGTCGCCGGGTCCTCCTGGCGAATCCGGTTGGCGATCTGGCGCTGAAAGAAGTAGACCCGGCGATGGCGGCTATGCACGGGATAGAGACAGGCATCGCCGAGCACGATCGGCGTCTGCTCCACATGGCGCTCATCGGCGAGTAGCGCCTCGACCGTGCCGTCGCTGTAGAGTCGCCAGCCGAATACCTGCTTGAGCTGCCAGGGGGCCTCGCCATCATCCATGCACAGGGCGTGGGTGCCCTGCAGTTCGGGTAGCTGCTGGATCAGGGTGACCTGCTCGGTCTCCTCGTAATCGAAGTAGCTGGCGGCGTGCTCCAGCTCCATCACCTTGTGCTCTGGAGCGCTATCGAGCAGCTCCTCGGTCTCGGGATCCCGATAGCCGACGAAGCGGCCATGCTCGTCATCGTCCAGGCGTTGGCAGGGTGTCAGTGACTCCATCCACGCCACCAGGCCCACCACTTCACCATCCTCGCGTAGGCCCCATGCCAGCAGTGGCATGCCATACAGGGTGTCGGGGCTGGCGTCGAGGCGATACACCATCTCGAGCCCATCAAGCTCCGGTGCCAATCGGACCAGGCGGCGTCTGGCCTGCTGACGCTGGCGCCTGGCATCCAGGTCGATGACCCGGGCAGTGCGGGGTGACATCTGGGTTCCCATGGTGTCCCTCCAGGTGCTGCTTGATCACGGAACCAGGCCGGGCGGCGATCGCCCCGGGCCGGTGCGGAAGCGCTCTGCGTCACTCAAGCACCACCAATAGCATAGACCCGATCATAGGTTAAGCTCTGCATCACGGGGCCGCTGACGGTCATGCCTCGGGGCAGCGTGAGGCGAGAGCCTCGCGCCGCTCAAGATGGGCCTGCAGGGCCTGATGGAAGCTCGGAAATGGCGCCTGGGAGTTTCGCCGAGAGAGCCACGCCTGACGATAGGCCTGGACCGCTTCCGGCGGCGCCTCAAGGCTATCGAAGAGTGGCAGGAGGCGGGTGAGCCACGCCTCAGCGGCATCATCCAGTGCTGTCAGCCAGTTGGCGAGCCGCCGTGCCTCGGGTGCCTGCCGCGGGTCGGCAGAGAAGCCTTCCGGCGGACAGTATCCGGGGGTGTCGAGCGCCTGGTCGAGCAAGGTGTTGGCTTCCGTGAGGCGCTGTTCGGCGAGCAGCAGGGTGCGCAGTAGCTGTGCCGTGTAGGGACGGTCGTTGAGCGCCTGCAGGTGTCTCTCGAGTGCCTCGAGGTCGACCGGTCGCGGAGAGCTTTCCAGCGGCGCGCGACTCAAGGCGTTAAGGTACTCGAGGGCGGTTAGCTGCTCACTCGGAGGCGTCAGGTCATCCGGGGGCAGTGGGGAGCTGACGCGTGAGAAGCTCTGCGCCCACTCCTCGGAACCGAAGAGCCCATTCCAGCTCGCCTGTGGAAGTTGTCGGCGCTTGGTGGCGGTTAGTTGTTCGAGACGAGCGAGGTCATCCGCGGCCAGCCTGTCGGCCACCCCGCTCGACAGGCATGCCGTGAGGCGTTGCCACAGTTTTAGTTCGTACTGCCAGCGCTGGCTGGCGGGGGCCACAAGTCCCAGGGTGCTGTTGCGCTGGGCGACCAGGGTGGTGATATGGCACTCACGCAGGGCAAAGATGTCGAGCAGGCCCTCGCGGGTGTCGGGGATGGGGACACGGCGTTCGCGTAGCCTGGGGAAGGCACCGATATTGCGTGGCTCGGCGTGGTCGGGAGGTGACAGGTCGAGGCGTTCGGCCAGGGTTCGCTGATAGTCGCGGAGCAGCCGATCGCTGGCATCGTTGGTGTCGCAGCCTGCCAGCATCAGGATAAGCGCTATGGCCACGATGCCACGGCACACAGGGTCAGGGATGAAGCGGGTCGCGTTCGCCATGGGCCACCGCCTTGCTGATTCGTCTCAGTCGCTCACCGAGCAGGATGGCCGCGACGGTGAGCCCTCCGATCAGGCCGATCCAGTAGCCATGGACGCCGAGCGGCGCCACGAGTCCAGGAATTCCGCGGGTGCCCAGCCAGTGGCCGCCGGCCATGCCCACCAGCCAGTAGGAGGTCAGCGTGATCACCATGATGATACGCGTGTCCTTGTAACCGCGCAGTGCGCCACCGAGATTGACCTGTAGCGAGTCGGAGACTTGGTAGACCATGGCCAGCAGGACCAGCGACAGGGCCAGAGAGGCCACTTCCGGGTCCCGCGTGTAGAGCCCGATCACCGGTTCGGCGGTGAATCGCAGCAGCAGGCCGTTGAGCAGGGCCACGGCCAGGCAGAGGACAATGCCATGCCAGGCGATCCGGCGCGCATGGTTGTGGCGCTGCTGTCCCAGCACATTACCGACCCGCACCGTTAGCGCCATGCTCAGCGACAGCGGCAGCATGAACAGGATGGAGGTGTAGTTGAGAGCTACCTGATGGGCAGCCACGGTGACCTCGCCGAGGCTGGCGATAAACAGGGCGATCAGCGTGAATAGCGTGACCTCGACGAAGATTGCCACACCGATGGGCAGTCCTACGTACAGCAGTTCGCTGACCAATCGCCAACGTGGGAGGCTGGCGGTATGCCATAGCGACACCTTGCCATAGGCACGCGAGTGGCGCGTATAGAGCCCCATGCACAGGCACATGGTCCATAGCGAAAGCGCGGTGGCGATCCCGCAGCCCAGCGCGCCAAGCGCCGGCAGCGCCTGAAGCCAGTGCGGCAGCCAGGGCCCCAGCAGGGAGGTCAGTCCCTCGCCGCCGTAAATCAGCACGAAGTTGCTTGGCACATTGACGGCCAGCCCCGCCAGGCTGATCCATAACGAGGGACGGGTATGGTTCATGCCGTCGGAGAAGGCGCGCAGGGCCTGGAAGAGCGCGGCCCCGGGCATGCCGAAGGCCACCGCAAGAAGATAGCTGCGCGAGCGTTCGGCGACTGCCTCGGGCACTTCCATCAAGGTGAAGATCGGGCCCACCGCAAACCACAGCAGCCCGGCGGCCAGTGCACCGAGTACCAGCGCTACCCATAGCCCCTGGTGCACATTGGGGGTGATCTCCGCGATACGACCTCCCCCCAGCAGCTGAGCGACGATGGGAGTGAGCCCCATCAGGGTGCCGGTCATGAACAGCATCAGTGGCAGCCACAGGCTGGAGCCAACCGACACCGCCGCCAGGTCAGTGGCGCTCAGTCGACCGGTCATCATCACATCGGCCACGCTCATGCCTGCCTGAGCCAGCTGGGCGCCGCAGATCGGCAGGGCCAGCGCCAGCAGTGGACGAGTCTCACGGCGGGCGGTATCGAAAAGGGTGGCCATCGGGCGGCTCAAGAGATGCGCTCCATGCAGTCGGGTAGGGGGGCCAATGCTAGCAAGGCCGGGCATTCTTTGCCCGTCTGGCGAGCGGTATACTAGGGCCTCAACCACGATCATGGAGGCCGCGTGACACACCGCCTGGAGGATATCATCGCCCTGTTCGATGGCCTGTTTCAGGAGACCTACCGAACGCGTCTGGTACGGGGTGGCGATGACCCCCTCTACCTGCCCGCCGACGCCGACTCGCCCTGGCACCGAGTGATCTTCGCCCGCGGCTTCTTTACCAGCGCATTGCACGAGATCAGCCACTGGTGCATCGCCGGGGCGAAGCGCCGCCAGCTGGAGGACTACGGCTACTGGTATCTGCCCGATGGGCGCGATGTCGCCCAGCAACGTGACTTCGAGGCCGTGGAGGTCGCGCCCCAGGCGCTGGAGCTGCTCTTCTCGCGGGCCTGTGGCCTGCGCTTCCATGTCAGCGTCGATAACCTCGATGGCGATGCCGTAGTGGACCGTGAGGCCTTCCATGCCAGGGTCGAGGCGCGTGCACGACGCTACGAGCGTGAAGGGCTGCCGTCGCGGGCAGACGCGTGGCGCCGAACCCTGGCCGCCTTCTATGACCAGGGCCTGCCTCTGTGCGAGGCGGTGGCCTCCGGTCGCGCCAGGCTTGCCGCCTCGCCTCAGCCGGCCTGAGTGGCGCGCCACGCTCGGCAGGGGCGATATGAACCCACGGGCAGCCTCCTTATCGGACCCGGGCGGTCGCTCCAACACCCTCGTCTGGAGAGCAGGCTAGGCTAGGGGGAGACATCAACGCCGCGAGGTGCCGCCGTGTTTCCCGACCCGTTACCCCAGGAGCAGCGCTTCCTCGATGCGCTGGCCCAGGACGACTGGCCCGCCGCCGATCAGTCCCTGACGCCGGGCGCCGTGGGGCTCACCCCTGAAGAACTGATCGAGCTGTTCGAGTCGCAGCTGATGAGCCGTCATCTGGATCTCCAGGCTCGGCGTCTGCAGGCCCGCGGCGAGGCCTTCTACACGATCGGCAGCGCCGGCCATGAGGGCAATGCGGCCATCGCCCTGGCGCTTCGCGCCAGCGATCCCGCCTTCCTCCACTATCGCGATGCGGCCTTCTTTCTTCAGCGGGCCCGCCGGGTGCCTGGGCAGACGCCGCTGTGGGACATGCTGCTGAGTTTTGCGGCCTCCGCCGAGGATCCGATCTCCGGTGGCCGCCACAAGGTGCTTGGCTCCAAGACACTGTGCATCCCCCCTCAGACCAGCACCATCGCCTCACACCTGCCCAAGGCCATGGGAGCGGCCTACTCACTGGGGCTGTGGCGGCGGCTGGGAGCTGGTGGCGAGTGGCCCGGCGACAGCGTGGTGCTGTGCAGCTTCGGCGACGCCTCCTTCAACCACTCGACTGCCCAGGGCGCCTTCAACGCCGCCGCCTGGTCCGCCTTCCAGGCTGTGCCGATGCCGCTGATCTGGCTGTGCGAGGACAATGGCATCGGCATTTCCACGCCCACACCGGAAGGGTGGGTGGCGGCCAGCATGGCCGCACGCCCGGGTATCCACTACCTGGCCTGCGACGGCCTCGATCTGCTCGATACCTGGCGTGTGGCCCGCGAGGCGGTGCGCATCGCTCGCAGCAGGCGCCAGCCAGTGTTTCTGCACATGCGCTGTGTCCGTCTGTTCGGTCATGCCGGCTCCGATGCTCAGCAGGCCTATCTGCCAGCCTCGCGCATCGAGGCCGATGAAGCCCGCGACCCGCTGCTGATCGGCGCCGGGCTGCTGCGCCGCCACGCGGGGCTCGACCGTGAGGCGGTCGCCGCTCTCTATCATCGGGTGCGCGAGCGGGTGGCGCGATTGGCCGAGGAGGCGGTGTGTCGGCCGCGCCTGGAGCAGGCATCTCAGGTGATGGCCAGCATCGTACCACCGCCGCGCCCTGGCCGCGTTCAGCCTTGGCGTGGCGAGGTCAGCACGACCCCCGACACCCTGGCTCGACGGCTCAATCAGGCACTCGATCGGCTGATGACCCGCTATCCCCACCTGGTGCTGGCCGGCGAGGATATCGGCCGCAAGGGGGGCGTCTACGGGGTGACCCAGAAGCTGCAGGCGCGCTTCGGGGGGCATAGGGTGATCGATACCCTGCTCGATGAGCAGAGCATCCTCGGGCTCGGCATCGGCATGGGGCAGAGTGGCCTGGTACCGATTCTTGAGATCCAGTTCCTGGCCTACCTGCACAACGCCGAGGATCAGCTACGCGGCGAGGCGGCCACCCTGAGCTTCTTCTCCTGCGGCCAGTACACCAACCCCATGGTGGTGCGTATCGCCGGGCTGGGCTACCAGAAGGGCTTCGGCGGCCACTTCCACAACGACAACGCCATCGCCGTGCTGCGTGATATCCCCGGCCTCTTGGTGGCCTGCCCCGCCAACGGCGCCGATGCCGTGGGGCTCCTTCAGGAGGCGGTGCGCCTGGCCGACGAGGAGCAGCGGGTGGTGGTCATGATCGAGCCGATCGCCCTCTATCACCACCGCGACTTGCTGGAGGAGGGGGATGGCGGCTGGTGCTTTCCCGACCCGGGAGCGGAGTACCGCCTGGCGCCGGGGGAGCTCGGCCGCTGGGGCGACGGTCGCGAGCTGGCCATCGTGACCTACGGCAACGGGGTCCATCTCTCTCGTCAGGCGGCTGCGCGGCTTCAGGCCGAGGGTATCGCCCTGCGCATCATCGATCTTCGTTGGCTCACCGCCATTGATCACGACGCCGTCTTCGCGGCGGTGGCCGACTGCGCGCGGGTGTTGATCGTCGACGAGTGTCGGCGTACCGGGTCGGTGAGCGAGGAGCTGATGACCGCCCTGGTGGAGCGCGGGCTGCCCGGCGAGCGTCTGGCACGACTCACCGCCGAGGACAGCTTCATTCCGCTGGCACGGGCCGCCACCGTCACCCTGCCTTCGGTTGAAGGCATCGTGGCGCATGCACGGGCACTGCTGGCGCGATAGCTGGGCGATCAGCTCTCCTTCAGGCGTTGATGCAGGTGCAGCATCACCTCCACCTCATGTTCGGGGCGCAGCGGCTCCAGGCCCAGTTCGCCAAACAGCTCGCCCCGGGCACGCGACCAGTCGCCGGGGTCGAGGTCATCATACAGGCTGTCGGCGGGGGCCAACTCGACGAAGGGGTCGAGACCATAGGTGTCGAAGAGCTGCGAGAGGGCCGCCTCATCGTCGCCGACGCCGGCGGTGTAGAGGGTGGCATTGAAATGGTCTCCCTCCAGCTCGCGGATCACGTCCAGCGGGCTGACCCCCATGTTGCCGAGCTCCTCGAGGCTGTAGCCACCGAGTGATACCAGCTCGGCCTCCAGCCACTCATCATCGGGCTGTATCAGGGTGTGCTTGATGCGGCCGTCGGGCAGCGTCCAGGCGATTGCCAGCGGCAGGCCGCCCGCATCGCCGGTCTCCACGGCGATAAAGCCGGGGATCGAGTTGTCTGTGCCGTTGGGTGGCATGTCAGGAGTCCTCATGTGTCGTGTCGTCGCGGCCTGTCTCGCCGGCGGCGTCCGCGGTCAGCCGGAAGAAGCGCCGGGCGGTAGCGGTGGTGGCGGTTGCCAGCTCGGCTTCGGATTCGCCACGCCAGTGAGCAATCTCACGCAGGATCCAGGGCAGCAGGGCCGGTTCGTGACGTCTGCCCTTGAGTTTGGCAGGTAAGTTGCGTGGCAGCAGGTAGGGGCAGTCGGTTTCGAGCATCAGCCGCGTCGAAGGAATCTGGGTGACCAGCTCCCGCAGATGGTGGCCGCGGCGCTCGTCGCATAGCCAGCCGGTCAGGCCGATATGCAGGTCCAGGTCGAGATAGCCGAACAGCGTCGCGCGGTCGGCGGTAAAGCAGTGCACCACGGCATCCGTGATCTCGTCTCGCCAGGCATGCAGGATCTCGCGCATGCGCGGGCCGGCATCGCGCTCGTGAAGAAACAGCGGTTTGCCGTTCACCGCCGCCAGCTCCAGCTGAGCCTCGAAGGCCCGCTCCTGTTCGGCGGGCGTGGAGAAGTTGCGATTGAAGTCGAGGCCGCACTCGCCCACCGCCACCACCTCGGGCTGGCGATGCAGTTCACCCATGGCGGTCGCGAGATCGGCGTCCCAGCGGCTGGCGTCATGGGGATGCACCCCAGCGGTGGCATGCAGCGCCAGGCCCTTGCCGGCGTGCTGGCGCGCCATGGCGATGGCCTGTTCGGCATGTTCGCGGTCGGTGCCGGTAAGAATCAGCGTGGTGACGTTGGCCGCCTGTGCACGGCGCAGCACGGCCGGGAGGTCCCGGGCAAAGCTGTCATGGGTCAGGTTGGCACCGATATCCACCAGAGGCGCGGGCGCGGTGAAGCGCAGTGCCTCGGGCAGGAAGTCGTCGAAGGTGTCAGACACGCCTTGGCTCCTGTGCGTGAGGATCGGCAAAGGCCACTATTCTACCCGTCGGTTGGATGCTGCGGCCACGTCGGGGCGCGCTTGCGTTACACTGGGCGCCCTGTCGATCGAGGAGGACCCCGCGTGACCCTGCTACGTCTGGAACAGCTGCAACTGGCCTATGGTACCCATGTGCTTCTCGATGGCGCCGATCTGGTGCTGGAGAAGGGCGAGCGCCTGGCCCTGGTGGGGCGCAACGGCACCGGCAAGTCCACGCTGCTGCGCCTGGTGGCCGGCGAGATCCTGCCCGATGGCGGCAGCATCTGGCGTGCTCCCGGGCTCAAAATCGGTGTGCTGGCTCAGGAACTTCCCGAGGCCTCCGGCCAGACGATCTTCGATATGGTGGCCGGTGGCCTGCCCGAGGCCGGCGAGCTGCTCTCCGAATACCACCATCTGATTCACGAGGAGGAGCCGGACATGCGCCGCATGTCCGAGCTGCAGACGCGGCTGGAGGCCATCGATGGCTGGTCCTTCCACCAGCGCATCGATGTGGTGCTGACTCGCCTCGGCCTTCCCGGCGAGGCCGAGATGGCGTCGCTCTCCGGTGGCTGGCGTCGCCGTGTGGCGCTGGCAAGAGCGCTGGTGGCCGAGCCTGACCTGTTGCTGCTCGATGAGCCCACCAACCACCTCGATCTCGACACCATCGCCTGGCTGGAAGAGCAGCTGCTGGACTTCAGGGGGGCCGTGCTGTTCATCACCCACGACCGCGCTTTCCTGTCGAAGCTGGCTACCTCGATCCTGGAGCTGGATCGCGGCCGCCTGGGGCGCTACCCCGGTGAGTACGCCGCCTATCAGGCGCAGAAGAACCACGAGCTGGAAGTGGAGGCTCGAGAGAACGCCGAATTCGACAAGAAGCTCGCCCAGGAGGAGGCCTGGATTCGCCAGGGGATCAAGGCGCGCCGTACCCGCAATGAGGGGCGGGTAAGGGCGCTGGAGCAGCTGCGCCGGGAGCGTAGCGATCGCCGCGATCGCCAGGGCAAGGCCTCACTCTCCGTCGACAGCGGCGAGCGCAGTGGCAAGCGGGTGGTGAGCCTCGAGCATGTCAGCCAGCACTTCGCCGACGAGACGGTGATCCGCGACCTCTCCATCGAGGTGCAGCGTGGCGATCGCATCGGCTTTATCGGCCGCAATGGCGCCGGCAAGACGACGCTGCTCAAGATCCTGCTCGGCGAGCTGGAGCCGAGCGAGGGCAAGGTGCAGTTCGGTACCAAGCTGCAGGTGGCCTACTTCGATCAGCTGCGCGCCGGACTGGAGCCGGAGAAGACGGTCTATGACAACGTGGCCCAGGGCAGCGACCGCATCTCCGTGGGCGGCCGCGACCGCCATGTGATGAGCTACCTGCAGGACTTCCTGTTCACGCCGGAGCGAGTGCGCCAGCCGGTCAAGGCGCTCTCCGGCGGTGAGTCCAATCGTCTGCTGCTGGCCAAGCTGTTCACTCAGCCGGCCAACGTGCTGGTGCTGGACGAACCGACCAACGACCTGGATGTGGAAACCCTGGAGCTGCTCGAGGAGCTGCTGCTCAGCTTCGATGGCACCCTGTTGCTGGTTTCCCACGATCGCGCCTTCATGGACAACGTCGTCACCAGCGTGCTGGCCTTCGAGGGCGAGGGGCGGGTTCGTGAGTATGTGGGTGGCTACAGCGACTGGGTGCGTCAGGGGGGGAGCCTGCCGCCGGCCCCCTGGGAAGGGGCGGCGCGCCAGCATGCCGAGCCGGTGGCGGAGGCGCCAGCGGCGGAGCCGGAGAGGAAGACCTCCTCCACGAGCGAGTCGGCGGCGAGCGCCACCGCGAAGAAACCGGTCAAGCTCTCCTACAAGCTGCAGCGTGAACTCGATGGGCTGCCGGCGGAGATCGAGCGGCTGGAGGGAGAGGTCGCGGAGTTCGAGACCCAGGTGGGCGACCCGGCCTTCTATCAGCAGGAGGCCAGCAAGGTGACCGCCACCCTTGAGGCTCTCGCGGCGCGTCAGGCCGAGCTCGATGCGGCCATGGAGCGCTGGATGGAGCTGGAGGCGATGGCCGCCGGAGAGGCATGAACCATGAACCATGAACGAAGAGGCGTGAGCGAGGAGCCATGAAAAAGGCGCCCTCTAGGGCGCCTTGTCAGGAGGTGGGCGAGGGGGTTATTCCGCGCTCTCCTCCCCCTTCTTGCCGACGCGCACGGCGAGGACGTCGCACTGGGCCCCGTGGAGCACGCCGGTAGAGGTCGAGCCCAGCAGCAGGGCGAAGCCATGGCGGCCATGGGACCCGACCACGATCAGGTCGACATCATTCTCCTCGGCGAAGCGATGGATCTCGGTGTCGGGCATGCCCACCAGCACGTGCTGATCCTCCTTGGCCACATGGCTGTCGGCGATCTCGGCCAGTCGCTGCTTGGCATGCTCATCGAGCTGGTCCTGGATGCTGGTCAGGTCCATGGGGATATCGCCGCCATAGGCGAAGCCGAGCGGCTCGAGGGTGTGCATGATCGAGAGCCGGGCATGGTTGCGGTCGGCAATCTGATGAGCACGCTCAAGCACCCTGTGGGAATCCTTGGTCAGGTCGACGGCGACCAGGACGTGACGATATTCGTTGCTCATGGGACGTCTCCTCGACGGGTGTCTCTCGGTGAATCGTATGCCTTCACTCTAGGCCGGCAGGCGCGGTAAGACAACGATCTATATCAACCATTTCGCATTAACTCGAGGGGAGAAGCGCCAATGATCTGGCTGATTATCCTGCTGACCATGTTTCTGGTGATATCGCCGGTGATATGGCTCAAGCCCAATCCACGCCAGAAGCGGGTGGGGTCACTACGCAATGCTGCCATGCAGGCGGGCATCAAGGTAACCCTGCGGGTACCACCCCTGCATGGCGAAAGGACCCAGATGCCGGCCTATCGCTGGCCCTACCCAGCGCGGCAACCGGGGCCGGACTTCATGCTGGTGCGAGACTCGCACGCGGCCGAGGCGCTCAAGCCCTTCGCGCATGACTGGCGCTGGCGCAAGGAGCCGCTGCGCCCCCTGCCCGAGGGGGTGGAGGCCAGGCTCAAGCGACTGCTGGAGCGGCTGCCTCAGGACGCCCTGGTCGTGGAGTCCGGGGCCGACGCCCTGACCCTGTGGTGGCAGGAATCCCAGGGCTTTGCACGCTTCTCGACCTATCTGGAGGACTTCGAGGCCCTGCGAGACGGCCTGGCGGGCCGACCCGATGACCCGCAAGTGCCGGGACCTCCCGCGTTCTAGTCTTCTACCGTGGCATCGCCACGCGACTGCAGGGCCAGGCCGTTGTCCTCGATGCGTGACAGCAGCTGAGCCAGGGTGGCGATCTCCTCCCGGTCGAGCCCGGCGAGCATCTCGTTGCGAGCCTCGCGTACCACGTCGTCGATGCGCTCGAGCAGTGGGGTGGCGGCTGGAGTCAGAAACACACGCTTGGTGCGACGGTCCTGCTCACAGGGGCGACGTTCCACCAGTCCCTGGTCGGAAAGCTGGTCTAGGGTGCGCACCAGTGAGGGGGCCTCCACGCCGATGGCGCGGGCCAGGTCGCACTGGGGCTGGCCGTCGCCCAGTCGCCACAGGTGGTAGAGGGTAACCCAGCGAGTCTGGGTTAGCCCCAGGGGCGCGAGACGCTCATCGATGACCGCCCGCCATAGGCGAGGTAACCGGCTGAGCTGGAATCCGATATTCTCATGCATGGGCAAAGGG
Source organism: Halomonas marinisediminis (assembly GCF_004347715.1). NCBI lineage: Bacteria > Pseudomonadati > Pseudomonadota > Gammaproteobacteria > Oceanospirillales > Halomonadaceae > Halomonas > Halomonas marinisediminis. The sequence continues at coordinate 35,258 of NZ_SLTR01000024.1, read as the reverse complement.
CCTTCGATTCAGGAAGTATGCTCGGATTGTCGGAACCCCCTGCGTGGATTGCAAGCGGGCTTATCATTCGCTTTTCCACACAGTGGCCGATGCCGGGCTTTCTGCCTCCACGGCGTCAGCCTCCTTCTCGACGTTTCGTTCAGGGGGCGGCGGTGCGGGAGTGGCCTCCTGTGGAGGCGCCGTCTCCTCGGCGATGGGCTCGCCGTCGCCTGGGACCGGAGGCCGCCAATCCATCCCCGGCAGGCCCGCCGGTCGACGCAGGCGACCATCGGCCAGGGTCGCGCTCTGCTCGTCGGCCACATGAAAGCGAATCACCCCGATGCGTTGACCGCCTTCGGTCATCACATCGATGCGCCAGCGCCCCGCGGTCGCCTCGGGGAAGTTCCGCTTATGGCTCCAGGCCCGATACCCCGCCTTGCGCCCCCCTTCGATCACCAGCGGTATGCGGTCGACCTCTTCGCCCTCGTGGCGCCATACATGATGAATCTCCTCCCTCAAACCACGCGGGGCGCGGATGGCCGTAAAGGCGAACAGTCCCTGATGGCTCAGCGCCTCGGGGCTGAGGCGAAGCTCACCCTCCGGCGAGCGGGCGGCCTCGTCGAAGCCTGGCGAGAGCGCCGTGGCGGTGATCCACAGGCTGGCCGGCGGCACCCAGATGCGGCCCAGCCAGGCGGCGCCGGCCAGGGGTAGCAGCAGGGTGAGCGCCATCAGCCAGCGTCGACCGCTCTGGCTGGCGGTGAGATGCAGCAGGCTCGGCAGGCTGAACAGCAGCATGGCGGCAATCGCCAGCAGCAGGCTCTGGTAGGTGGTCAGATGGAGCAGGGTGGGCAGGGTGACCAGCACCACCACAAAGACGCACTGGGCGTGGAAGGCGAAGTAGAGCCAGCGTAGCCGCTCGGCGACCCGGTAGTAGAGTGGGTCGATAATCGAGAACAGCGCCATGGCGATCACCAGCAGGGTGAACAGGGCCTGGCCGCTGCTCCACACCGTGGTCGCCAGCAGAAAGGGCAGGCAGAAGAAGAGTGTCTCCTGGTGGATCATCTGGGCGATGAACTGGGTCGCCCCCTGGGCCAGGGTGGGGTAGCCGCGGCGTGCCAGCAGGCGGCCGATCACGCTTTCGGAGAGCAGCAGCAGCCAGGCGGCGAGCATCCCCAGCGCCAGCACTGCACCGAGCCACGGCTGACGCTCTGCCAGGAAGAAGCTGCCGAGCCCCGCGGCAAAAGCGATGGGAGGCCATAGCCAGCTCCAGGGGCGCAGTCGTCTCACCAGCCCTTCGGCGCGGGCCTGCAGGCGAGTGATGCGGCTGGCGGATGGCGTATCGTGTGGGGTGGGCATGGTGGCCTCGGCTGGGCTGACGACTCGATAAGCCCGCTATCCTAGCAGCATTGCTGGCTGGCCTGGCTGCCATACTTCTGGATCAGCGGGCAGGGCTATCGCAGTTACCGGAAGCAAGGGGCACTGGGGATAAGCCGAAGAGGAGGTCCGAGGACCAGGGACGGCCGAGGTAGCGTACAGGGAGGTATTTACAGCGCCTCCTCGTAGGCTTGTCGCCAGATCAGCCCCGGGATACTGACCTGCCAATTATCTGGGAAAGCCCTGAGTCACCGGGGAAGAGACTTGACGTGCGGGCCAGGCTGAACCAAGCTGTGGGCATTCAAACGTCCGTATGAAATCGGGAGGTTCGCGGAATGATCTATCAGGGTAATGCCATCGAGGTGGTACGCGGCGACGATGATATCGCCACGCTGACCTTCGATCTCAAGGATGAGTCGGTCAACAAGCTCTCCAGTGCGGTGGTCACCGAGCTGGATGAGGCGGTCAAGGCGCTGCAGGGCGAGACCGGCCTGGCGGGCCTGCTGCTCACCAGTGCCAAGGAGGCCTTTATCGTCGGCGCCGATATCACCGAGTTCCAGGCCATGTTCGGCAAGGGCGGTGACTTCCTGGAGTCGATGCTGATGCGGGTGCACGGCATCTTCAACGCCATCGAGGATCTTCCCTTTCCTACCGTCACCGCCATCAATGGCCTGGCGCTGGGCGGCGGCTGCGAGGTGCTGCTGACCACCGACTTCCGGGTGATGAGTGAATCCGCCCAGATCGGCCTGCCCGAGACCAAGCTCGGCATCCTCCCGGGGTGGGGCGGCTGCGTGCGCCTGCCGCGCCTGATCGGTGCCGACAATGCCATCGAATGGATCGCCGGCGGGACCCAGAATCGGGCCGACGCCGCCCTGAAGATGGGTGCCGTGGATGCCGTGGTGCCGGCCGAGCAGCTGGAGGCCGCCGCCCGCGACATCCTGGCCCGCGCCATTGCCGGGGAGCTTGACTACCGTGCCCGCCGTGCGGAGAAACAGCAGCCCCTCAAGCTCGGCCCCATCGAACAGATGATGGCCTTCGAGACCGCCAAGGGCTACGTGGCCGGCAAGGCGGGCCCGCACTACCCGGCGCCGGTCGAGGCGATCAAGGTGATCCAGAAGGGCGCCGGCGAGGAGCGCGGCCGGGCTCAGGCCATCGAGGCCAAGGCCTTCGCCAAGCTGGCAATGACCGATGTGGCCTTCAACCTGGTTGGCCTGTTCATGAACGATCAGGTCGTCAAGAAGAAGGGCAGCCGCTACGAGAAGGCGGCGCGTCCGGTGAAGCAGGCCGCGGTGCTGGGTGCCGGCATCATGGGCGGTGGCATCGCCTACCAGAGTGCCTCCAAGGGCACGCCCATCCTGATGAAGGATATCAAGGACGACGCCATCGAGCTGGGGCTCAAGGAGGCCCGCAAGCTGTTCGCCAAGCAGGTCGAGCGTGGCAAGCTCTCCACCGAGAAGATGGCCCAGAGGCTCAGCAACATTCGCCCGACCCTCTCCTACGGCGACTTCGGGCACGTCGATCTGGTGGTCGAGGCGGTGGTCGAGAACCCCAAGGTCAAGGAGGCGGTTCTCACCGAGGTGGAGGCTGAGGTCGGCGAGCAGACCATCCTGGCCTCCAATACCTCCACGATCTCCATCGATCGTCTGGCGGCCAACCTCAAGCGCCCCGAGAACTTCTGCGGCATGCACTTCTTCAACCCGGTGCATCGCATGCCGCTGGTCGAGGTGATTCGCGGCGAGAAGACCAGTGACGCCGCGGTGGCGGCGACCGTGGCCTATGCCCGCGCCATGGGCAAGACGCCGATCGTGGTCAATGACTGCCCGGGCTTTCTGGTCAACCGGGTGCTCTTCCCCTACTTCGGCGGCTTCAGCCTGCTGATGGGGCAGGGCGCCGACTTTGCCCGGGTCGACAAGGTGATGGAGAAGTTTGGCTGGCCCATGGGGCCCGCCTACCTGCTCGATGTGGTGGGCATGGACACCGCGGTGCATGCCGGCGAGGTCATGGCCAAGGGCTTCCCCGAGCGCATGGGTAGCCTGGGAGGCGAGGGCCAAAGCAGCGCCATTCAGCTGATGTACGAGAACGATCGCCTGGGGCAGAAGAACGCCAAGGGTTTCTACGCCTACGAGGAGGATCGCAAGGGCAAGCCGAAGAAGGTCCGCGACGAGGCGGCCATCGAGCTGGTCAAGGGGGTGGTCAAGGAGAGTCGCGAATTCAGCGACGACGACATCATCGCCCGGATGATGGTGCCGCTCTGCCTGGAGGCCGTGCGCTGTCTGGAAGATAACATCGTCGGCAGCCCGGCCGAGGCCGATATGGCGCTGATCTACGGTATCGGCTTCCCGCCCTTCCGCGGTGGCGCGCTGCGCTATATCGATGCCATGGGAGTGGAGGCCTTCGTCGCACTGGCCGACGAGCTGGCCGGGGAGCTGGGCGCCCTCTATGCCCCCACCGACAAGCTGCGCGAGATGGCGGCTGCCGGCGAGCGCTTCTACGACACTCAGGTCCAGGCCCCGGACCAGGCCTGACCCCACCACCCCTACAGGAGTAGCAAGATGAGTTTGAATCCGAGAGATATCGTGGTGGTCGACTGTGTGCGTACCGCCATGGCCAAGGCCAAGAACGGCGCCTTCCGTCACGTGCGGGCCGAGAACCTGTCCGCCGCCGTCATGCAGTCGCTGTTCGACCGCAATCCGGGCCTCAATCCGGCCGAAGTGGATGACGTGATCTGGGGGTGCGTTAACCAGACCCTGGAGCAGGCCATGAACATCGCCCGCAATGCGGCGATCATGACCGGCATTCCGCGCAGTGTGCCGGCCCAGACGGTCAATCGCCTGTGTGGCTCCTCGATGAGCGCGCTGCATATCGCCGCGGCCAATATCAAGGCCGGAATGGGCGACTTCTATGTGATCGGGGGCGTGGAGCACATGGAGCATGTGCCGATGACCCACGGCGTCGACGTCAATCCGGCGGCCAGCAAGCATGCCGCCAAGGCGGCGATGATGATGGGCCTTACCGCCGAGCTGCTGGGCAAGATGCACGGCATCTCCCGGGAGGAGCAGGACGCCTTCGGCGTACGCTCTCATCAGCGTGCCCAGGCCGCCCTGGAGAGAGGCGGGTTCGACAACGAGATCATCGGCGTGGAGGGGCACGATGCCAACGGCTTCCGCGCCCTGATCAAGCAGGATGAGGTGATCCGTGCCGATGCCAGCCTGGAGAAGATGGCCGCCCTCAAGCCGGCCTTCGACCCGCGCGGCGGCACCGTGACCGCGGGCACCTCCTCGGCGCTCTCGGTGGGTGCCTCGGGCATGGCGGTGATGAGCTACGAGCGGGCCCAGGCGCTGGGTCTCGAGCCCATCGCCCGGGTGCTCTCCACCGGCGTGGCTGGCTGTGATGCCTCCATCATGGGCTACGGGCCGGTACCGGCCTCCAAGCAGGCGCTCAAGGCCGCCGGCCTCACTGCCGATGACCTCGACACCGTGGAGCTCAACGAGGCCTTCGCCGCCCAGGCGCTGCCGGTGCTCAAGGACCTGGGCCTGCGCGATGTCATGGACGAGAAGGTCAACCTGCATGGCGGCGCCATCGCCCTGGGTCATCCGCTGGGCTGCTCCGGTGCGCGTATCTGCACCACCCTGCTCAACGTGATGCGCGAGCGCGATACCAGCCTGGGCCTGGCCACCATGTGTATCGGCATGGGGCAGGGCGTGGCGACGGTGTTCGAACGTCTGGCGTAAGCACCGGCTCGATGCAGATAACAGCGGCGGCGCCCAGAGGGCGCCGCCGCTTCGTTTTTTGTGGCCACTGACATCAGATTGCCACTCGCTCGCCTCCCCCTGCCGCCGGTATCAGTTCGCCATGCCCGCCAAGGCGGCGCCGCGACGAATCTCGTGGCGTACGGGGAGCAGTGCCTCGTCATGGATCCAGCCCCGCTCACGATAGTAGCGCAAGGCGCCATCATGGAGGGGGGCGCTCAGGCCCTCCTCGATCATCACCTGGGGCGTCAGCACCCCCAGGGCGGGATGGGTAGCCTTGAAACGGGTAAACGCGCCGAATACCTCGGACACCAGCCGGTAGACCTGCTCTGCATCGACATCGGCGCGGGTAACCAGCGTTGCCTTGACGCCGAAGGTGTGGATCTCGGGCTGGTCGGGCCCATACAGGCCAGCGGGGATCGTGGCGTAGCTGAAGTAGGGGTAGGCGTTGACCAGCAGGTCGATGGTGGTGCCGCTGACATCGATGATCTCGGCGTTACACAGACGAATGGCCTGAGCGACCGAGTCATTGGGATGCCCCACCGTATAGACCATGGCGTCGATATTGCCATGGCACAGTTCCATGGATTGCTGATCGGCGGGCAGGTCGTGTACCTGGCGGAAGGTGGTGCGGCTCCAGCCGCGGGCATCCATCAGCCTGAGCATGGTGCTGCGCTGCCCGGAGCCCGGGTTGCCGATATTGACGGAGCGTCGCTGCAGATCCTCGAGGCTTGCGATGTCGGCATCGCGGTGGACGACCAGAGTGAACGGCTCACTGTGCAGCGAGAACACCGAACGCAGGGCCGTATCGGCGCCGGCCTGGCGGAATCCCTCGATGCCCTGGGTGGCATACTGGTGCAGGTCCGACTGGACGAGAGCGAATGCCAGCTCACCACGGCGCAGGGCGCGCAGATTGGCGCTGGAGCCATCGCTGGGTTGTGCCCGACAGGGCGTGCTGAGGGTTCGACACAGGGCGCGTCCGACCACGTGGTAGACCCCGGCCGGACTGGCGGTGGCGATGGTCAGGGGTGTCTCGGTATCGGCAGGCAGGGAAGCGTGCAGTAGCAGGCTGGCGATGCCAACGGCCAATCGTTTGGCGATGCTGTTCATGACTCACCTCGTAGCAGTGAGTCGGCCAGAGGCACACCAGAACCAGTGAGGTGGCGGGGCAATGCCTGTCAGGAGAGGTGTCGCCCGGTATCTGGTCGACAGGCTGTGTTGTTATCTCGATGGTTATCTTGACGGTTATCTCGATTGTTAGCTTGGTGTGGCTATCCTGGTGTCGTTATCTCGGAGTTGTGGTATCGGCCAGGATGGCCAGGCGGGGCCCGGCCATTTCTCGATCACCAGGTCCATCTTTCAGGTATAGCAGGACCGGCGAGGCAGGCTGGGGCATTCAACGTAATTCTATCGAATAAGGTTATAGCACCCCCGCCTCGAGTCCCGCGGCCATGGCCATGGCGAGCTCCTCCACCTGCTCGGTGAAGGACTCCTGCCATTCGCCGCGCAGGATCAGCGGTTCCTGCGCCCAGCGCCAGCGCAGGCCGGTGGTGATGCTCTCCACGGCGCGTCGCGTGCCGGTGCCGTCATGGCCGGCGCGGACATAGAGGGCACAGGGCAACCCCTGGGTCTGTTCGAGGACCTCGTAATAGCTTCTGTCGAAGAAGTCCTTCAGGGCACCGCTCATATAGCCCAGGTTCTCGGTGGTGCCGAGCAGGATGGCATCGCAGTTACGGACGTTCTCGGGGCCCGCCTCGAGGGGCGGCTTGACGATCACCTCCACCCCTTCGATCTCGGGATGGCGGGCGCCCTGCTCGGCGGCTTCGCGAAGCCTGAGGGTGTTGGGTGAGGGGGCATGGGCAACGATCAGCAGACGCTTGGGCATGTTGACAGCTCCTCGTTTGTTTCCCAGGCTACGTTGACGTTCGTCTGTCTTCAATCAGGAGGATTACCGATGGCATTCGCCCTGTCGACCCTGCGCCTCTCCAGTCCCGCCTTCGAGGACGGAGGCGCCATTCCAGCCAGGCATACGGGGGAGGGCGATGATCTCTCGCCGGCGCTGGTCTGGCAGGATGCCCCCGAAGGCACCAAGGGCTTCGCGCTGATCTGCCATGACCCGGATGCCCCCCTGGTGCAGAACGGTACCTACGGCTTCGTGCACTGGGTGCTCTACAATATACCCGCGTCCACCACCAGCCTGGAGGAGGCGACCAGCGTCGGGACGCGCGGCAAGAACGACTTCGGCAGGCTGGGCTATGGTGGCCCCATGCCGCCGGAGGGGCATGGGGCCCATCGCTACTACTTCTGGGTGCTGGCGCTGGACAAGCCCACCGATGATCTGCCCGAAGGGATCTCCCTGCGAGATCTGCTGCTCAAGGTCGAGCCGCATCTGCTCGGCATGAACCGCCTGGTGGGCACCTACCGGCGCGGCTGATCCCGACCCTGCAAGTGGTCCGACCCTGCAGTAGCTGGCCCTGGAGTAGAGAGACGAGCGCCCCGGCATCATATGATGCCGGGGCGCTTTGCCATGGGGCCGGGAAAAAAGCGCGGGTTATTCGCTCAGTGCCTCGAGCAGTACCTTGGCGACCGCCTCCGAGGAGGGCGGGTTCTGGCCGGTAATCAGGCGGCCGTCGCGGCAGGTGTAGGGCGCGAAGTCGTCCGCCTTGGAGTAGTCCGCTCCGGCGGCCTTGAGGGCGTCTTCCACCAGATGCGGTACCACCTCGGTCAGGCCCACGGCGTCCTCTTCACCGTTGGTGAAGCCGGTGACGCTGCGTCCACGGACGAGTGGTTCGCCCTCGGTGTCACGCGCATGAAGCAGGACGATGGGGGCGTGGCACACCGTCGCCACCGGCTTCTGCTGGGCCCAGAAGGTCTCGATCAGGCGGATGGAGTCGGGGTTGTCCACCAGATCCCAGAGCGGACCGTGACCACCGGGGTAGAAGATGGCGTCGAAGTCGTCGGCGCTGACCTCGGACAGGCGCCGAGTAGTGGCCAACTGCTGCTGGGCCTCGGTGTCCTGCTTGAAGCGCCGCGTGGCGTCGGTCTGGCTCTCCTCGGCATCGCTCTTGGGGTCCAGCGGCGGCTGGCCACCGGCGGGGGAGGCCAGCACCACCTCGGCGCCGGCGTCGAGGCAAGCGTAGTAGGGCGCCGCCAGCTCCTCCAGCCAGAAGCCGGTCGGCTCGCCGGTGTCGCCCAGGCGGTCGTGAGAGGTAAGGACCATCAGGATGCGTTGGCTCATGAGAATCTCCGTGTCAGTGGTGCTGCATGTCTGGAGTGTCGAGGCCAGTGTGACGCAATAGGTGGGCGCAGGGGAATTGAAGTTTGCCTATGGCTGGCATGCAGGCTCTCCATTGCCGTCGGCGAGGTGCTCGATGACATGGCGCGGCTGCCAGCGTTGCCATCGCGCTCCCAACGCAAGCCTACCTTCCTGCCTATGCTGTATCCCCGCTCGTCAAACACGACGGCTCCGTGATAAACGTATCTTACACGTAAGATATCGCTTACATTTGCGCCGAAAATAACCGGTCACCCAAGAAATAGTAGAGAATTACACTTATCATGGAGCTCATATTCGGCCATGCAGAAGGGCAGGCGGTATGCCAGAGATAGCCACCAGGCATGATAAGCGGAACCCGCCCCATCCACTCCAACGGTTTTCAAAGGAAAGCCGCTTGCGGAGCAATGGATTCGTCATGTTGAACACTGGCGGGGCATTGCCATGCTGGTCGTAGGAGCCCGATGTATCGGGCGATTGGCCGCTTTCGACCCAAAGTGGCGATGCTGGCAAAGGCAGCATGCTCGTTTATTGGTGTTGTATAGCTATGTCAACGAAAAATCAATGGTTTGAGATGGCGGTATAGGAATGTTGAACGCGCGCTTGTTCAAGTCAATAAACGACCACGCTGTCTAATAGCTGTTTGCAGTCAAGTTGAGTTCAAACGAATTTTCAAGGAAATGAAACGTGCGTAAGAATAGAATTCCAGTGTCAACAGTAAAAACAGGATGTATGCCATTCAATAGCGGGCAAAAAGCCGATGAAGGTTACAATGTGGGTGAAAACCCGGTTAAAGAAAATGGATACTATGTTTCTACTTATAACGAAGCCCTCGAGGCGCTAAGAAAAATGAAAGTTGCTGGTTGGAGAAACTATGGAAGCGGCAATAACGGTGGTGCTCGTCAAGCAATTGGTTGGGTAAAGGAAGCCGATGCAAAAATGCTGCTAGCTGAGAGAAATCCAGAAGTGAGAGCCGAGAAATTTAAGAAGTTAACAGATGTCATTCAATAAACTGTTAACAAATTGCTCCACACGGGCGCCTACTGCTACGTTCGTTTTTGTGCATTCCGCTACGCTCCACTTTTGCACAAAAACGCACTCCGCAACGGTCGCCGGTGAGCAAGGCGTTATACATCAGAAAAATCTCAATGGCCGCTCCTGGCCGATAGCAGCCATATCGGCTACCACGATGAAGACTTGGACAATCACTTCCCATAGGCTGGCCTGACCATCGCCGACCTAAAGAGGTAACCAGGCCATGCAGTTGGTAGAGTGTGAATCGCGCCAGTCGCCGGAGATTCAGGCGCTGTTTGCTCGTACCTTTTCCGCTGCTGAGGGGCCGGCAGAGGGTGAGCATGTTGCGGGCCTGGTGCGCAAGCTGATGGCCGATAGTGCCCCCGAGGATGTCCTGGGCTTCGTGGCCATGGAGCAGGGCCGGATCATGGCCGGCATCTTCTTCTCGCGGCTGACGTTCGATCCCCCAGTCACGGCCTTCCTGCTGTCACCGGTGGCCGTGCACCCCGACCACCAGGGCCGGGGCATCGGGCAGCGCCTGATCCGCTTCGGTCTCGAGCGGCTGAAGGCGACTGGCGCGACGCGAATCTTTACTTACGGAGATCCTGCCTTCTATTCGCGGGTCGGCTTTACACCCGCGCCCCTCGAGACGGCGCCCTTCAGGCTCTCCCATCCCGAAGGCTGGCTCGGTCAGGCGCTGGATGGCGGCGAGGTCATGGCCCTAGCCGGGGTACCGCGCTGTGTCGCGGCATTCGACGATCCCGCCTACTGGTAAGGTATGTGGTAAGGAGTGCCATGCTGCGGCCTTCGCGCGTTCGATGAGGCCCTGGGGCCGAATCAGCCGCGGCGGCGGGCCAGTTCATAAAGGAGAATGTCGATGTCCGAGCTTCCACTGCTCAAGGTCTATTACGATGCCATCTGCCCGCGCTGCCGCAAGGATCGCGCTCGCTACGAGCAGTGGGCGGGAGAGGCCGGCGATCGGGTGGTGTGGTGCGATGTGACCGAGCATCAGCAGATGCTTCGCGACAAGGGGATCGATCCCCAGGCGGCGCTGCTCTCGCTGCATGTGGAAGAGGAGGGCGGGGACATCGTGGAGGGGATCGACGCCTATATCCTGCTGATGCGGCGGGTGCCGCGCCTCAGGCCGCTGGCCTGGCTGATCGGCCTGCCGGGGCTCAAGCCGTTGCTGCGCCGCCTCTACGATGCCTGGGTCAGGCGGCGCCTGGCGAAGCAGGGGCGCCTGCCCTGAGCTCCACTGGCGTCAAGCCTCGCCGTTGAGGGTGATGATCAGCCGTCGTGGTCCGCCGTGGTCGCGGTGCTCGCCGAGCCAGATGCCCTGCCAGGTGCCCAGCGCCAGGCGGCCGTCGCGCACCGCCAGGGTCAGCTGGGTGCCCAGCAGGCTGGCGATGACGTGGGCCGGCATATCGTCCGGCCCCTCCAGGGTGTGGCGGAAGTAGGGCAGGTCATCCGGGACCAGCCGGCGCAGGAAGGCATCCATGTCATGGCGCACATCGGGGTCGGCATTCTCGTTGAGGGTCAGCGAGGCCGAGGTGTGCTGCAGCTGCAGATGCAGCAATCCCATCCGGCAGTGGGTCAGCTCCGGCACGGCCTCGGTAATGCGCTCCGTGATCGGATGGAATCCCCGCGCCAGGGCGGGAAGACGGATCTCCTGCTGGTGCCACATGGTCTTGTGCTCCTTGTTGTCAGCTGTTGTCAGCGATAGCCCGCCATCAGCTCGCGGATCAGCGGGGTATCGGCATCGCGATGGGTGGGCAGCTCGAAACGGGCCGCGGCGAGGGGCGGCCCCGTCTCGAGTCACTCCTCCCCCCGGGCCTCGCGCTCCTGGGGCAGCAGGGCCGAGTGGATCAGGGCGTTGACCGGGGTGGCCACGCCGGCCTCGCGACCCAGGCGCACCACGGCGCCGTTCTGGGAGTGCAGCTCGGAGGGGCGGCCGGCCATGATGTCGCGCTGCATGGAGGCGGTGCTGGCCTCCGGCAGGGCGTCGACAAAGCCCAGTGCGCGGGCCTCGGCGTCCGCAGGCAGCGCTACGCCTCGCGCCCGGGCCACCGCCGCGATCTCGGCCAGGACCTGCTGGATCATCACGCGGGTCTCGGGCAGGCGGCGAGTTACCCCGATGGGGGCGCGGGTGATGCTGCCGATGCCGCTCATGGCGCAGATGAACAGGAACTTGCTCCAGACCGCGGCCTGGATATCGTCGGGGATCTCGGCGGTGACGCCCTGGGCCGCATCGAAGGCGGCCTTGAGCCGCTCACAGCGCTGGCTTTTGTGGTTGTCACGCTCGCCGAAGCGTACGAACGGGGAGACGCCGGCATGCTTGATGTGCCCGGGGGCGGCCTTCCAGGCCAGGATGCCGCACAGACCCTCGAGCACATGCCGCTCGCCCAGCGCCTCGGCCAGAGTGTCGGCGGCCTCGACGCCGTTCGCCAGCGGCACCACCAGGGTCTCGGGGCCCAGCAGGGGGCGGATCGCCTCGGCGGCCTCCATGACCTGCCACGCCTTGACCGCCACGATAACCGCATCCACGGCTCCCACCTCGCGGGGATCATCGGTGGCGCTTACCCTGGACAGGTGCAGGTCGCCCTCGGTGCTCGAGACCCTGAGACCCTCGCGGCGCATGGCCGCCAGGTGCTCGCCGCGGGCGATGAAGGTGACCTCGTGGCCGGCCTCGGCCAGGCGTGCGCCGAAGTAGCCACCCACGCCGCCACTGCCCATGATCGCGAAACGCATCCCTCACTCCTCATTTGGACATGTTCAGGCAGAGCCTACACCGCCACGGCGTCGGCGGCACGGCCGGTTCAGCGCTCGCGGCGTGCCGACCAGTGACGCTGCATCTCCAGGAAGGTGAGCGAGGCCGACCAGGTGATCAGCATGAAGCCCAGCAGCGCCTCGCTGCCGGTGATGAAACGCAGCGGACCGGTGGGGATAAGGTCGCCGTAGCCCAGGGTGGTGTAGGTGATGGCGGAAAAGTAGACGAAGTCGAGAAACTGCAGTGTGGCGATCCCCTCGAGGCTACCGGCCAGAGGGTGCTGGGCGAGCAGCACCATGCCGACGGCGAACATCCAGATTTCCGTCACATGGGTGGCAAAGAGCACGAAGCTGAGCATCAGGAAGCGCCGGCGCAGGGTGCCGCGGGCACGCTCAAGGCTACGCCAGAGCCGCATCGACACCTCGTAGTGGAGCAGGATGCAGAGGACCACGACGATCAGGGTCACGATCACGGCCCAGAGATGGCCGGCATCCAGGTGGGCATCGAACACGGTTGGACTCCGCTGGTCGGTAATCGTCAGCCTAGCGTGATCGATGGCTGGCGTTAAGACCCGCGTATCGTCAAGACGCCTCGTCGAAACGGCTGCTAGGATGGAGCCACCGGCCTTCTCGAGTGCCATGCCTGGAGATGTTGCGATGAAGAAGACCTCCTCCGAGGCGTCCCCACTGGACGACACCCTCTCGCCGCTGGCGCTCAAGCGTGTCGGCATCGATACCTATCGCGAGCATGTGGCCTATCTGCACCGCGAGTGCCACCGTTATCGCGCCGAGGGCTTCCAGGCACTCTCCAAGGTCGAGGTGCGCGCCGATGGTCGCTGTATCCTCGCCAGCCTCAACGTGGTCGATGACCCCGGCATCGTCGACTGCCAGCAGCTGGGGCTCTCCGAGGATGCCTTCGCCTCGCTGGGCCTGGAGGAGGGGCGGCCGGTAAGCGTCTCCCAGGCGGAGCCACCGGCGTCGATTCCCGCCCTGCATGGCAAGATTCGCGGCGAGCGTCTCACCCGCGACGACTACCGGGCGATTATTCAGGATATCGCCGGGCTACGTTACTCGAAGATCGAGCTGACCGCCTTCGTGGTGGCCTGTGATCTGGGCGAGCTGGATCGCGAGGAGATCTTCTACCTCAGTGACGCCATGTGTCGGGTCGGACGCCGCCTCGACTGGCACGAGCATCCGGTGGCCGACAAGCACTGCATCGGCGGCATCCCCGGCAACCGGACCTCGATGCTGGTGGTGCCCATCGTCGCCGCCCATGGGCTGCTCTGTCCCAAGACCTCGTCGCGGGCCATCACCTCGCCCTCGGGCACCGCCGATACCATGGAGGTACTGGCCACTGTCGACCTGCCCTTCGACACCCTGGGGGAGATCGTGCGTCGCCATCGTGGTTGTGTGGCCTGGGGAGGCAGCAGCCAGCTCTCGCCGGCCGATGATGTGTTGATCTCGGTGGAGCGCCCGCTCTCCATCGACTCGCCGGGCCAGATGGTGGCCTCGATTCTCTCCAAGAAGGTGTCCGCCGGCTCCACCCATCTGCTGCTGGATATTCCCGTTGGTCCCCATGCCAAGGTGCGGTCGATGCCCGAGGCCCGCCGGTTGCGCAAGCTGTTCGAGTTCGTGGCCGGACGCATGGGGCTGACCCTGGAGGTGGTGATCACCGATGGCAGCCAGCCGATCGGCCGTGGCATCGGTCCCATGCTAGAGGCTCGCGATGTGATGCGGGTACTGACCCATCATCCGGACGCCCCCATGGAGCTGCGCCAGAAGGCGCTGCGGCTGGCCGGTCGGATGCTCGAGTTCGACCCCGATGTGCGCGGCGGTGATGGTTTCGCGATCGCCCGGGATATTCTCGATTCGGGGCGTGCCCTGGACAAGATGCAGGCGATCATCGAGGCTCAGGGAGCGAAGGCCTTCGATCCCGATAACCCGCCGCTGGCGAGGCATCGCTTCGAGGTGACGGCGCCCCGGGGCGGTGTGGTGGTCGCCATCGATAACCTCAAGCTGGCGCGTGTCGCCCGGCTGGCCGGGGCACCCAAGGCCACCGGGGCAGGCATTGATCTGGCCGTGCGACTCGGTGATGTGGTCAGGCCAGGCCAGCCTTTCTATACCGTCTATGCCGCCTATCGCAACGAGCTCTCGCTGGCCCATCAGTCCAGCGAGCGCGATAGCGGCATCACCCTGGGAGAGCATGACGAGCTGCCCCAGCTGAACGTGGAGATGTGACACCGTGAGCCGAGATCGCCGAGCCATGCTGCTCCACTTCGCCGACGAAGCCGCCGCGGCGCGCCGCCTGGCCGCTGCCTCCGGTTTGCAGGCGCTAGCCGTCGACCGCCACCGCTTCCCCGATGACGAGCTCAAGCTGACCCTGCCTTTCGCCGAGAAGGGCGCCTTTCCCGAGACACTGGTGATCTACCGCAGCCTGGACAGGCCCAATGACAAGCTGGTGGAGCTGCTGCTGCTGGCGCGCCACGCCCGCCGCCAGGGCGTGGGACGCCTGCTGCTGGTGGCGCCCTATCTCGCCTATATGCGCCAGGATATCGCCTTCCATCCCGGCGAGATCGTCAGCCAGACCATCGTGGGAGGCTTTCTGGCGGAGCTGTTTGATGGGGTGGTCACGGTGGACCCCCACCTGCATCGTATCGAGCGGCTTGAGCAGGCGATCCCCCTCGAGCATGCGCTGGCCCTGTCCGGCGCCCCGCGGCTGGCCGAGCTGGTCGCCGAAAGGCGCCCCGCAGCGCTGCTGCTGGGGCCCGATGAGGAGGCGGGGCAGTGGGTGGCCAGGGCGGCCGAGGTCACCGGCGGTGAGCATGGCGTGTGTCGCAAGGTGCGACACGGTGACCGCGAGGTGTCGATTCAACTGCCCGACATCCCCGTGGCGGGACGCGAGGTGGTGCTGATGGATGACGTGGCCAGCTCAGGGCATACGGTGGCCCGTGCTGCCGAGGCGCTGTTGGCGGCCGGCGCGGACTCGGTGGATGTGGCCCTGACCCATGCTCTGTTCGCCGAGGATGCCCTGGCGGTGATTCGTGCGGCCGGGGTGGGCCAGGTATGGAGTACCGACTGCATCGCTCATCCGAGCAATGCCATCGACATGGCGCCGGTGCTGGCCGAGGCCCTGGCCCGGCTGCTGGGACGGAGGTAGCGAGGGGCACCAACGCAAGCGCCGCCCCGAGGGGCGGCGCGGATAACAAGCCTTGGCGTTGCTCTGAAGCGTTCCAGGCGTGTCGCGTATCAGGCGTAGGCCTGACGCGGCATGAAGGCCTGAAGACTCTCCAGGCTCATGACCTTCCAGCCGGTGTCAGGCTGGTCGGTGCGAAAGCCGATATCGTAACCCTGGTCGGTCAGGCGGGATTGCCAGAACTCCTGGGTGGCCAGCTCCTCGGCCTCATCGGAGGTGGCCGCATGGAAGATGCCGCCACCGAGATGCTGCTCCTGACCGCGGGGATGAATGGCAAAGACATCGACGAGAAAGGCGTGCATGTCGCTCTCACTGACTGGTGACTGTGAGGGCATCATAGCCCTTGCCTGTCGGAAATGAGAGCGAACCCTGATTCCGTTGTGTTACCTCCCATGTCGGCGCTGCATCATTCCTCGGCGGCATGGTCGATGCCACAGACGATAGCGCCCTGAATGCCAGGCATTCGGGGCGTCGCGGGCCGTCCCTCGTGATCAGCCTTCCTGGTTCTCTTGCGTGCTCTCGGGCTTGTCACCGCCGCGGTGGGTAAGCGGGCTGGCCGTGTCGAGGCGCGGGTGGTTGTCGAGGAACTCGCGATGCGGATCGGGCAGGGCGTCCAGCGCCTGGAGGCTGCGAGTGATCGCGTGGATCGCCGCTGTCACATCCCGGGTATTGCCGGTCTCGGAGATGGTATGCATGTTGCGAATCGGGAAGCCGATCGAGGTGGCCGCGCAATCCACCGCGGCGAGCACGCCGGCCATGCCGTCGGTACCGGTGTCGACGCCGACGATATCGCGCTGCATGGGGATGGCGTGTTCCCGGGCGGTGCTCTCGATGATGCGATTGAGCTGTTCGCTGGCGATGGAGCCCACCGACATGGTGAAGCCCTTGCCCATCTCCAGTGGCTGCATGCGGCGGTCGCCGATGCCGGGGGCGGCCACGTAGTCGTGGTTGACGTCCACGGCGATGATGGCGTCGGGCTCGAGCTCGCCGGCGAGCACCCGGCTGCCGAAGCGGCCGATCTCCTCATAGCTGGCGATGGCGAACATCACCCTGACCTTCTCGGTGCCTCCCGCCTCGGCGATCAGGCGTGCCACCTCGGCGGTGACGAAACAGCCCAGGCCGTTGTCGAGGTAGGCGCCGTAGAAGGTATCCGGGCTGAAGCCGTGACGGATGGGGCGCTCCAGCAGGATGGCATCGCCGGGGCGCACGCCCAGGTTCTCCACCTGCTGCTTCTTGTTGTCGCCATGGATCTGCAGGTCGAGGTAGAGCTGCTCCTTCTTGATGCCCTTGTCGCCGCTGCGTTGGGCGGGATCGGAGAAGTGAATGGCGCCCAGCGCCTCCACGGTGCCACCCTGGATACGACGGTAGCTGCCCGGCGCCTCGGGGTCCTCGCTGAACAGGGTCACCTCGTGGCCGACCAGCACATTGGGCAGGAAGGAGTCACTGTTGATCCAGATCTTGCCGTCCTCGCCGATGGAGCGAACCTGCATGCGGATCTTGTCGGCGTGCCCGATGATCATCACCTTGAACAGATCGTCGCGCCCGGGGTGGGTGTCCAGCACCACGCTGGCGTGCCCCTTGAACTGGTGCAGCCGCCAGCCTTCGGGAGCGAAGCTATCGAAGTGGGGCTTGAGCACGCCGTAGGTCATGGCTCCTTCGAGCCCCACGGGGCTCGGGGCGGCGAGAATCTCGCGCATCAGCTCGAACTGCTCGTCGGGCATGGGGGCGGTCCAGGGGGTAGAGCTCATTCGTTACTT
Organism: Halomonas marinisediminis; assembly: GCF_004347715.1. Taxonomy (NCBI): domain Bacteria; kingdom Pseudomonadati; phylum Pseudomonadota; class Gammaproteobacteria; order Oceanospirillales; family Halomonadaceae; genus Halomonas; species Halomonas marinisediminis. The sequence continues at coordinate 18,152 of NZ_SLTR01000024.1, read as the reverse complement.
CTCCTTGTGTGCCGGGTGACACGGCCGGTGCCCCTGGTGTCCGGGGCTTCGTGATATAGGCCAGGCGTGCCGGCAGTGGCTACCTTATGGATGTTCCCCCAAGCTTATCATGGAGCCAGCCAGGCCCTGCAGGGGTCGAGGGAGGTCACTGGCCCTCGTAGGAGGGGAGCGATGTCACCATTCGGTGGGAAGGAGTTCGCATGCAAGGGCACAAGCGTAGCGATCTGGAGGCGGAGCACCATCCGGAGGCCATCCGCCGCCGGCTGCAGGGCGGCAATGCCGGACAGAGCCTGCCCGACGCCATCCTGGGTGGCATCGACGGCTGTGTGACGACCTTCGCGGTGGTTTCCGGTGCCTTCGGGGCCGGCTTCTCGGCCACCGTGGCGCTGGTACTGGGGTTCGCCAACCTGCTGGCCGATGGCTTCAGCATGGCGATCAGCAACTATGAGGCGATCAAGGCACAGCGCGAGCATGTCGACGGGGTGCGCCGCGATGAGCACCATCATATCGATGTGATTCCCGAGGGGGAGCGCGAGGAGATCCGCCAGATCTTCATCGCCAAGGGCTTCGCCGGCGAGACCCTCGAGCGGGTGGTCGAGACCATCTGCAGCGACCGTGAGCTGTGGGTGGAGACCATGCTGCGCGAGGAGCATGGCCTGCAGACCGAGGGTTTGAGTCCTCTGCGCTCGGGGCTGGTCACCTTCGCTGCCTTTCTGGTGGTGGGGGCGGTGCCGCTTCTGCCCTACGCCGTGCCCGGCCTGACGGTCAATGTGCAGTTTCTCTCCAGCCTCGCGCTCGCCGGGCTGATGTTCTTCCTGATCGGCATGGGCAAGAGCCTCGTCTATCATCAGCCGATGCTGACCTCCGGCGTGCGTACCCTGCTGATGGGCGGCGCGGCGGCGGGATTGGCCTTCCTGACCGGTCACCTCGCTCAGGCGCTGTTTGGGGTTGGCGTCTGAAGGCTTGACGCGGATCAAGGCGACTCGGGACCGTGGCCGTGGAGTGTCGATCTCTACTCCCGGTGTCTTACCTGGTCATTATTATCCGGCTCCTCCGGAACCCCAGGTTCCACGAAAGCTGCACGGTGAAAGGTTGCCGCGGCTTCCACCTCTGCTATTCCACGTCGCCCGGGTTCCGGTGGGACCTCTCCTGCCAGCACCTTCAGCACCGAGCGTACCCCGCGTGACAGCGAGATGAGGTTGTAGCCACCCTCGAGCACAAAGACCAGCCGTCCCCCGCACTGCTCACGGGCCAGGGCCTGGAGGATACCGGTCATGGCGGCAAAGCCATCGTAGGTGACATTCAATGCCAGGTCGTGGCTGTGGGGGTCGAAGCCTGCCGAGACCAGAATCAGGTCTGGTCGGAACCATTGCGCCGCGGGCACCAGGATCTCGCGGAAGGCCTTGAGATAGGCGGCATCACCGGCGTCGGCGGGTAGCGGGACATTGACGTTGGTACCATCGCCGAGACCATCCCCGACCTCTTCGAGGCTGCCCGTGCCGGGGTAGAAGGGGGCAGCACGATGGATATCGAAGAACAGCACGTCGGGGTCGGCCCAGAAGATGTCCTGGGTGCCATTGCCGTGGTGGGCATCCCAGTCGACGATCATCACCCGCTCGCAGCCCAGCACCGCGCGGGCATGGGCGGCGGCCACCGCCACATTGTTGAACAGGCAGAAGCCCCGGGCGCGCACCGGCTCGGCGTGATGCCCCGGTGGCCTCACCAACGCGAAGCTGCTCTCCGTTTGCCCCTTGAACACCGCTTCCACGGCGGCGATCGCCGTGCCTGCGGCCACCTCGGCGGCCTGAATGCTGCCGGGCGAGACCGCGGTGGTATCCACGTCCAGCCAGACGTTCTGGCCGCGTAGTCGGAAGATACGGTCCAGGTAAGAGAGGGTGTGAACCCGTGCGAGCTGTTCCCGGGTCGCGGCCATACCCGTCTCAAACCTCATGCCGGAGACCGGCTCCTGTTCGAGGAGGTGGCGAATGGCGGTAAGCCGGGCGGGGTGTTCCGGGTATTTCCAGGGCACGCCGAGCCCTGACAGCAGCGAGCGGATACGCGTGTCCATGCGCCCAGGCAGGAAGGGCACCTCAATGTCGGGCTCGTGGGCCAGCATGCGTTCATCATAGAAGGCGATGACTCGGTTCTGTTCGCTCACGGCAAAGGCTCCCTGATGGGCGAGGCTCCACTGGGCGTGGGCGCGCTCATCTAGCATAGACGTGACGGCGGCGCTTCGTCCGGGCCGTTGGTCGTCTAACGCGGTCGAGTGTCAACGCACGGGGAGACAGCGCGGCAGGCTGTCATGCAGCGTGCGCGGCATGATGCCGAGATCGGCGAAGCTTCCCGCGTCCGGGTCGGCGAGGTTGTCGCGCTGCATCAGCACTACCTGGTCCCGCGTCAGGGGCGGTGAGGGTAGCGGGGAGAGCAGGGTAGCGGCGAGGCGCCAGACGAAGAAGGGCAGTGGCAGCAGTCGCGGATGGCGCTCGAGTTCCTAATTGTCGGGTCCCGTGTGATTGACAACCCGTTTGGTAAATAGCTCAGATTTCATGCTCTGTGTGCAGCAGGTTCAGCGCGGATGTGCAGATGCACCGCGCAGGCCACCCGCAGCATGGAAGCGAGATTGGGTACCGCTCCCTTGGTTGCCATGACCTCGCCATAGAGCTCGCTGATGAACCGTCCGGTAGACAGTTGCTGGTCGTGGGCCAACTGGTCGAGGATCTCCCAGAACTCGTTTTCAAGTCGAACGCTGGTCACGCTTCCCTGAAGGCGCACCGAGCGGGTGGTGCACTCGTAGCGTTCCGGCTCGGTAGATGCATAGACATGGCACATGGCTTCTCTCTTATATTCATTTTTTTCACAGACATTGGCCACGCACCGGCACCTTGCCGAGATGGCCTCAATCCGACATTGCCGCCTGTTGTGGCCCTTTAGCATTAGACCATCGTCGATGTAGTACCCCGCTGTTACCCGGCGAAGCATTGCTGGCCATATGCTCTCCTTGGGTGACCGCTTCCGCTGGTCACCCCATGACAACAAGAGTCGGTGCTCGATTCCTGCAATCGTCGTGCCCTAATCTAGAGAGGTCAGCCATGAGTTCACCCACCCTGTCGCGCCGCGTCTTCCTCAAGGGAAGTGGTGGCGTTCTGGCCGGCACCCTGGCCTTCGCCGCCGGGCCCATCTCGTTTCTCGCCCCTTCGCGAAGCTGGGCCATGCCACTCGATACTCTCAGCACTCGCCAGGGAGAGGTGCTGTTGGGGGTCGCCAAGCAGATGTTCCCCCATCCTGGCCTGGAGGATGCTGTCTACGCCCACGTGGTGAAGAGTCTCGATCGCAAGTCGGCCGATGGTTTGATGCTCGGCATCCTTCACGATGGCATTGTCGAGCTCGACCGGTCTGCCGGGGGAGACTGGCTGGCTCTGAATGATGCCGCGCGACTCGAGCACCTGGCCCCCTTGGCCGGTACACCCTTCTTCGAGACCATCCGTGGCGATGCCGTGGTTTCCCTCTACGACAATCCCCTGGCTTTCGCCCACTTCGGTTATCAGGGGGCCGAGGGCGATGGAGGCTACCTGACCAAAGGATTTAATGATCTTACCTGGCTGCCTGATCCACCGCAGCCCCAGGGTGGCTATCTGCCCTTCGAGGAACCGACGGCCTGACGCGGACCAGAACAACAATGCATGTGGAGACGCCAAGATGGCAATGACCGATAACCAGAAGACCTTTGCCCATGACGATGACAGCGTCGTTGTCGTGATCGGGTCTGGGGCTGGGGGGGGCACCCTGGCCAACGAACTGGCTCAGCAGGGCATCAATGTGGTGGTCTTGGAGGCTGGCGCCCTGCACACCACGGCCGACTTCCTGGCCGACGAGTGGGCTTCCTTTGCTCAGCTCGCATGGCTCGACACGCGCACCACCTCCGGCAGTTGGCGACTCGCCAAGGACTTTCCGAACCTGCCGGCCTGGATCGTCAAGGCAGTGGGTGGGACCACGGTTCACTGGGCAGGCGCGAGCTTGCGCTTCCAGCCTCATGAATTTGCGGCTCTCTCGACCTATGGGGACGTCGCGGGTGCCAACCTGCTCGACTGGCCACTCACCTACGACGACCTGGCACCCTATTATGACCGTGCTGAACAGCGCATGGGGGTGACCCGCACTAACGACAACAAGGGGCTGCCTGGCAACAACAACTTCAATGTGATGTACAACGGAGCGAAGAACCTAGGCTACTCATGCAACACCGGGCACATGGCCATCAACAGCGCGCCCCGCGATGGACGTGCCGCCTGCCAACAGCGGGGCTTCTGTTTCCAGGGCTGCAAGACCGGCGCCAAGTGGTCGACTCTCTATACCGAACTGCCAGAAGGGATTGCGACCGGCCACCTGGAGCTTCGCCCCGAGTCCCATGTGGCACGCATCGAGCACGATGATAGCGGCAAGGTAACGGCTGTTGTCTACTTCGATGCCGACGGCAACGAGCAGCGGCAGAAGGCGCGGTTGGTGGCAGTGGCCGGCAACTCCATCGAAACGCCGCGCTTGCTCCTCAACTCGGCGAGCACGATGTTCCCCGAGGGACTTGCCAACGGTTCCGGCCAGGTGGGACGCAACTACATGCGCCACATGACTGGCTCGGTCTACGCCACCTTCGACGAGCCCGTGCACATGTATCGCGGTACCACCATGGCCGGCATCATCTCCGATGAGTCACGACACGATCCTGAGCGGGGATTCGTGGGCGGGTACGAAATGGAAACACTGTCGCTGGGCCTTCCGTTTATGGCGGCCTTCCTCGACCCCGGTGCCTGGGGACCGCGCTTCACCGGCGCGCTCGACCAGTATGAGAACATGGCCGGCATGTGGCTGGTAGGTGAGGACCTGCCTCAGGAGAGCAACCGCGTAACCCTAAACTCTGACGTCACAGACCGCTACGGCCTTCCGGTGGCCAACGTACATTACGACGATCATCCCAATGACATTGCCATGCGCGAGCACGGCTACCGCCAGGGGGCCGAGCTATACCGCTCGGTGGGGGCTCGGGACATCTACGAGGTGCCACCTTACCCCTCGACCCATAACCTGGGCACCTGCCGGATGAGCGAGCGCCCCGAGGACGGCGTCTGCAACGGGTTCGGACAGGCTCACGAGATCCCCAATCTGTTCATATCGGACGGCAGTCAGTTCACCACCTCGGCGGCGGAGAACCCCACCCTGACTATTGTCTCCCTGGCGATCCGTCAGGCGGAGTATATCGGGGAACTGATGCAGCGCGGCGCTGTCTGAACCCTTCGCCCCCGGCCGAGGCCGGAGGCGCCTTTTCGCAGAATGCTTCCTATTGGCAGCACGATTTCGAGCTACACGGCAAGGAGATCCCATGAGTTTCACCGGTGAACAATACCCCGGAGTAAAGGCCCCCACCTCCGACTCCGATGGCTTCCTCCTCAACCACACCATGCTCAGGGTCAAGGACCCCGAGAAGGCGCTCGCTTTCTACACTCGGGTGTTCGGCATGCGCGTCATGCGTCGCCTCGACTTCGAGGAGATGCAATTCTCGCTCTACTTCCTGGCCCGTCCGGAGGCCGGCGAGGCGGTACCGGAGGAGAGTGGCGAGCGTACCGTCTGGACCTTCAGTCAGCGTGGCCTGCTGGAGTTGACCCACAACTGGGGCACCGAGAACCAAGAGGGGCGCATCTATCACGATGGCAATGCCGAGCCTCAGGGCTTCGGCCACATCTGCTTCAGCGTTCCGGACCTCGAGGCCGCCGAGGCGTGGTTCGACGCCAACGATGTCGAGTTCGTCAAGCGCTCCGACCAGGGCAAGATGAAGAACGTGGTCTTCGTGAAGGACGTCGACGGCTACTGGATCGAGGTGGTCCAGGCGGATCGCCTGGCGGCACTGGGCGACTGACGCCGTTCCGGCGCGCCCGGCCTAGCCACCCCCAAGGCAGCGCGGCAGGCTGTCGTGCAGGGTGCGCGGCATGATGCCGAGGTCGGCGAAGCTTCCCGCGTCCGGGTCGGCGAGGTTGTCGCGCTGCATCAGCAGTACCTGGTCCCGCGTCAGGGGCGGTGAGGGGAGCGGGGAGAGCAGGGTGGCGGCGAGGCGCCAGGCGAAGAAGGGCAGCGGAAGCAGTCGCGGATGGCGCTCGAGCTGAGCCGCCACACGCTCGACCAGTTCCCGGTAGGTCAATACCTCGGGCCCACCCAGCTCGAAGAGCCGTCGCTCGACGGGGCGTGTCGCAGTGAGGCGCGTCGCGGCACGGGCCACATCATCCACATGCACCGGCTGCAGGCGGGTCGCCCCGCGACCGAACAGCGGCACCAGCGGCAGGCGCACCAGCCGGGCGAGGTTGGCCAGCAAGGCGTCATCGGGGCCGAACAGCACACCGGGGCGGATCAGGATCGCCTTGGGCAGCTCGGCGATCACGGCGTCCTCGCCGGCGGCCCGGGCACGCACATAGGCGGAGGGGGAGCGGGCATCGGCACCGATCCCCGAGACATGTACGAGCCTCGAGATGCCGGCCCCCCGCGCCATCTCCGCGAGGCGGCCGGCGGCCCGTTCATGAATCGCGGTAAAGGTCAGACCCGCTCGGGGCTGCTCCACGTAGAGGCTCACTGCATTGATCGCGGCGGTGCTGCCCTCCAGGGCCGCCACCACCTGTGCCTCGTCGCGAATGTCGCAGGTCATGGCCTCGATCCGGTCCCCTGGCTCGCGCCATGCGGGTAGTTTCGGGTGGCGTGAGGCGATGCGCACCGGGCGGCCCGCCTCCACCAGCTCGCGCACGATGGCGCGGCCAAGGAAGCCGGTGCCACCGAAGACCGTGGTTGGACCCTCCTGCATGCTGCTTCCTTCTACCTACACATTGGATGGGTCAATCCTGCCAGGCCGGGCCCCGGTCGTCATGTGTCCACTGGTGACTCGCAGCGCCGCGGTGTAGGCTTGGCGGCTTTCAACCCACCTCGTCCGGAGCCTGTCATGAGCGAACTTCCCGCCTGTCCTGCCTGTAACTCTCCCTATACCTACGAGGACGGCATCCAGTACGTCTGCCCCGAGTGCGGCCATGAGTGGTCCGCACAAGCCGGTGGCGAGGCCGTCGACACTGGCCTCGAGGTGCGTGATGCCAACGGCAATCTGCTGGCCGATGGCGACAGCGTCACGGTGATCAAGGATCTCAAGATCAAGGGCTCCTCCCAGGTGGTAAAGGTGGGCACCAAGGTCAAGAGCATTCGGCTGGTGGAGGGGGACCACGATATCGACTGCAAGGTCGAGGGTGTCGGCCCCATGAAGCTGAAGTCCCAGTTCGTGAAAAAGGCCTGATTTCCATGCGGATTGACAGTTTCTGCAAATGATAACGATTGCCTTTATTGATGCTATCTGCGTCGATCATGCCGCGATTCTGCCGGTTGGATAAGGGAATTCTCGGGTCGGGCTTCACATCGAAATCATATGGGACTAAAATGGTCCGCTATTGAGGCACGGCATATCGCTGGCCACTCGTCCACAGGAGGCTCGCCATGCTCAAGCTCTCGCGGCTGACCGACTACGCCGCTGTGGTGATGGCCCAGATCGCTCGTCACCCCGAGCACCCCCAGGCCGCTGCCGATCTCGCCGAGGCCGTCCAGCTACCGCACCCCACCGTCAGCAAGACGCTGAAGATGCTGGTCAAGGCGGGGCTGCTCGAGTCACGCCGCGGTGCCCTGGGGGGATATTCGCTGGCACGGCCTGCCTCCGAGATCACCACTATCGATATCATCACCGCCATCGAAGGGCCGGTGGCGATGACGGAGTGCAGTCATGACGACGGCGACTGTGAACTGGCCGCCACCTGCGGCGTCGCCGATAACTGGCAGCGCGTATCGTTGGGTGTGCGCACCCTGCTCGGCAGCGTGACTCTGGCACACCTGGCCAGCCCCACGCCGATCAAGTTGCCGGTACAGCTGCCCATCCAGAGCGTGAGCCTGGCCGCCGATACGGCCTGAGCACCCAAGTTTCATCAGATACAATCGGCGAGCCCGTCTCGCCGGCCCAATGTCCGGGAGGGGAGAGATCATGGCAACTGAAGAAATGGAACAGCTTGTCCGTCGCGAATACAAAGAGGGGTTCGTGACCGACATCGAGAGCGAGACGCTACCGCCGGGCCTTGACGAGGACGTCATCGCCTTTATCTCGAAGAAGAAGGGCGAGCCGGAGTGGATGCTCGAGTGGCGTCTCAAGGCGTACCGTGCCTGGTTGAAGATGACGCCGCCCTCCTGGGCTCACCTCGATTTTCCGCCTATCGACTACCAGGCCATCTCCTACTTCAGTGCGCCCAAGCGCCCCGAGGATCGCCCCCAGAGCCTCGACGAGGTGGATCCCAAGCTGCTCGAGACCTACGAGAAGCTGGGTATTCCGCTGCATGAGCGTGCCGCCCTGGCTGGGGTGGCGGTGGACGCCGTCTTCGACTCGGTCTCCGTGACCACCACCTTCAAGGAGAAGCTCGGCGAAGCCGGGGTGATCTTCTGCCCCATCTCTGAGGCGGTGCAGAAGTATCCGGAGCTGGTCAAGCAGTATCTCGGCACCGTGGTGCCCCAGACCGACAACTACTTCGCGGCGCTCAACTCGGCGGTATTTACCGACGGCTCCTTCGTGTTCGTGCCCAAGGGCGTGACCTGCCCCATGGAGCTCTCCACCTACTTCCGCATCAACGCCGAGAATACCGGGCAGTTCGAGCGCACCCTGATCATCTGTGAGGAGGGCGCCCAGGTCTCCTATCTGGAGGGCTGCACCGCGCCGATGCGCGACGAGAACCAGCTGCACGCGGCAGTGGTCGAGCTGGTGGCGCTGGACGATGCCTACATCAAGTACTCCACCGTGCAGAACTGGTATCCCGGCGACGAGGATGGCAAGGGCGGTATCTACAACTTCGTCACCAAGCGCGGTGACTGTCGTGGCGACCGCTCGCGCATCAGCTGGACCCAGGTCGAGACCGGCTCCGCCATCACCTGGAAGTATCCCTCCTGCGTGCTGCGCGGCAAGGACAGCATCGGTGAGTTCTACTCAGTGGCGGTGACCGGTGGCCGCCAGCAGGCCGACACCGGCACCAAGATGATCCATATCGGCGAGGGGTCTCGCTCCAGCATCATCTCCAAGGGGATCTCGTCCGGGCGCAGCAACCAGGCCTATCGCGGCCTGGTGAAGATCGGCCCCCGTGCCAAGGGCGCGCGCAACTTTACGGAGTGTGACTCGCTGCTGATCGGTGATCAGTGTGGCGCCCACACCTTCCCTTATCAGGAGATCGGCAACAGCACCGCGACCGTGGAGCATGAGGCCACCACCTCCAAGATCGGCGATGACCAGCTCTTCTACTGCCAGAGCCGCGGCATCTCCGAGGAGGACGCCGTGAGCATGATCGTCAACGGCTTCTGCAAGGATGTCTTCCAGGAGCTGCCCATGGAGTTTGCCGTCGAGGCCGAAGCGCTGCTCAGGGTCACCCTCGAAGGCTCCGTCGGCTGATCACACCGTTGCCAATCGCTTAATCGAATCAAAAGGTATTCACGATGCTCGAAGTCAAGGATCTACACGTTTCCGTCGAGGGTAATGAAATCCTCAAGGGCCTGTCGCTGTCCATCAATGCCGGTGAGGTGCACGCCATCATGGGGCCCAACGGCTCCGGTAAGTCGACCCTCTCGGCGGTCATCGCCGGCAGGGAAGAGTATGAGGTGACCAGCGGCAGCATCACCTATGACGGCCAGGACGTGCTGGAGATGTCCGTCGAGGAGCGTGCCTGTGCGGGCCTGCTGCTGGGCTTCCAGTACCCGGTCGAGATTCCGGGGGTCAAGAACATCTATCTGCTCAAGGCCGCGCTCAATGCCAAGCGCGAGGCTCAGGGGCTAGGCGAGATTCCGGCTCCCGAGTTCATGAAGCTGATCAAGGAGAAGGCGGCGCTCATGCAGATGGATGCCAGCTTCCTGCAGCGCTCCGTCAACGAAGGCTTCTCCGGCGGCGAGAAGAAGCGCAACGAGATCCTGCAGATGCTGGTGCTGGAGCCGCGCCTGGCGATGCTTGACGAGATCGACTCGGGTCTCGACATCGACGCCATGAAGGTCGTCTCCGATGGCGTCAACTCGCTGCGCTCCGAGGAGCGGGCCATCCTGTTGGTGACCCACTATCAGCGTCTGCTCGACTATATCGTGCCGGACCGGGTTCACGTGCTCGTCGACGGCCGTATCGCCATGAGCGGCGACGCGGACCTGGCTCGCGAGCTCGAATCCCGTGGCTATGACTGGGTGCTGGAGGAGTCCGTCGCATGAGTGAAGATACACAGCGTTTTCTCGACCGTCTGGCCGAGGCTCGTGCCGACCGCGCTGGCGAGCCGACCTGGATTGCCGCGCGTCGGCAGGCCGGCGCGGCCCGCTTCGAGGCGATGGGCTTTCCCACTCGCCGCGACGAGGCGTGGAAGTATACCGATGTTCGTGCCATCGCCCGGGGCGACTTCGCCCTGGCCGCCGATGCCGACTTCTCACCCGCCAGCGCGGCGACGTTGACCCTGCCCATCGATGCCTATCGATTGACCTTCGTCGACGGCATCTTCTCGGCATCGCTGTCGCAGCTCGATGGCCTGCCGGAGGGCGTCTCCCTGCAGCCCCTGTCGGTGGCACTGGCCGAGAATCACGAGGCGGTAGGCGGACCGCTGGGGCGCCTCACCGGGGTCGAATTCTCGCCCTTTTCGGCGCTGAACACCGCCTTTATGGAGGAGGGCGCCGTGCTGCGCCTGGCGCCGGGCACCGTGGTCGAGAAGCCGATCATCCTGCAGTTCCTCTCCCGTAACGGCGAGGCACCGGTGATGAGCCATCCCCGCGTTCTGGTGCAGGCCGGCGGGCGCAGTGAGGCGACCCTGGTCGAGCATCATGTGGGCGAGGAGGGCGCCGCCAACTTCACCAACCTGGTGGCGGAAGTGATCCTCGAGCGTAACGCCATGCTCACCCACTACAAGCTTCAGGAGGCGCCGCTCGCCGATCTGCATGTGGCGTCGATTCATGTCGAACAGGCCCGTGACAGCCGCTATACCTCGTTCAACCTGAATCTGGGGGGCGCCCTGGTGCGCACCGACCTGATCAGCGAGCTGAATGGCGAGAACGCGACCAGCGACTTCTACGGCCTGTTCTATGGCGAGGGTCGCCAGCATGTCGACAGCCACACCCTGGCCAACCACAATGCGCCGCGCACCTTCTCCAACGAGAACTACAAGGGCATCCTCGACGATCGCTCGCATGGCGTGTTCAACGGCAAGGTGGTGGTCAAGCCTGACAGTCAGAAGATCGAAGGCTTCCAGAGCAACGCCAACCTGCTGCTCTCCGATCGCGCCGAGATCGATGCCAAGCCCGAACTCGAGATCTACGCCGATGACGTCAAGTGCACCCACGGCTGCACCACGGGACAGCTCGACGAGGAGGCGATCTATGCCCTGCGCGCTCGCGGAATCGATCGCCAGACGGCTCGAGGTCTGCTGACCCTGGCCTTCGCGGGTGAGGTGCTCGAGGCGGTGCGCCTGGATGCCATCGCCGAGCGTGTGGAGCTCGCCGTCGCCGGCAAGCTGCCCGAGCGCTTCAACCTGGCCGGGCTGGTGGAAACCGCCGTGGCCCTGGGTGATGAGTAAGGGCCATGAGTGAGAGCGACCGCGATATCCTGAGGAGGAGCCTGCCATGACCGATCTGGCTACCCGCGCCCCCGCGACGTCGAGCCTCGACGTCGCGGCGATTCGCGCCGACTTTCCGATTCTCACGCGCCAGGTGCATGGCAGGCCGCTGGTCTATCTCGACAATGCGGCGACCAGCCAGACCCCACGGCAGGTGATCGACACGTTCGCTGCCTACTACGGTGGCTACAACGCCAACATTCACCGCGGGCTGCACACCCTGGCGGATGAGGCCACCGCTGCCTTCGAGGGTACCCGGGAGACGGTGCGCGGCTTCCTGAATGCCGCCGATAGCCGCGAGATCATCTTCACCCGTGGTACCACCGAGGCGATCAACCTGGTGGCCAACAGCTGGGGGCGTGCCAACCTCCAGGCCGGTGACGAGGTGCTTATCTCGCGCCTCGAGCACCACTCCAATATCGTGCCCTGGCAGCTGCTGGCCGCCGAGATCGGCTTTACCATCAAGGTGATCCCGGTAGACGCCCATGGCACACTGGATCTCGATGCCTATCGCGAGCTGTTCAGCGAGCGAACCCGGCTGGTCGCGGTCAACCATGTCTCCAATGCCTTCGGAACCGTCAACCCGGTCAAGGAAATGGCGACCATTGCCCATGCCCATGGTGCGCGGATCCTGGTCGATGGTGCCCAGGCCACGCCCCATCAGGCGGTAGACGTGCGCGATCTCGATGCCGACTTCTACGCCTTCTCCGGTCACAAGGTCTATGGCCCCACCGGGGTCGGTGTGCTCTATGGCAAGACCGAGCTGCTCGAGGCGATGCCGCCCTGGCAGGGAGGGGGGGAGATGATCGCCACCGTCTCCTTCGAGGCCGAGACCACCTTCGCCGAGATTCCCCACAAGTTCGAGGCCGGCACGCCGGCCATTGCCGAGGTGATCGCCCTTGGCGCGGCACTGAAGTGGGTGAGTGGAGTCGGGGTCGAGGCGATCGGTGCCTGGGAGGGGCGGCTGCTGGCCCATGCCACCGAGCGGGTCCTGCGCATCGACGGCCTGCGTATACTGGGCACCTCACCGGAGAAGGCCGGAGTGCTCTCCTTCGTGGTCGATGGTGCCCACGCCCAGGATATCGGCCTGCTGATCGACCAGCTCGGGGTGGCGATTCGAACCGGCCACCACTGTGCTCAACCGCTGCTCGCTCACTTCGGTGTCGATGCGACCTGCCGGGCGTCGTTTGCCGCCTACAACACCCTGGATGAAGTCGACATCTTCGCCGATGCCCTGGAGCGCGTGATCGGCATGGTCAGGTAAGCCATGGTCAGGCAAGCCATGGTCAGGCAAGCCATGGTCAGGCAAGCAATGGTCAGGCAAATAATGGTCGGACAAGGAACCGCTAGAAAAGGAACGCCATGAGCGACATCGAGCAGATTGCGAGCCTTCACAAGGGGCAGGAGCTGCCCCTGCAGCGTGATGTGGAGGTGATCTCCATTCCCTTCGGCAACAGCGTGACGCTGACCGAGGACAGCGTGGTCAGTGTAATGCAGGCCAAGGGCAGCACGCTCAGCGTGGGCTTCGAGGGGCGCCTCTACCTGATCGAGGGCGCCAATCTCGACGCCGTGGGGCTCGAGGCCATGCCGCGACCGACCCTGCATGAGGATGCCACGGATGAGGAGCTCGAGCAGTTTGTGTGGGACCAGCTACGCACCTGCTTCGACCCCGAGATTCCGGTCAATATCGTCGACCTGGGCCTGGTCTATGGCTGTCGGATCGAGCGCTTGATCAGTGGCGAGCGTATCGTCACCATCCGCATGACGTTGACTGCCCCCGGCTGCGGCATGGGGGATGTGATCGCTGCCGATGCACGCAACAAGATCCTTGGCGCCCCTCAGGTCAGCAAGGTGCATACCGAGATCGTCTTCGACCCGCCCTGGAGCCGTGAGATGATGAGCGACGAGGCCAAGCTCGAGCTCGGCATGTTCTAGCGGCTCGCGCCGTTGACCCCGCGATGATCGACCAGCGGGGGAGAGCGCTGAGGGAACAGGAGGTGCCGATGAAGCGGATGGCATGGCGGATCCTTCGGGCCGTCCTGATGGCGCTGGGCACCTTGGTGTTGATGGCGGGACTCCTGCTGCTGGTGGCCAACCTGTGGGTGCTGGGGCAGACCCGCGAACGCATCGACTATCATCTGTCCCAGTGTCATGCCGAACAGGTTGGTATCGTCTTCGGTACTTCCCACTGGACCCGCAGTGGAACTCGCAATCCCTACTTCGAGGGGCGTATGAGCGCCTCGGCTCGCTTGCTGCGCCTGGGGCGTGTCGACCATCTGCTGCTCTCCGGTGACAACCGCACCCTCTCCTACAATGAACCCATTACCATGTGGCGTGACCTGCGCGGTCGTGAGGTGCCCGAAACGGCCATGACGCTGGATTACGCAGGCTTCAGCACCTTCGATACGCTGGCTCGCGCGAAGGCGGTATTTGGCGTGGAGCGTGCGCTGCTGATCACGCAAGAGTGGCATCTACCACGGGCGCTGTTTATTGCCGAGGCGCTGGGGATCGAGGCCCAGGGCTGTGCGGTGAAGGAGCGGAAGGTAAAGGGGCAGTGGCGGCTGGCGGCACGGGAGTGGGTAGCGCGACTGGCTACCCTGGGGGATCTCTATCTATGGGACCGTGAGCCCTACTTCCTGGGACCCCGAGAGCCGCTGGTCATCATTCCGCAGCGACGCACTACTGACCAGGAGGGCTGGGCGGCCGATACACCATCGGGCGAAAAGCGCTGAGAAGACGCCTCAGCGCCGCTTGTCACGGGTCTTCTGCAGGGCATAGAGCTCGCGAATCAGTGCCCGGCAGCCCTTCCAGCACTCTTCTGCCTTCGACTCGACCTCATCTGGCAGGGGGTGGGTCATCAGATTGGAGAGCGACTGCATCAGCACTCGCTCCTGTTCCAGGAGCTCTCCGATCACCACCTGACGCTCGTTGCCGACGAAGCTCTTCAGCCGGCTCCACAACCACATGTAGTCGTCGCGTTCGACATCGGCATCACGCGGCAGCATGTTGAGATGCTCCCGGGCGAGTGATTGCAGCTCGCGCATTGAACGGCTGCGTGTCTCATAGTGAGGCTTGAGAGCATCACGCAGCGTTGGCCGCAGGCGCTCCAGATTGTCCTGAAAATAGTCGATGCTGTCAGCCAGCGCTTCCAGCACGCTGTCCATCGCCACCTGGCGATTGTCGAGAAACATGAGCGGTCACCCCCTTTGGTGACGCAGATTGTGGCGGGGAAAACAGTGTTTTGCTACCCCCAGACTGGAATAAGTATGGAAATCGCAATGCCCATTGAGCCTGGCTTGTGCGCAACTGGCAATTACCCCTTGGGTTTAGGTGGCGCCTTGCGTGCCGGGGCCGCATTCTTTTCAAGGTGCTCGATGATCAGGCCGGCGATATCCTTGCCGGTGGCACTCTCGATGCCCTGCAGGCCGGGCGAGGAGTTGACCTCCATGATGACTGGACCATGATTGCTGCGTAGCAGGTCGACACCGGCCACTCGCAGGCCCATGGCCTTGGCGGCACGGATCGCCGTGGAGCGCTCCTCAGGGGTGATCCGGATGACACTGGCGGTACCGCCGCGGTGCAGGTTGGATCGGAACTCACCCTCGGCGGCCTGACGTTTCATGGCGGCCACGACCTTGTCGCCGATCACCAGGCAGCGAATATCGGCACCCTTGGCTTCCTTGATGTACTCCTGAACCATGATGTTGGCCTTCATGCCCATGAAGGCCTGGATCACGCTCTCCGCCGCCTGGTTGGTCTCGGCCAGCACTACGCCGATCCCCTGGGTGCCCTCGAGCAGCTTGATGACCAGCGGAGCATTCTTGACCATGGTGATCAGGTCGGGAATATCATCGGGGGAGTGCGCAAAACCGGTGATCGGCAGGCCAAGCCCCTTGCGCGAGAGCAGCTGCAGCGAGCGCAGCTTGTCTCGCGAGCGAGTGATCGCGACGCTGTCGTTGAGCACATAGGTGCCCATCATCTCGAACTGGCGCAGCACCGCACAGCCGTAGAAGGTTACCGAGGCGCCGATCCTCGGGATCACGGCATCGAAGGTTTCCAGCTCTCCGCCCTTGTAGTGGATCGATGGCTGGTGAGCCGCGATGCTCATGTAGCAGCGCAGGGTGTCGACCACTCGCGCGGTGTGGCCGCGCTGCTCGGCGGCCTCCACCAGGCGTCGAGTGGAGTAGAGATTACGGTTGCGTGACAGCAGTGCAAAATGCATCGAGTCGCTCCGGAGGGGGGAAAGCGAATTCAGGGGTCGCCGAGCAGAAAGGAGGCGCCGGGAGCTACTAACAGGCGGCGCAGAGCGCGCCGGCCCAACAGCATGGGGTGACGCATGTCGCGTCGATCGGTCAAGGTGAACTCCACCGGGTACTCCAGGGTGCCGAGCCGCATGGGCGTGCGGACCACATAGCGCCACTCCTGTTGACCGTTGGAGCTGCGTACCTTGCGGCGGTCGTGGAGCGGCATGCGGAAGACGTGGGGTGGCGAGTCGGGGCCACTGCCGGGGATGGTAAAACTGACCCACGGCTCTCCCTCCTCCTCGAAGGTCGTGATGTCCTCCGCGTGCAGCGCCGAGGTACGCGCCCCGGTATCCGCCTTGGCGCACAATACCAGCTGCATGTCGGTCAGCTCGACCATCTCCCGGCGGCCAATGATCGCCTTGGGGGTATAGGGCAGTTCCTTCATCGTTGTCATGGGTCGTCTTCGCCTTTAGCGCGTCAGGGCCACGAGCCGCTTGCCGATGGACGAGTCGGCGGGCGCCTCGCGCAAGATCATCAACACCGGCAGCCGCAGCCTGGGGATCAGGGCCAGGTCGCGGGCCACTCTCATGAAGTCCGCCTGCTCGCAGCTTGCCAGGCGCTCAAGGTAGCACGGCAGCCGCTGACCATCCTCGAGAAGCGGCCAGCCGCGCGCGGCGATGGCCGCCAGCAGATCGGGGCCACAGGCGTGGACATCGGCCAGCAGGCTGTCGAACCAGTCACCGGCGGCCTCGCTGGTCGACGCCGCCCGTACACAGGCACACAGGGTCTCGACATCGCCGGCCTCGGCAGCCGCCTCGCCCCGGACGCGTAGCGCCTGGGCCAGCCGGTCATCGATGGCGACATGCTCGAGACAGTAGCACAGTGAGGTGAGCATCGCGGTGGGCAGGTCGGGCAGCCGCCGGACGAGCTGGCGACTCTCCTCATCTCCCATACGTACCGCAAAGTCGGCCAGGCCCTGGAGGCCGAGCGCCTGCCAGTCGAGCGTCTGCTGACCACTGAGATAGGCCTCTACCGGCTCCAGGTGCGAGCTGGCCGCTCGTCCCAGATTGTGGCTGGCGAGGGCATGCAGCATGGCCTGGAAGGGGAGCGATGGCGTAAAGGCCAGCGGATTGTCCTTCATCAGGTTATCCACCGCCTGGCCATCCTCGCGCCCGACATTGGCCACGTTCCGGCCCAGGGTCTCGAGTAACCGCTGCACGAAGGCATCGCGGGATGCAGGGTCGAGCCGGCCCTGTTCATCGAGGGGCAGTGCCAGGAACCAGATCAGCGGGTCGGGCATGTCGCCAAGACGGAAGACCAGGCCCAGCCGGGCCTGGCCCTGCCAGGGAGCCGGCCAGGGCGCCGTGCCGGCCTCCAGGGCTTCCAGGGTCGCCATCTCGCAGGGCTCCACGCGCCGGCCCAGGTGGTAGAGCCGTACCTCGGCCCCGCTGCGCACGAAGAAGTCGTGAAGGGTGTGGATGGGTTGCATGGCATCTCCGCTTGTCTGAGCGTGCACTCTACCGTGGCATCACCAGGCTGTCAGCAGGTTCGGCGAGGATGTGCCAGGGATGGTCAAAGTTTGATCGCCGTTCGCTGTCTCCCATGGCATCAGGGCTAGCGAACTCTTTCCAGCGGTTATCCACAGGGCCGTTCACGGAAACTGTGAATGAGCCATGAGCATGGGATAATTACCCGGAGCGGAGCGCGATATCGTGATCCTTTAGGTGGCGGGTGGTCACGGGTCGCCGGGGGCGGGATAATGACGCCACACTCGACTGGGAGCTTCCCCGATGACGGTTCACGACGAACTCGACAAGTCCCTGCGCCGGCTCGAGGCCAACATGAAGGCCGCCAACCTGTGGAAGATGGAGACGCCCGCGCCCTCGGCATTCGATAGCGAGGAGCCCTTCTGCGTCGATACCATGGCGCTTCCCCAGTGGTTGCGTTTCGTGTTTATCGCCCGGCTGGACGCCCTGGTGGAGCGTCGCGCTCCACTGCCGGCGCGCTGTGATGTGGCCCCGGCCCTGGCGGCCTATTTTGCCCAGCAGGGAGGGCGTGCCAGCGACCGCCTGCTGCTCTGCCAGGTGGTGGAGGAGATCGACCGCCTGATCACCGACAACTGAGTCGGTAGCGAGCTGCCTGGTCGCCAGGCACTGTTACAACAGCACAACAGGACAACAGGACAACAGGACAACAGGACAACAGGACAACAGGACAACAGGACAACAGGACAACAGGA
>NZ_SLTR01000201.1:0-315 GCF_004347715.1 Halomonas marinisediminis | reverse complement strand
CAAACTTATAAAACTATCTACTATTTGATGTCCATCAAATTTATGTATGGCAATTTCGGTAATACCTTCTTCATTGTATTTACCACCTGTGGTCTCTATGTCAACTACTGCGTACACTTATTATTTATCTACTACTAATTTTTTATCTCTATTTGCAATTTCCCAAGCGGTGTAAAACACCAATTGTGTCCGTTTTTGAAGCAAATCAAATCTTATTTTATCTGCAGTATCAGAAGGCTTATGATAATCTTCATGAACACCATTAAAATAAAAGATAACGGGAATGTTATTTTTTGCAAAATTATAATGGTCTGA
>NZ_SLTR01000200.1:0-315 GCF_004347715.1 Halomonas marinisediminis | reverse complement strand
AATCAGAAGATACTTTAACCGATGCACAAGAGGATACTAAAAAAAGCACCACACCTACCGAAAGTAATTTTAAATATTTCATAAACTTTAATTTTTCACAAATTATTCCAATAATTTATCATCAACTAGATTTGGAAGTGTAACCTTTAAATTTGGTTCTAATTCCATAGCTCTTTTAATAGCAAATATAGCTTCCTTATTTCGAGCCCAACTTCGTCTTGCAATACCGTTATTTACATCCCAAAAAAGCATTGATTTTAAACGGTATTCAGATTCTTTACTACCATCAAGAACCATGCCGAAACCACCATTTAT
>NZ_SLTR01000199.1:0-315 GCF_004347715.1 Halomonas marinisediminis | reverse complement strand
ATTTTTTACTTTTTCCTTTAGCAACTAATCTCTCATAAATATCCCTACAAGCTTTATTGTATTTGCAGGCATTAAAACTGCACATAAATAATAAGTTTCGAAGTTTTTGGTTCCCCATTTTACTTATTTTACTGCGGCCAGTTACACTGCTGCCACTTCTTTTTATCACGGGAGTCAATCCTGCATAACTACACAATTCACTACCACTTGTAAATCGTTCAAAACCATCTGTTAGAACCACCAACATTAGGGCTGTTTTGTTTCCAATACCTGGTATGCTTTTTAATCGGGTTAATACTTCTTGATGCTCTTGTT
>NZ_SLTR01000198.1:0-316 GCF_004347715.1 Halomonas marinisediminis | reverse complement strand
CGACTGGACCCCCGGGGCGCTGTTGGCGCTGCCGTTGGTGATGCTCGGCGCGGTCTGGATCGCGGGCGGGGCGGCGACAGCCCTTCTGGGGCTTGCCCTGCGCCCGGACCCGGAACCGCCCGTGCCCGCGGGCTGGCGCCCGGCCAGCCGCACCGCCCTCCTGGTGACCCTGTGCAAGGAAGACCCCGCGCCGCTGGCCGCCCATCTCGTCGCCCTGCGCGCGGGCCTCGACCGGGTGGGGCTGGACGCAGGCGCACATATCTTCGTGCTGTCGGACACCTCCGGCGCCGCCGCAATCGCCGCGGAGGACGCCGCC
>NZ_SLTR01000197.1:0-316 GCF_004347715.1 Halomonas marinisediminis | reverse complement strand
GTATTAAAGAATTATGTATTAACTTTAATGATTGGAAAAAGGATTATAAATACAATGCAATTTCTAATGAATTTGAATTTATAGGAAAAGATATTTTTGAAAAACAATTGGTTGAAAAATGGTTCTCCAATTCCTAATAATTAAGCTCTTTTAGTAAGTTTTTTATCTAGTAAATTTTTACCTCTATGTTTAAACCGTTTGTGTGTCCAAAAATAAAATTCAGGAGCCTCTTTTACTTGCTCTTCAACTTTTCGTAAATAGATATCGGTAATATCATAATCTTTAAAAGAACGAGGATTATCAGTAATCATTTCAA
>NZ_SLTR01000196.1:0-316 GCF_004347715.1 Halomonas marinisediminis | reverse complement strand
GTAAATACAATCAAGAGCCAAAAATCAATCCAGATGAAGTTGCTGCATGGAAATGGATGCCTCTAGAAGAGGTGAAAAAAGACATGGAAATGCAACCAGAACATTATACAGCTTGGTTTAAAATTATATTTGATAAATTCTATCAACATATAAATATTACAGACTATGAAAGTAACGGTTAGTAGAAGAGCACATTTTAATGCAGCTCATAGGTTATACAGAAAAGACTGGAGTGATGAAAAAAACACAGAAGTCTTTGGTAAATGTAGTAACCCTAACTTTCACGGTCATAATTATGAACTAATAGCAAGTGTAA
>NZ_SLTR01000195.1:0-316 GCF_004347715.1 Halomonas marinisediminis | reverse complement strand
CACACCCGCGGCAGAGGCGCGCCCTCGCGCAACACATGCAAAACCTGCGCCAAAGCATGCTTGAGCGGCTGCGCGTCCGGCGCAAAGGCGCGCAGAACCAGCTTGCCATCCCAGGCCGAGACCGCCCAGTCCACGCCCTCCGGCGCGAGCCGCCGCACCGTGTCGCGCGCCGCCTCCGCATCCGGCGCCAGGAACGCCACCGTCGCGATCGCGCGGGCCCCGCCGAGGCAGGCCCGGGGCGCCAGATGGGTCGCATCCAGGGTCAGCGGCTCCCACAAGACCAGCTTGCCGTCCCGCCGCACCTGCCGATCGTCGC
>NZ_SLTR01000194.1:0-316 GCF_004347715.1 Halomonas marinisediminis | reverse complement strand
CGCCCGCGGCGTTGATCGTGTTGATGATCAGCACCGCGCTGTCGGCAGAGGTCACCAGGTAGGTCAAGAGCAGGATCACGATCAGCACGGACATGGCATAGGCCAGCCCCTCGGACAGCATCACCGCCAGCATCGCGAAGAGCTGGTCAGCCTGACCCGCCCCCTGGATCGCGCCATCGGCCACGCCGCGAAGTTCGAGGTCGATCGCCGTGCCGCCCACGAGGGCGAACCACACAAAGCACATGATCGCCGGGATGATCATCGCGCCCAGCACGTATTCACGCACCGTGCGGCCCTTGGAGATGCGCGCCAGGAA
>NZ_SLTR01000023.1:0-57313 GCF_004347715.1 Halomonas marinisediminis | reverse complement strand
AGCTTCGAGCTTCGAGCTTCGAGCTTCGAGCTTCGAGCTTCGAGCTTCGAGCTTCGAGCTTCGAGGCCCCGCCAAGGACCAAGAATCAGGACGCAATGACCCAGCCCGACTCGAAGATCCGCGAAGAGCTCGAGCGCCTGCGCGCCGAACTCGACGATGCCAACTATCGCTATTATGTCCTCGACGACCCTCGCCTGACCGATGCCGATTACGACCGCCGCCTGCGTCGATTGCAGCAGATCGAGAGCGAGCATCCCGAGCTGGTGACGGCGGACTCGCCGACCCAGCGGGTGGGGGCCCCCCCGGAAGCAGGATTTCCCGAAGTCGAGCATGCGGTGCCCATGCTGTCGCTGGACAATGCCTTCGACGAACAGGAGTTGGAGGCCTTCGTCAGGCGAGTAGCCGAACGCCTGGAGCGTGACGCCGCCTCGATCGCCTTCTGCTGCGAGCCCAAGCTGGACGGTGCAGCGGTATCCCTGGTCTACACCGCGGGAGAACTGGTCAGCGGGGCCACCCGCGGCGATGGCCGCACCGGCGAAGGAATCACCTCCAATCTGCGCACCCTGCGCTCGGTACCGTTGCGGCTGCGTGGTGATACACCGCCAGCCCTGCTCGAGGTGCGTGGCGAGGTAATCATCTCCCATGCCGACTTCGAGGCGATGAATGAGCGCGCCCGGTCGGATGACGCCAAGGTCTTCGCCAATCCACGCAACGCCGCCGCCGGTAGCTTGCGCCAGCTCGACCCCAAGGTGACCGCCACTCGTCCGCTGACCTTCAGCGCCTATCAGGTGGCCCGCGTCGAGCCCGATCCGGGTGACGCTACCCATAGCGGCTTGATGGCCCACCTGGGCGATTTTGGGTTCCGCACCAGTAGTGAGCTTGAGGTGGTGCAGGGCGCCGCGGGGGTGGTCGACTACTGTCGCCGGCTCGGCGAGAAGCGTGACTCGCTCGGTTACGACATCGACGGCGTGGTGATCAAGGTCGATGCGCTACGTCTGCAGCGTGAGCTGGGGTTCGTGGCCCGTGCGCCACGCTGGGCGATCGCCTTCAAGTTTCCGGCCCAGGAGCAGACCACGCGGCTCAACGATGTCGAGTTTCAGGTCGGGCGCACCGGTGCCATCACCCCGGTGGCCCGCCTGGCGCCGGTCTCGGTGGCGGGAGTTACCGTCTCCAACGCCACCCTGCATAACGCCGACGAGATCGCCAGGCTCGGGGTGATGATCGGCGATACCGTCGTTATCCGGCGTGCCGGTGATGTCATCCCGCAGGTGGCACGGGTGATCGAGGAGAAGCGACCGGCGGATGCCTGTGCGATTGTCTTCCCCGAGCGCTGCCCGGTGTGCGATGCGCAGATCGAACGCCTGGAGAACGAGGCGGTGGCGCGCTGCTCCGGGGGGCTCTACTGCCCCGCCCAGCGCAAGGAGGCACTCAAGCATTTTGCCTCACGCCGGGCGCTGGATATCGATGGTCTCGGGGAGAAGCTGATCGATGGCCTGGTCGAGCGGGACTGGGTCGCCACCCCAGCGGACCTCTTTCGCCTGCAGGCCGAGACGCTGGCCACGCTTCCGCGCATGGGCAAGAAGTCCTCCGAGAACCTGGTCGCGGCCCTGGAGAGGGCCAAGGCGACGACCCTGACTCGCTTTATCTACGCCCTGGGCATCCGCGAGGTGGGCGAAGCCACCGCGGCCAGCCTCGCGCGGCATTTCGGCACCCTGGAGGCGCTGATGGCGGCTGAACGGGAGGCCCTGGAGGGAGTCGATGATGTCGGGCCCATCGTTGCCGCCCATGTCCACACCTTCTTTCGCCAGCCGCACAACCGCGCGACCATCGATGACCTGGTCGCCTGTGGTCTGCACTGGCAGGAGCAGGCCGTCGTCGAGCGTCCTCAGCCCCTGGTCGGGCAGACCTGGGTGCTGACCGGCACCCTGGAGAGCATGACCCGCGATCAGGGCAAGGAGCGCCTGCAGGCGTTGGGGGCCAAGGTGGCGGGCAGCGTGTCGAAGAAGACCGCCGGCCTGGTAGCAGGCGAGGCCGCCGGCAGCAAGCTCGACAAGGCGCTGCAGCTGGGTGTGCCGGTACTGGATGAGGCGGCCTTCCTGGCGCAGCTGGCCGCCTGGGAAGCCGGCGACGTCGCCACGGATGAGAACGAGGAGGGCGAGACATGAGCGGCGACCGCTTTATCGAGGTGCCCTACCGGATGCTGCCGGGGGAGACCCTGGATGCCCTGCTGGAGGCCTTCGTCACTCGCCAGGGCTACGACACCACCGACACCGGCGAGGGCATGCGTGGCTGGGTGGCCGAACTCAAGCGCCAGCTGGAACGCAGCGAGCTGATCATCGCCCATGACCTCAGAACGGAGAGCACCGAGGTGATGACCCTGGCCCAGTGGCGGGCCTTCGGTCGAGATCTCGCCGACGACGAGGAGGGATAGTCTCCGACTCTAGGTGCTGCCCTCCATCGGCGAGGGCCTTGCGAGGCCCCCGGCGTCCAAGAGGATGGGCGATCACTTTCCACGAATCAGGTCGCGTATCAGGCGCCGGCCGGGATGTAGATGGTCCGCCAGCGGCTGCTCCAGGGGTAGTGGCTCGTCGCAGATCCGCGAGGCCAGTAGCTCGGCACATAGCGGGGCACTGGCCAGGCCGCGAGAGCCGTGGGCGGTGCTGATCCAGAGCCCCGCATGGTGCCGTCCGAGTGCCTCGGGAATGCGGGTGGCGTCCTTGGCCAATACTGCATACTCCTCCCGCCAGGCATCGGCGTCGGGCACTGGGCCGCAGTAGGGGGTCTTGTCCGGGCTCGCCGCACGCACCCCCACCAGGGCACGGAGCCGCTCCGGGGAGAGGTCGGTGCCGGCGTCGCGCAGGGCGGCGACGAAGTGGGGCAGGCCACGCTCCAGCTCCTCCAGGTTGGCGCGATGGTCGCCCTCGCGAGGTGTCGTGTCGGTATCGTCAGGAGCGAAGGTGGCGCCGATGTTGAGCACGCCATCCGCTGCCGGGGGCACATAGCCTCCGGCGCAGACCACACGCCCCAGCCTGGGTGCCCCCGGGGGCAGTTGGAGCTGGCTGAGCTGCCCGCGAACCGGCTGCAGGGGGAGAGGGGCGGTCTGCTCGAAGGCGACGGTTTCCGCAGCGCCGGCGACGATGACCTGGTCGGCCTCGATGGGATCGCCGTCGCGCATCTCCAGTCTCCAGCCGGTTTCCAGTCGCCGCAGTGCCGTGACCTCTCCCCGAAGGAAACTGACACCCGGCGTTTCCGCCAGTCGTATGCAGAGCTCCATGGGTCTGACCCAGGCGGCATTGGGGTAGTCCAGGGCCGGGGCATCGACACTGACGCCGGCGGCAGCGCTGGCTCCCGCGGCGTCCACCCCTCTCACCACGCTCTCCGGTAGGGGGTGGTTGGCCAGGAAACGCGTCTGGCGCGCCTGCTCCTTGTCGTTCAGGGCCAGCTGCAGCACGCCGCTCTTCCGCCATAGCGACTGCCGCGGGTCGAGCCAGGCCAGCCAGCGGCGGCTATGCAGCAGCCCGGCCAGGTAGATACGGCTCTGCCGATTGGTGTCGGCAGCCAGCTTGACGTAGAGCGCACCCTGCAGATGGGTGGCTTCCAGGTCGGCACGCTCGAGGCGGTCGATCAGGGTCACGGCGATGCCGCGCCTGGCCAGGGCGGCGGCGGCGCTGGCGCCGGCGATGCCGGCACCGATGATCGCGACATGGCGAGGTGGCCGGGGCGCCGGTGGGGTGAACCAGGGAGTCTGTCGCCGGCGTTCATCGCGGGGGGGCTCGGCGATCTCTCCGCAGAGCATCTCTCGCTTGCGCCCGAAGCCCGGTGACTTGTGCCAGGTGAAGCCGGCCGCCGCCAGGCCGCGCTTGACCACGCCGGCGCAGCTGAAGGTGGCAAAGGTAGCCCCTGGTCGGGAGCGAGCCGCCATCGCCTGGAACAGTGCCGGCTGCCACATCTCGGGGTTCTTCGCCGGGGCGAAGCCATCCAGGAACCAGGCGTCGACCCGGCCGTCGAGCAGTGACAGCCGCTCGGCGGCATCGCCCAGGTGCAGGTCGAGGGTGACGCGCTCATCGAGCCAGAGCCGGTGCACGCCGGTCACCGGCTCGGGCCACTGCGCCACCAGGCTCTCGCTGCGCCTTGCCAGATCGGGCCAGGCGGCCAGCGCCCGGGCCAGATCGGCGCGGTCGAGTGGGAACTTCTCGGTGGACACCAGATGCAGTCGAGCCTCCGGCGCCGCGTGGGCATCGAAGCAGGCCCAGGCACACAGCATGTTGAGCCCGGTACCGAAGCCGGTTTCGCCAATCACGAAGGGGCGCGGCTCCTGCCACTCCCTGAAGCGCTCCGTCAGGCGATTGCCGGCGACGAAGACATGTTCGGTCTCGGCGCGTCCATCATGGCGAGAGAAGTAGACATCGTCGAAGGCGGAAGAGTGAGGGGCTGCCTCGCCGCTTGCGTCGTTTCGCCAGTCGAGACAGGCGTTATCGAGAGCGGCGAGAGGCGGCAGGCCATCGGGGGCGGCAGTCACGGGAAGCTCCGGAGGCGTGTTCAATATTTGATCGATTGCGCCGCGGAGCCGGTATCAGGGGGCTGGCGACAGGCATCCGCGGCGTTTCAACAGGGTTGTCCACAGTGATTGTGTAAAAACCGGCTGTTGATAAGTTGGCTGGTTCAGAAAGCCTTCTTCAGGGGAGAACCTTCTTGAAAGGCTTCACCGCCACCCTGGCGTAGACGCCGGCGATCACATAGGGATCGGCATCGGCCCAGGCCTGGGCCGCCTTGAGGCTGTCGAACTCGGCGACCACCAGGCTGCCGGAGAAGCCGGCCTCGCCCGGGTCTTCGCTGTCGACCGCCGGGTGGGGACCCGCCAGGACCAGGCGACCCTCGTCACGTAGCGCCTCCAGGCGCGCCAGATGATCGGGGCGGGCGGCGAGACGGCGCTCCAGGCTGTTGTCCACATCTTCACTGATGATCGCGTAGAGCATTGGCTGGCTTCCTTCTATGGGGCGGCAGGGTCGGGTAGTGGCGCCATTGACCGGCATTGGCCAGAGGCGCACCATGATAGACCATTCTGACAAAGTCGCCGATCGGCGTCATGCCAATGTCTCCACTTCCCCTGCGCTTCGAGGGCGACCCCGCGCCGCTCAGCATCGACCTGCATATGCACTCCACCGCCTCGGATGGAGCCCTGTCCCCCATGGATCTGGTGGCGCTCTGCGCCGCCCAGGGTCTGACGCACATGGCGCTGACCGACCATGACACCCTGGACGGTGTGGCAGAGGCGGCCGAGGCGGCCCGCCACGAGGGCCTCGTACTGATTCCCGGTACCGAGCTCTCCACCCAGTGGCGCGGCATCGGCATCCATGTGGTAGGCCTGCTGCCCGAGGGCGTGAAGGGGGCGCTGGTCGAGGGGCTCGAGGCCCAGGCCGTGGCTCGCGTGAAGCGCGCCAGGACCATCGCCTCCCGCATGGAAAAAGTTGGTCTCGATGATGCCCTTGCCCGGGCACGGGAGCAGGCCGGTAGCGAGCGCCCCCTGGGCCGTCCCGACTTCGCCCGCGCGCTGGTAGCGGCGGGCGTGGTGCCCGACGTCGCGACCGCCTTCAAGAAATACCTGGGGGCCGGCAAGCCGGGTGATGTCAAGGCGCTATGGCCGGATATGGCTGAGGCGGTGGGCTGGGTGCTTTCGGCGGGGGGCGTGGCGGTGCTGGCGCATCCCCTTCGCTACTCCCTCACGCGGCGCAAGCGTGGCCTGCTGCTCGACGACTTCAGTGTCGCCGGCGGCCAGGCCGCCGAGCTGGTCAGTGGCTTCCAGAATCCCGATGTGACCCGCGACCTGTCGCGTCAGCTCCAGGAGCGCGGGCTCTATGCCTCGCTGGGCAGCGACTTTCACTTCTCCGGCGGCCACCTGGCGCCGGGCAGCATGAGCCTGGTGCCGCGCACCGCCACGCTGCCGGTATGGACCCATCCGCGGCTGGCGCCGCGGTTCAATTCAGGAGCGTGACCATGAGCCAGTTCTTCCAGATTCACCCCGAAAACCCCCAGAAGCGCCTGGTCGAGCAGGCGATCGGCATCATCCGTTCCGGCGGTGTGGTGGCCTATCCCACCGACTCGGGCTACGCCCTGGGCTGCCACCTGGGCGAGAAGAAGGCCATCGACAGGATCAAGCGGCTGCGTGCCCTGGATGACAAGCACAACTTTACCCTGGTGTGTTCCGACCTCTCCGAGATCGGTACCTATGCCAAGGTGGACAACGCCGTCTTTCGCCTGCTCAAGGCGCATACCCCTGGTGCCTACACCTTTATCCTCAATGCGACCACCGAGGTGCCGCGGCTGCTGCTGCACCCCAAGCGTCGCTCCATCGGGGTCCGCGTACCGAACCATGCCATTACCTACGCCCTTCTCGAAGCACTCGGCGAGCCGCTGATGAGCGTCACCCTGATCCCGGTGGGCGAGGAGCTGCCGATGACCGATGCCGAAGAGATCCGTGAGCGCTTCAGCGCCGACCTCGATCTGATCATCGACGGTGGCGCCTGTCATCTGGAGCCTACCAGCGTGGTGGACCTGCGCGAGCTTCCGCCGGTGGTCCTGCGCGAGGGTCGAGGCGACGTCGCTCCCTTCCGCGACTGACCTCGACGGCTTAGCCCGACGGCGGCGCCTTGTCGGTGTCGCCATCCTCCTCCTTGCCGCCATGCTCCTCCCACCAGGCCTCCTGCTCCTCCTCGGAGAGCTGCGGGTCGGGGGTGTCCTCGTCGAGCCAGGTGCCGCACAGCAGGCAGTACTTGGCGCGCTGCTCGTGGCGGTCATGGCCGCACCCCGGGCATGCCTCGTCGGAGTAGCGGTCGGCGCGGATCGAGCGGATCACCTCGGCGGAGAAGACTCCGGTGGGCACGGCGATGATCGAGTAGCCGATCAGCATCACCATTACCGAGATCGCCTGACCCAGAGGGGTCACCGGCACGATATCGCCGAAGCCCACCGTGGTCAGGGTGACGATGGCCCAGTAGATTGCCGTGGGGATGCTGGTGAAGCCGGCCGAGGCGGGCTCGATCAGGTAGACGATCGAGGCAAAGATCGAGACCAGCATGAAGACGGTAAACAGGAACAGAAAGATCTGATGACTGCTGCGTTTCAGCGCCCCTATCAGCAGGCGTCCCTCGCCGACGAACTCCATCAGCCGCAGAACCCGGAAGATGCGCAGGGTGCGTAACAGACGCACCATCACCAGCGTCTGGGTCCCGGGGACAATCAGTGCCAGCCAGGTGGGCAGGATGGCGATCAGGTCGACCATGCCGTAGAAGCTCCTGAGGTACTGCAGGGGGCGCTCCAGGCAATAGAGGCGCACCGCCAGTTCCACGGTGAAGGTGATGGTGAACCCCCACTCCAGCCAGAAGAACAGGGTGCCGTAGTCGGCACGAAGGCTCTCGATGCTCTCCAGCATCACCACCAGCACGCTGGCGAGTATCGCCACGATCAGGGCGATATCGAAGCCCTTGGCCAGCGGGGTGTCGGACTCGAAGATAACCTGGAAGACCCGAGTGCGCAGGCCCGCGCCGGCGGGTTTGGGGAGGTAGTTCACGGACGGTTTCCTTGTGATTGAGATCAGGCCAGGCGTATCCGGCCCGACAGACGGTGCGCTAGCCACAACAGACATCGGCCGTTAGAGGGCGTCAACCAGGCTTCGTTTGTCAGGGCCCTCGCAAGTGAATGTGCTGCCTCTCTCGTAGGAGTGTCGCCCAGGTCTGCGAGTTGGCGAAAGGCGTCGGCTGCCGCTTCTCGCCAGGCGCCATGGCCGCTATCGGTGTGAGCATCCAGTGCCACCACGGCGCGGTGCAGCCACGAAGACGGTGAGTCGCCCGGGGGGAGCCGCCATTCGCCCGTCAGCAGTGCTCCGCCGCGAGCCGCCTTGCTGGTATCCGAGGGGCGCAGCGCCACATGCTCGGCCAGCGTCTCGGCCAGCGGCCATAGCGCCGCCGGCTCGCCCTCCACGAGCTCCAGCTCCAGCTCACGAATCGCGACATGACGACACGCCGCCGAGATCTCACCCTCATCCAGGGCCAGCTCGATACGGGCCCCGCGATGCTCGAGGTGCCAGGTTTCGCGGCGGAAGTCCGTGGTAAAACGTGCCTCCAGTCGCGTCAGCACGTCCTTGCCCAGTTCGGCCGGTGGCAGCCCCTCCAGACCGGCCAGATCGAGTCCCGGCCCCGGGACTCGCCACTCCCACTCGCCGCGTCGTGACAGGCCGCCGCTGCCCTCGCCGCTGGTCTTTACCGTCTGCAGCAGGCGGTCGTCGACCCGACGCAGGCGCAGCGCCATGCGTGCCGCCTCGAGCTCACCCCTGGCAGTGTCGAAGTAGGTGTTGCCGAGGAGGGTGGCACTTGATGAAGACTCATTCAGCAGGGGATGACGACGCAGGGCGTCGGGGCCTTCGGGGCCCAGGGCGAGTTTCAGTTCGATCTCTTGACTCATGCGTCGACAGCCTCGATCAGGTGGGGATTCGCAAATTGGATGAATAGTCCATGACGATGGCGGCAGGGGTCACTATACTGTCGCCGCCATTTTCAAGGTTTCGAGATGCCCTATGGTGACATCCAACCCCTTCTCCGCGATGTTCGGTCGTTCGCCATTCGAGCCGTTGCTGACCCATATCGTCAAGACGAGCGAGTGCGCCGACCAGCTGCTGCCTTTCTTCGAAGCGACCCTCGTGGGTGACTGGGAGGCGGCCGCTGCTCACCGCGAAACGGTGACTCGCCTCGAGCACGAGGCCGATGAGCTCAAGACCGAGCTGCGTCTGAATCTTCCCAACACCATGTTCCTGCCAGTGTCGCGCTCGGATCTGCTCGACTTGATCAGCGTGCAGGACAAGATCGCCAACAAGGTTCGCGATATCACCGGCATCATGCTCGGCAGGCGCATGCAGGTGCCCGAGGAGCTGGCCCAGCCGATGCGCGACTACATGCATACCGCTGTGGCTTGCGTGGCCCAGGCACGTCACGCCCTGGAGGAGCTCAGGGATCTACTTGACTCCGGCTTCGGGCGAAACGTCAGCGATGTGATGCAGAAACTGATTCGTGAACTGGACCGCCTGGAGCATCAGGCCGATGCCCAGCAGGTCGCCATTCGCCGTCAGCTGTTCGGTCTCGAGGATCGTCTGCCCCCGGTCGATGTCATGTTCCTCTACACCATCATCGACTGGGTCGGTCAGCTCTCCGATCGTGCCGAGCGTGTGGGAAGCCGCCTGCAGATCATGACTGCCAACTGAGTGCCACGGCCCTGGCACTGCCAGGGCCGTTGTGAACATGCTATCAAACGACCGCAACGAGGGGACGTATCCTCATGTCGATCATTGCGCAGCACGGCGAGATCTTCATCATCCTGGCCTGCCTATTTGGCTTCTTCATGGCCTGGGGGGTGGGGGCCAACGATGTCGCCAACGCCATGGGCACCTCGGTGGGCTCTCGCGCCATCACCATCAAGCAGGCGATCCTGATCGCCGTCATCTTCGAGTTTCTCGGCGCCTGGTTAGCCGGCGGCGAAGTGACCAATACGATTCGCAAAGGGATCATCGACCCCGAGCTTCTCCAGAGTGACCCGCAGCTGCTGGTCTATGGCATGCTGGCAGCGCTGCTGGCGGCCGCTACCTGGCTATTGATCGCCTCCCTGAAGGGCTGGCCGGTCTCCACCACTCACTCCATCGTCGGTGCCATCGTCGGCTTCTCCGTGGCTGGCCTGGGAGCCGCGGCGGTGGACTGGGGCAGTGTCGGCAAGATCGCTGCCAGCTGGATCGTCTCGCCGCTGCTTGCCGGCACCATCGCCTTCACTCTGTTCAAATCGGTACAGCATCTGATCTTCGAGGCCCGCGACCCCTTCGCCGCCGCCAAGCGTTACGTACCGATGTACGTCTTCCTGGTGGGCTTTTCGGTCACCATGGTGACCCTGACCAAGGGGCTCAAGCATGTTGGTCTGGATCTTAACTTCGGCACCAGCCTGCTGTTGGCGATACTCGCCGGCCTGCTGTTTGCCGTAATGGGCGTTCTTATGGAGCGGCGGGTGCAGGCCAGTAGTCGCAAGACCGATCATTTTGGCTTCAGCGGAGTCGAGCGGGTGTTCGGAGTGCTGATGATCTTCACCGCCTGTGCCATGGCCTTCGCCCATGGCTCGAATGATGTGGCCAACGCGGTGGGTCCCCTGGCGGCGGTAATCGGCGTGGTAAATAGCGGCGGCGAGATCGAGGGGGCCGCCCTGGTGCCCTGGTGGGTGCTGGTGCTGGGCGGCGGCGGTATCGTTGTCGGCCTGGTCACCTATGGCCACAAGGTGATTGCCACCGTCGGTACCGGCATCACCGAGCTCACGCCCAGCCGTGGCTTCGCGGCTACCCTGGCCGCCGCTGTCACCGTGGTGCTGGCGTCGGGTACCGGCCTACCGATCTCCACGACCCACACCCTGGTGGGGGCCGTGCTGGGTGTTGGCCTGGCCCGCGGCATGGCGGCCCTCAACCTGCGCGTGATCGGTACCATCGCGATGTCGTGGCTGATCACCCTGCCTGCCGGTGCGGGGCTGGCCATCCTGTTCTTCTTCATGTTCAAGGGCATGTTCGGCTAGCTCATATGGGGGGGCGGGGCCACGAGCCCCAGGCCATCCTCTGCACGGAGCCCCGAGCGGCGGCACCACGTTAGTGGTGCCGCCGTTTCCGTTGCTCTGCTATAGTCGTGGACCCCCCTTTCGATCACCCGCAGCCGGAGAGCGGCTCTTGGATAAACGCTTCCCCTTCGTCGACTGGTTTCGCAACTCCTCTCCCTATATCAATGCTCATCGCGGACGAACCTTCGTCATTCTGATCGAAGGCGAGGCGATGGCGCGGGGGCGTGGTGAGCAGTTGATCCAGGATCTGGCGCTACTGCATACCCTGGGGGTACGGCTGGTGGTGGTGTTCGGCATTCGTCCTCAGGTACGCCAGGCTCTGGATGCGGCAGGGATCACGCCGGGCCAGCATCAGGGACGCTGTGTTGCCGAGGGTGAGGTGATGGCCTGCATCGAGCGTGTGGCCGCCGAGCAGCTGCTATGGCTGGAGGCGCGCTTCTCGCTGGGCCTGCCCAATACGCCGATGCATGGCGTGGAGCTCTCCGCGATCTCCGGCAACCTGGTGATGGCAAAGCCGCTTGGGGTGCGGGAGGGAGTCGACTTCGATCATAGCGGAGAGGTGCGCCGGGTGCGTACCCAGGCCATCGAGGGGTTGCTGGAGCAGGGAGCGCTGGTGGTGCTGCCTCCACTGGGCTTCTCCAGCACCGGAGAGGTCTTCGACCTCGACGCCTCGGATGTGGCCCAGCATGCTGCCATGGCGCTGTCGGCCGACAAGTTGATCCTGCTCGGCGAGGCCAGTGGCCTCTGCGATGCCAGTGGTCAGCTGCAGCGTCAGCTGACGCCCGCCGAGGCCGGGCCGCTGCTGAATCAGGCTCCCCCCGGCAGCGAGCTTGCACGTCATCTGGAGGCCGCCTGTCAGGCCGCCCGTCACGGGGTGGCGCGTACGCACCTGCTCTCGTGGCATGACCATGATGCCCTGCTTGGCGAGCTCTTCACCCGCGACGGGGTCGGCACCATGATCACCCGGCATCGTTACGAGCAGCTGCGCTCGGCGGAGCTGGCGGATATCGGAGGCCTGCTGGAGCTGCTCGAAC
The DNA here is from genome assembly GCF_004347715.1 of Halomonas marinisediminis. Taxonomy (NCBI): domain Bacteria; kingdom Pseudomonadati; phylum Pseudomonadota; class Gammaproteobacteria; order Oceanospirillales; family Halomonadaceae; genus Halomonas; species Halomonas marinisediminis. The sequence goes on along the minus strand of NZ_SLTR01000023.1, from coordinate 45,650 downwards.
CGCTGGAGCAGCGCGGCATGCTGGTGCCTCGCTCCCGTGAACGGCTGGAGCACGAGATCGACGATTATCTGGTGATCGAGCGCGACGGCATGATCATCGGCTGTGCCGCCCTGCATCGGTTCGATGATGCCGAGATGGGCGAGCTGGCCTGCGTGGCGGTTCACGATGACTATCGTGGCGGTGCTCGCGGCGAGCTACTGCTCGCTGAGCTCGAGCGACGTGCCCGGCGGCAGGGGCTGTCTGCGTTGTTTGCCCTCAGCACCCACACCACTCACTGGTTCTTCGAGCACGGCTTTCGCCTGGCCGACCTCGAGGCGCTGCCTCCGTTGCGCCGGGACACCTATAACCATGCCCGCAAGTCCAAGGTGCTGATCAAGTCACTCGGCTGATCATGCCGGCGTGTTATCGCAACGATCTCGCCTGCCATTTGCAACGATGTGGCAAGCCATGTCCTGTCGCCGTGAGGTGTCACCTCCTGTGCGGTCGTCGCGGTTTGGCGACTCTCTAAGCTATTGATAAGTATGGCTGTTTAGAGATCCTCTCCGCTTGTGTCTTTTTCTTGCGACATAATCCCGGTCGCAAGCCTCCCCGCCGCCCGGGTTGTAACACATCCTGAGTAAAGGCGAGTCTGTAAGTGATTGAATTTTAGCTATTTATTTAATTTTGGCACGAAGTTCGCAATATGTGAAGTGAGCGACGGGAGTGGTTCATTACGGCTCGAGCCATTTCGATCGCGGCGGGGGCGGAACGACACTGCCCTGTGCCTCGCCTCCAAAGCGATCAACGTCTGCTCCTAGCGATGTGTGACTTAGGTTGCGATGAGACGGGTACCGACATGGTCAGGGATGTGTACCCAAGGGCAAGGATGCCCCGGCATGGATGCCTCTCCCCCTTGCGGGGGATAGAATCGCGCAGTGGCGCCGCGGCCACATTGGTTACGACCAGGCCGGGCGACACCGCCAGAAACGAAGCGGGATGGTCGGCCCTCGAAGGCTTGCCATCCGCATGAGGAGGGCCAGCCCCTGGTGGCAGATGGCTCGCCCATGGCTTCGAGGGCCTTCCCCGGCCCGTTTGGAAGGGTGGGCGTTGGCTGGACCAGGCCGCCACCGGTGATCCTTCCAGACCCTTCAGTTCCCTGCGTACTTGGGCCGGCTCTGCCGGCCTTTTTTTTACCACTCGCATGTTTTTTACCGCTCGCATGCCGCGATCTAGAGGGCACGGCGCCCAGGCAAACTCTGGTATCCTGAAGGTTCGACATGATGGCAACCCCATCCGCCACCCCGCCCCTTGGTTATCTGCAAAGAACGCTGGACATGGCCACCCGAGTCGCCCGTCGCTGGCGCCCCCGCTCCCTGCTGCAACTCGTGCTGATCGCCTTCGTGGTGGTGATGCTGCCGTTGGGCGTGCTGATGTTCCAGGCGGGTCAGGCCCTCTCCGAGCTCACCCGTTTGGCCGACATCAGCGCACGCCAGGCGGTGGAGGAGACGCGGCGCGCCCGGACCCTGGGGGTATTGGCCCTGGAGATGGAGCGTAGTGCTCGGCAGTATGCCGTCCTGGAGCAGGAGAGCCTGCTGGAGATCTATGCCGCCCGGCTCGAGGAGTATCGTCAACTGCTGGGTCGGCAGCAGGAGCTGCTGCCGGAAGCTCCTGTCATGGTGGAGCTGGAGGCGCTTCTCGAGCGCCTGAGCGATCTGCCCGGCCTGGAGCTGGCCGCGTTCAAGGATCGGCTCGAGGCTTTCCCGGCACTCGCTGAGCATACCGAAGCGCTGCGCCAGGCCACCAATCAGCGCATCGATACGCGCATTGATGCGATTCGTGAAGGGGCGCGAGGGGTACAGAGACAGCTGTGGTGGCAGACCGGGGCTCTGGTGTCGGCCAGCCTGGTGCTGATGCTGCTGTTCTCATGGCTAATCATTCGTCCGGTGCGCCAGCTGGAACGCCGTATCCTGGGGATCGGCAGTGGTTCCCGTGATGCGCCACCCCGCCCAGTACAGGGCCCCGCCGAGTTGATTCAGCTGGATGAACGCCTCGACTGGCTCGCCTCGCGTCTCGATGAGCTTGAGGCAGAAAAGCAGCGCTTCCTGCGCCATATGTCTCATGAACTCAAGACCCCGCTGGCCAGCGTGCGTGAAGGCTCTGCGCTGCTGGGCGACGGAGTGGCCGGGAAGCTGACCCCACAGCAGCAGGAGATTCTCGAGCTGATCGATGGCAGCGGCCGCGAGCTGCAGCGGCTGATCGAGCAGCTGCTCGACTACAATCTGCTGCAGCAGAACCGCCGAGTGAAGATTGAGCGGCTCGACGTTGCCACCCTGCTGCACGAAGTGCTGGCCAAGCACCGTCTAGCGCTGGCCAACAAGGGGATGCGGGTCGAGGGCTTCAATGGCCCGGTGGTGTGGCCACTGGATCGTGCCGCGACTGAGCATATCCTCGATAATCTGGTCTCCAACGCCATCGCCTATGGTGAGGACGGAGGTGTGCTGGAGATCCGGGCTCGACAGCGTCGAGGTCGTCTTGAGTTGGAAGTGGCCAATAGCGGCGAACCCATCGCCGAGGCGGATCGCCCGCGGTTGTTTGAGGCCTTCTATCAGGGCGGCACGCGTCGCAAGGGGCCGCTCAAGGGCTCCGGCATCGGACTCTCGGTAGCGGCGGATTGCGCCCGCCTGCAGCAGGGCGAGCTGGCGCTGGTGACAGATCCACGCCTGGCAGTCTGCTTCCGCTTGACGCTGCCGCACACTGCCCCCTCGAGGGGTGATCCTACTGACACGCCTGCCGAATTGGCAGACCCACAAGCAAGGAGCTGATGTGATGACGCTGCGTCCCCTGTTGACCTGTCTACTGGCCACCTGGTTGGTCGGTTGCGAGAGTCTGTCGCAGGGGCTGATGGAGCACTCCGCCGAGCCGACCAGTGTCGTGGAGTCTGCCGCCCACTGCCGCTCCGAACTGCCGAGCTTCACCAACGAGGCGTGCCTGCTGAGGGAGTGGGTCGACTTCGGGCTGGCGTCGCAGCGCGGTGATCGCACCTGGCGTGATGCCATGCTCAAGCGCCTGGAAGGTGAGGAGGCGGAGCAACGCCTGGCCCGCGCCGTGGCGCTCTCATGGGGGAACCACCGGCAGTGGGTGCTTGCCTCGGAGCTTTACAAGGCCGACCTGGGTGCCGCGCCTGTGACCCTGCAGCCGCTGCTACGCTACTGGCTCAACGAGCTGGAGCGTCGCCGCGCCATGCTTGGGCGACTGAATGCCGCGCACTCCTCCCAGCTGGATAGCGAGGCCCGGATCACCGCCCTGGAGGGGGAGAAGGCCGCCCTGACGGAGAAGCTCGAGGCGCTGACCGCCATCGAACGAAGTATCAACCTGCGACAGCAGAACGAAGAGTGATGGAGGCCTCGATGTGAAGACCCTGCCCCCCCTGCAAACGCGTGCTGAATCGACCCGGATGGCAGCCGCCGGGAGTGCCGGGCGCCGGCAGCCTGCCCATATCCTGCTGGTGGATGACGACGTCAGCCTGCTGAGGCTGCTGGGCATGCGACTGGAGAGTCGCGGCTACCGGCTGACCACCGCGGCGAGCGGCCGTGAGGCGCTCAGGTCGCTGGAGGTCAATCGTCCCGACCTGGTGATTACCGACCTGCGCATGGACGAGATGGATGGTCTGATGCTGTTCCGCGAGGTGCAGCGGGCGGCGCCGGGGCTTCCGGTCATCCTGCTCACCGCCCACGGCTCGATACCCGATGCGGTCGCGGCGACTCGCGAGGGCGTGTTCAGTTTCCTGACCAAGCCGGTGGATCGAGACGAACTGTTCGCTGCCATCGAGGATGCCTTGACCCAGGTCCCGGGCGGGCTGACGGATGGCGATGAAGCCTGGCGTGCCGAGATCATCACCCATAGCCCCGAGATGGAGCGCCTGCTGGAGCAGGCGCGCATGGTCGCCGCCTCCGATGTCAGCGTGCTGGTCAGCGGCCCCTCAGGCTCGGGCAAGGAGCTGATGGCCAGAGCCATTCATCGTGCCAGCCCGCGGGCCGAAAAGCCCTTCGTGGCGATCAACTGTGGTGCCCTGCCTGAACAGCTGCTGGAGAGTGAGCTGTTCGGGCATGCCAAGGGAGCCTTTACCGGGGCGATCAGCGAACATCGTGGCCTGTTTCAGGCCGCCGACGGCGGCACCCTGTTTCTCGACGAGATCGGCGACATGCCGTTGCCGCTTCAGGTCAAGCTGCTGCGTGCCCTCCAGGAGCGTCACGTTCGCCCGCTGGGCTCCACTGTTCAGGTGCCGGTGGACGTGCGAATCATCTCGGCAACCCACCGCGACCTCGATCGTGCCATGGGCGAGGGCGAGTTTCGCGAGGACCTCTACTACCGCCTCAATGTGGTCAACCTGCGTCTGCCATCGCTCAAGGAACGCCCCGAGGATGTGCCGTTGCTGGCCAAGCACCTGGTGGTCCAGGCCGCCGAGCGTCACAAGCCCTTCGTCAAGGGCTTCTCGCCGGAGGCCCTGAAGCTGCTGGCGGCCAGTGCCTGGCCGGGTAACGTGCGTCAGCTGGTCAATGTGGTCGAGCAGTGTGTGGCCTTGACCGGGACCGCGATCATCCCCGAGGCGCTGGTGGCCCAGGCGCTGGCGGCCGAAGAGAGCGTGTTGCCGACGTTCAACGATGCTCGGGCGGCCTTCGAGCGTCGTTACCTGATCAAGGTGCTGAAGCTCACCGCGGGCAACGTGACCCAGGCGGCGCGTATCGCCGGGCGCAACCGTACCGACTTCTACAAGCTGCTGGGGCGTCACGATCTGGAGCCGGCTACCTTCAAGCCGGAGCGCTGAGGGCTAACGAAATGACTGGCCCCCGCCAGGGGGCGGGGGCCAGGGGATCGCATCGTGCTCCGTTTACTGCTGGGGAAGCTTGGTGCGACGCAGGTAGGGGAAGACGGTCTCGAACTCGCCGAACTTGGCCTTGGCATCCTCGTCGGAGACCGTCGGGGGAATGATCACGTCCTCGCCCACGGTCCAGTCCGCCGGGGTGGCGACGCCTTTGCCGTTGGCGGTCTGCAGGGCATCCAGGGCACGCAGTACCTCGGCGAAGTTGCGACCGACGTTCATCGGGTAGGTCATGGAGAGCTTGAGCTGCTTGTCCGGACCGATGATGAACACCGAGCGGACCGTGGCGCTGTCGGCGGGAGTTCGGCCATCGGGCAGGTAAGCCTCGGCGGGCAGCATGTCGAACAGTTTGGCGACCTTGAGGTCCTCGTCGGCGATGATCGGGAAGCCGACATCGCTGCTGGCAAAGCTCTCGATGTCCTTGATCCAGCCCTTGTGCTCCTCCACGCCATCCACCGAGATGCCGATGACCTTGGTATCGCGCTTTTCCCACTCATCGCTGAGCTTGGCCACGGCGCCGAACTCGGTGGTGCAGACCGGGGTGAAGTCCTTGGGGTGGGAGAACAGGATGGCCCATTTGCCGTCCAGCCACTCGTGGAAGCGAATGGCACCCTGGCTGGTGTCGGCCTCGAAGTCCGGTACGAGGTCATTGATGCGCAGAGACATGTGTGACTCCTTTATACATGCTGATGAAGTCCCGCCCATGGCGGGAGTGTCGCAAGAACAGTCGACGAAACGGCATCTGGCCCGGAACGTCAAGACGACTTGCGACTAAGCTTAGATAGCGCAGGGGCGTGAGCTTCCTGCACTATCGGTTAGACCGCTTGCCGGTCGGAATATCGGCGTCATAAGGAAGTACCTCGAGTGTCAGGCGTCCATCCCCCAGGCGGGCGGACAGACGGTCGCCGGGGGCGGCGTCGTCGGCTCGTCGTACCACGCGCGCCTGTTCATCCTCGAGTATCGCATAGCCACGGCCCAACACCGCCAGGGGACTGACGGCATGCAGCTCCCTGGCGACTGCTGTCAGACGCTCGCGATGACGCGCCAGCACCCGCGGTGCCGCGATGCTCAGACGCTGGCTTGCCGTCTCGAGGCGGCGTTCGGCCAGTGCCAGTTGGCGGCCGGGCGGGTGTGCCGTCAGGCGGCGCTGCAGTTGGGCCTGGTGCCGGCTGGCCTCGGTCAGGCGCGCCTGAAGGGCTCGCGTCAGTCGTCCGGTCAGTTGTGCCAGCGCCTGGCGCCGGTGCTGCAACTTCTCGCCAGGATGACGCAGTCGCGCCCGCTGGTGATCCAGGCGCTGACCCTCGCCATCGAGGCGAGACTGGATCGCGCGCATCAGGCGAGCCTGGAGCATCGCCAGACGGTGGCCGAGATCGTGGCGATCCGGCACCAGTCGTGCCGCTCCCGCAGAGGGGGTGGGGGCGCGTGCATCGGCGGCAAAGTCGGCAAGGGTCGCATCCACCTCGTGGCCCACCGCCGACATGATCGGCAGTCGCGAATGGAAGATCGCCCGGGCCAGGTGCTCGTCGTTGAAGGCCCACAGGTCCTCAAGGCTGCCGCCGCCCCGGGTGAGGAGGATGACGTCGCGGTCCGGGTCGAGATTCGCTTGGCGATTGAGTAATCCTAGCGCCGAGATCATTGTCGGCACCGCCTCGCGCCCCTGTACCGCCACTGGAATCAGCGTCACGTTCACCATGGGCCAGCGTGCGGCAAGCACCGCCAGTACGTCGCGAATCGCCGCACCGGTAGGCGATGTGATGATCAGCAGGTGGCGTGGCGGGCAGGCCAGAGGGCGGGCGTTGGCGAACACGCCTTCGCTGTCGAGTCGTGACTTGAGCCGTTCATAGGCCGCCAGCAGCTCGCCCAGGCCGGCGGCCTGCACCGCTTCCGCGATCAGCTGATAGTCGCCTCTCGGCTCGAAGACCGACAGCCGCCCGCGTACCTTGACCCGGTCACCGTCGCGCATCGTCGCCCCGACGAAGCGTGCACGGCTCCGAAACAGGGCGCCGCGCAGCTGGGCATGCTCATCCTTGAGGGTAAAGTAGACATGACCGGAGCTGGGGCGCGAGACCCCGGAGAGCTCGCCCTCGACCCAGATATCGCCGAAGCGCCCCTCCAGCAGCTGCCGGGCGCTATGGTTGAGTTCGCTGACGGATAGGGGTGGGGCATCGGGGTGGCTCATGGCGCGGGCTCCTCGGATATCAGGGGCAGGGTAGCATGGAGTCGTGTTGGTTCGTGACGTGGCCCGCCTTCGCCCGTTATAATGGTGGATTAACTTACCTCCCTTCTCCCACCAGCTCACTGGGTGTTGCCGATATGCTACGTATGGCCCAAGAAGCTCTTACGTTCGATGACGTATTACTCGTCCCCGGGTATTCCGAGGTCCTGCCCAACGACGTCAGCCTACGGACCCGGCTGACACGGGATCTCCACCTGAACATCCCGCTGGTCTCCGCCGCCATGGACACGGTGACAGAGGCGCGACTGGCCATCGCCATGGCCCAGGAAGGGGGCATCGGCATTATTCACAAGAGCATGACCATGGCGCAGCAGGCCGCCGAGGTGCGCAAGGTCAAGAAGCACGAGAGCGTGATCGTCAAGGATCCGGTCACCGTTGGCCCCAAGGCCAAGCTGGCCGACCTGCTGGCGATGGCCGAGGAGCACGGCTTCTCCGGCTTCCCGGTGGTGGAGGGGGAAACCCTGGTGGGCCTGGTGACCGAGCGCGACATGCGCTTCCAGCCCAACCACGGCGACAGCGTCGCCGACATCATGACCCCCGGCGAGAAGCTCGTCACCGTGCCGGTGGGCACCACCCTCGACGTGATCAAGGGCAAGATGCAGGAGCACCGCATCGAGAAGATGCTGGTGGTCGATGACGAGAACCGCCTGCGCGGCCTGGTCACCTTCCAGGACATCGAGAAGGCTCGCACCTTCCCCAACGCCGCCAAGGACGCCGACGGCCGCCTGCTGGTCGGCGCCGCGGTGGGCACCGGCCCCGAGACGCCGGACCGCGTGGCCGCCCTGGCCGAGGCCGGGGTCGATGTGGTGGTGGTTGACACCGCCCACGGCCACTCCAAGGGCGTGATCGAGCGCGTGCGCTGGGTGAAGGAGAACTTCCCGCAGATCCAGGTGATTGGCGGCAACATCGCCACCGCCGAGGCCGCCAAGGCGCTCGCGGAAGCCGGCGCCGACGCCGTCAAGGTCGGCATCGGCCCGGGCTCCATCTGCACCACTCGCGTGGTGGCCGGCGTCGGCGTGCCGCAGATCACCGCCGTCTCCAACGTCGCCGCGGCGCTTGAACCCTACGATATCCCGCTGATCGCCGACGGCGGCGTGCGCTACTCCGGCGACCTGGCCAAGGCCGTGGCGGCCGGTGCCAGCACCGTGATGGCCGGCGGCCTGCTGGCCGGCACCGAGGAGGCTCCGGGCGAGATCGAGCTTTTCCAGGGCCGCACCTACAAGGCCTACCGCGGCATGGGCTCCATGGGCGCCATGTCCCAGACCCAGGGCAGCGCCGACCGCTACTTCCAGGACAAGGACGCCGGCGCCGAGAAGCTGGTGCCCGAGGGCATCGAAGGCCGCGTGCCCTACAAGGGCATGATGAGCGCCATCGTCCACCAGCTGATGGGCGGCCTGCGGGCCTCCATGGGCTACACCGGCTGCCGCGACATCCAGGAGATGCGCACCAAGCCGCAGTTCGTGCAGATCACCGGGGCCGGCTTCAACGAGTCCCATGTGCACGATGTGCAAATTACCAAGGAAGCCCCCAACTATCGGGCTGGTTAAAAAGCGCCGCTGGAATGGCGCCATGCGTTGTTGAAAACGGCCTCGGCATGCTCATTGACAGACTCGTCAACTCCGCTGCCTCGGCCGTTTTCGCCTAGCCTGACGCTCATCCAGCAACGCTCGCAGGATTTTCTACGTATTTTCAGCCTTGGCCTAGATGCCCTAGCGGATGCTTTCATGACCGATATTCACGCCCACAAGATCCTGATCCTCGACTTCGGCTCCCAGTACACCCAGCTGATCGCCCGCCGCGTGCGCGAGATCGGTGTCTACTCCGAGGTTCGCGCCTTCGATATCAGCGAGGCCGAGATTCGCGAGTACGCCCCCAACGGCATCATCCTCGCCGGCGGCCCCGAGTCGGTCACCGAGCTGGATTCGCCCCGTGCCCCGCAGTGCGTGTTCGAGATGGGGCTGCCGGTGCTCGGCATCTGCTACGGCATGCAGACCATGGCCGAGCAGCTTGGTGGTGCCGTCGAGGGCTCTCATGTTCATGAGTTCGGCTATGCGCAGATTCGTCTCGACGCTGAAACGGCGCTGTTCAAGGACATCTCGGATCACATCGATCACGACACCGGCAACAGCCTGCTCGATGTCTGGATGAGCCACGGTGACAAGGTATCACGGGTGCCCGACGAGTTCATTGTGACCGCCTCCACCCCGAGCTGCCCGATCGCCGCCATGGCCTGGGAGGAGAAGCGCTTCTTCGGAGTGCAGTTCCACCCCGAGGTGACCCATACCCTGCAGGGTCAGCGTATCCTCGAGCACTTCGTGCTCGACATCTGCGGCAGCGAGCGCAACTGGACCCCGGCGCAGATCATCGAGGACCAGATCGCCCGCGTGCGCGACCAGGTAGGCGATCGTCACGTGCTGCTCGGCCTCTCCGGCGGCGTCGACTCCTCCGTGGTCGCCGCGCTGCTGCACAAGGCCATCGGCGACCAGCTGACCTGCGTGTTCGTCGACAACGGCCTGCTACGCAAGGCCGAGGGCGACCAGGTGATGGAGACCTTCGCCAAGCACATGGGCGTCAAGGTGATCCGCGTCGACGCCGAGGACCTGTTCCTCGACAAGCTTAAGGGCGTCGACGAGCCCGAGGCCAAGCGCAAGATCATCGGCAACACCTTCATCGACGTGTTCGATGCCGAGGCCGCCAAGATCGAGGGCGTGGACTTCCTGGCCCAGGGCACCATCTACCCGGACGTGATCGAATCCGCCGCCGCCAAGACCGGCAAGGCGCACGTGATCAAGTCGCACCACAACGTGGGCGGCCTGCCCGAGACCATGAAGCTCAAGCTCGTCGAGCCGCTGCGCGAGCTGTTCAAGGATGAGGTGCGCAAGCTCGGCGTCGAGCTCGGCCTGCCCTACGACATGGTCTACCGTCACCCCTTCCCGGGGCCGGGCCTGGGCGTGCGCATCCTCGGCGAGGTGAAGAAGGAGTACGCCGACATCCTGCGCGAGGCCGACGCCATCTTCATCGAGGAGCTGCACAACGCCGGCTGGTACCACAAGACCAGCCAGGCCTTCGCCGTCTTCCTGCCGGTCAAATCGGTTGGCGTGGTAGGCGACGGCCGCCGCTACGAGTGGGTGATCGCCCTGCGTGCCGTGGAGACCATCGACTTCATGACCGCCCGCTGGGCGCACCTGCCCTACGAGCTGCTGGAGAAGGTCTCCAACCGCATCATCAACGAGATCACCGGCGTCTCCCGGGTGACCTATGACGTGAGCAGCAAGCCGCCGGCCACCATCGAGTGGGAGTGATCGCCGGGGCAGGGCGGATAAGAGTCGCCTAGCCCCGCCGCATCATCCGGGTCATACGAAAGCCTGCCGTTATCGGCTAATGCCAGTCAGTTAACGCTGACCGGCATTACAATTAGACCCCGTTCCCGTTCCCGTTCCCGTTCCCGTTCCCGTTCCCGTTCCCGTCCCTCGCGGCGTCGGCGCTGCGCCATTCCCGCGGCGAGCAGCCGGTATGCCGGCGGAATACCTTGGTCAGCGCCGAGGGGCTGCTCTAGCCCACCTGGCCGACGGTGTCGCGAAACAGGCTGGCGAAGCGGGCCCGGGACATGCCCGCCTCGCGGGCCAGCCCGTTCAGCGTCCAGTCGTCCTCGGCCGGTCGTGCAGGGCGATCAGCGCCTTGGCCAGCTTGGGGTGAGCCATCCCCGCCAGCAGCCCCGATTCCACTTCGCCGGCATCCATCAGATAGCGCAGTAACTGGATTACCAGCAGTTCACATAGCCGATCCAGAACGGCCTGTCGGCCGCAGCGCTCCTCCCGCATCTCCGCCAGCATCAGCCCCAGCAGGCCGTCCATGCCGCTCAGCCGCTCCAGGGGCGTCACCAGCAGCGAGGGAAGGGCGCGATGGATGGGGCAGATATTGCCAGCGCCGAAGCGGAACGAGCCGCACAGGGTCTCGGCGCCCTCCGGGCCCGGCCCGAGGCGGTGCGCGTCGCCGGCGGCCAGCAGGATCAGCACCGGGGCCGTGAAGCGGCGTGGCGGACCGTCCGCCAGCGTCAGTTCCAGCGTGCCGCCTACACTGTCAATTGCCGGCGATCGTTCCGGCACCCGAACAGGAGGAGCGGATCATGACAACCATCAATGCTTTTGGGCTGGCGACGCTGCTGGCGCTGACCGGCCTTCCCGCCCTCGCCGCCGATCTGGCGACGACGACCTACCGCGAACACGTGGACGGCGAGGGCGGCATCTCGCTCCCGGCGGAGGTCCGGGGCCGCTGGGTTCACCTCGGCTCCTGGGTGATCAATGACGCCGAGGCCCCCGGGGCCGGCTTCCACGACGTCTATACCCAGCCCGAGGCCGCGCGGGCCTATCAGGAGAGCGGTGAGTTCGCCGATGGCACCGTCCTGGTCAAGGAGATCCGCAGCGTCGAGGCCGGTGACAAGACCACCGGACCGGCCCTGTGGGCCGGCGAGCCGCAGATCTGGTTCGTGATGGTCAAGGACAGCCGGGGGCGCTTTGACGGCCCCCACTGGGGCGAAGGCTGGGGCTGGGCGCTGTTCAAGGCCGACGCGCCGGAGCAGAACGTGTCCGAGAGCTTCGAGGGCACCTGCAAGGGCTGCCACGTACCGGCGCAGCAGACCGACTGGGTATTCGTCGAGGGCTACCCGACGCTGCGCTGAGCGGCGCCGAGGCTACCAGCGAACCGCACAGCGGTTTCTGCCTGCGTGCTTGGTCCGGCACATGATGGCATCGGCCCGCTGGGTCGCGTCCTGGGCGTTGGCATCATTCGGCCGAAGCGGGTGGCGCCGATGCTCACCGTGTAACGGAAGGGGAGATCGTCGGCGTCGATCGAGGTCTCGGCGGCGGTGTCGACAAAAGAGCGGCGGTTGGCCAGACCGACTAGTGGATCGTTACTGGCCTGGTCACCCGCGTATAATGTCCTCACTTGGTACGGCATTGGGCAGGGCTCGATGGAGCGACCGTGAATACAGCCGCGGTGTAGGGGCACCATGCATCGTGGAATGAAGCATCGCGGAATGAATGTAGCAGAGGAGGGGTGACCCATGAGCACCACATCGTTCGAGGCGCTGGCCTGCCCGCTGGACGGCAATGTCCTGCACAAGGGCGTCAGCACCTGGTGCTGCGCGGCCGGACACAGCTTCGATATTGCCCGCCAGGGTTACGTTCACTTGCTGCCGGTGCAGAACAAGCGCTCCGGGGATCCCGGCGACAGCAAGGCGATGGTGTCGGCGCGGCGGCGCTTTCTTGAGGCCGGCCACTATCGGCCCATCGCCGAGGCCGTCGCTAGCGCCGTGCTGGCCGAAGTGCCGGGTGAGGGTACTCTTTGCTGCCTGGATGCCGGTTGTGGCGAAGGTTACTACCTGCGCAAACTGGCCGATGTCGCATCCGGGATCGAGGGGGTGCCAGGCAAGGCGCCGGCGCTAGCGCTACTGGGCGTAGATATCTCCAAGTGGGCGGTGCTCGCCGCCGCCAAGCGCCAGGGGAGCGCCACCTGGGTGGTGGGTACCAACGCCCACCTGCCGGTCCAGACTAGCTGCGTTGATCGCGTGCTGTGCCTGTTCGGCTTCCCCGTCTATGCCGAGTTCGCCCGCGTGCTGAGGCCGGGCGGCGAGCTGCTGATGGTCGAGGCCGGGCCGAACCATCTGCGTGAGTTGCGCGAGATCATCTACCCGAGCCTCAAGCCACCCCGAGAGGGCGGCGAGATCGTGCCCGAGGGGTTCGCCCGGCGACTCGGCGAGACGCTGCGCTTCGCCATCGAGCTCGAGGGTGCCGAGCCCATTGCCGATCTGCTGGCGATGACGCCGCATCTGCATCGTGCCAGTGCCGAGGGGCGCGAGAAGGCCGCGGCCCTGACCTCGCTCGCCCTCACCGTGGACGTGCGACTGACACGGCTGGTGCGAGAATGATGTGATTCAGGTGTTCGGCCCCGTCCCGATCTTGCGCTACCTGGTGCATGCTTCGGCGAGCCTTGGGTCCATCGCCACGATGCCAGTGATGTCGAGCACAAGGCGCATAGCGTTATAAGCTATTAACTTTACAGTCTTTGCACGCCGGGCTCTGTGTGTCTATGGTCCGCGGCGCTCTTTCATTTTGACGAGGTCCCCATGTCGACGCTTTTGACATCCCTGTGGCACGGCTATCGCGATACCTCGCTGATCCTGCGCGTGAGCATCGCCCTGGTGCTGGGCGTGGTGGTCGGCCTGGTCGGCGGGCCTGCCGTGGCTGAATGGCTGGCCCCACTGGGCGAGCTGCTGATGCGACTGCTGAAGTTTATCATCCTGCCCATCGTGCTATTCACCCTGATGTCGGGGGTCAATCAGGGCGCTTCCGGTAGCCTCGGGCGCATCGGCCGCAAGGTGTTTCTCTACTACCTGGCCACCTCGGCCTTGGCTATCGCCGTGGGACTGGCCGTGGCGACCCTGCTGTCGCCGGGGGAGGGGATGTCACTGCAGGGGGCCGGTTCCGTCTCGGTGCCCGACAATCCCGGTATCCTCTCGGTGGTGCTCGGCATCGTGCCGAATAATATCGTTGCCGCCTTCGCCGAGCAGGATCTACTGGGTATCATCTTCATCGCGTTAGTCTTTGGTCTAGCCGTGTCGAAGATGCGTCAGTCTGAATCCCAGGCGGAACTGGGTGAACGGCTCTACGGCCTGAGCGAGGCGCTTAACACCGCCACGCTCAGGGTGATGGATGGAATTCTTCACGTCGTGCCGGCCGGGGTCTTCGCCATCGTGGCCAATACCGTCGCCGACCAGGGCCTCGCGACCCTGCTGTCGCTGGGCGATATGGTGGTGGTGCTCTATCTGGCGCTGGGTGCGCAGCTACTGGTCTATCTCGGCCTGCTCAAGGGCTTCGGTGTGCCGGCTCGCGCTTTCTTTCGCGAGGCGCGCACCCCCATGGCCACCGCCTTCGCCACCCAGAGCAGCGCCGGCACCCTGCCGCTGACCCTGGGCGCCGCGAACCGCCTGGGCCTGCCGCGTAGCCTCTACGGCTTCAGCCTGCCACTGGGTGCGACGCTGAACATGGATGGGGCGGCGATCCGCATCGCCATCTCGGCGGTGTTCGCCGCCAACGTGATGGGCGTGCCACTGGATTGGGCGAGCATGCTGCAGATCGTTGTAGTAGGCACGCTGATCTCGGTGGGTACCGCCGGGGTACCGGGGGCCGGTATCGTGATGATCGCGACGGTGTTCTCTCAGGTAGGCTTGCCTATCGAGGCCGTGGCGCTGCTGACCGCCATCGATGCTCTGGTGGGCATGGGCTGTACCGCACTCAACGTGACCGGCGACCTCGTTGGTACGGCGGTCATCGACCGCAGCGAACGTAGTCGGAGCCCCTCGTTGATGGCTTCACAGGCAGTCAAAGCTACCGACCCTGCCCAGCATCGCTAATCTCGGCTCAGGTTTGCCTCCGCGTTTCACAGGCCTGCCAGTGTGATGCTGGTGGGCTTTCTTGCTATTGTGGGCTGGTCACTGCGGAAGAGTCGGAAGGGTGTCAGCCTGGAAGAGGGGTATCTGGAAAAGGGCTACATAAGCCCGAAGAAACCTTGAGGAGGGCAACAACGAAACAGGGCTCGCCGAAGCGAGCCCTGTTACACGAACCGTGAGGTTCGTGCGCGTTCATGATCCGGAGATCAGAGCGGCTTGATGTTGGAGGCCTGGAGGCCCTTCTTGCCCTGGGTCACGTCGAAGGAGACGCTCTGACCTTCCTGCAGGGACTTGAAGCCTTCAGCCTGAATCTCGGAGAAGTGGGCGAACACGTCATCACCGCCGTCAGACGGAGAGATGAAGCCAAAACCCTTGGAGTCGTTGAACCACTTTACGGTACCAGTCGTCATAATAAATCCTTTCGCGCTTAGCGCCTTGCAAAGTTCCTGGTGTCACCCAGATGTATAGCGGGTAAAACAAGAATGATCTGACAGGCGGTCGAAAGAATTCGAATGCTGCTGAAACCATGCTGCTTGCCAACCAACTGGCGCTACGGTCTCATTGTTGTGGCTCCGGGTCAAAGACTTTCGTGATTTATTTTTGGTGGGCTCGTCGAAGGAGCCGGCCCAGCCGGTTCCGCAGCCGTTGAGGGACGGCGCGGATGGCGCCATCACCGCGCGGGCTGTGGGCAACCTCAAGACGCTGTTTCCATGGGTGCGCTCTTGCTAGACTGCGCCGTTGATTCTGCGTCCCCGGAGAGGCACGCCGCGTGAGTGCTACCCCCGATACCTCCAGCCTCGAACAGACCCCCGCCGGCCAGGCCGAGGTGCTCGGCAGGCTGTTCGATGAGCCGATTACCGAGCTGCCGGAGGACCTCTATATCCCGCCGGAGGCGCTGCGGGTCTTTCTCGAAGCCTTCGAGGGGCCGCTCGACCTGCTGCTCTACCTGATTCGCCGACAGAACCTGGATATTCTGGCCATCGATGTGGCCGCCATCACCCGGCAGTACATCGAGTACGTCGAGCTGATGAAGGCCATGGAGATCGAGCTGGCGGGCGAATATCTGCTGATGGCGGCGATGCTTGCCGAGATCAAGTCGCGCACCCTGCTGCCGCGCCCACCGAAGGAGGGGGGCGACGACGAGGAGGAGGATCCGCGCGCCGAGCTTATTCGCCGCCTGCAGGAGTATGAGCGATTAAAGAGTGCCGCCGAGTCGCTGGCCGAACTGCCTCGGCTGGGGCGGGACTGGTTCCCGGCTCGGGCGGCACTGCCGCCGCTGGAGAGCCGGGTGATCCACCCCGATGTCGGACTGGATCAGTTGCTGGGTGCCCTGGCCGGTATCCTGCGGCGTGCCGAGCTCAGCCAGACCCACCAGATCAGCCGCGAGGTGCTGTCGACCCGCGAGCGCATGCTGGCGATCATGGAGCGGCTCGAGGGCGGTCGCTTCGTGCCCTTCGAGGCGCTGTTCGCGCTGGAGGAAGGGCGCGCCGGTGTCGTGGTGACCTTCATGGCGATTCTCGAGTTGGCCAAGGAGTCGATGATCGAGGTCGTGCAGAACGCACCATTGTCGCCCCTTCATGTCCGCGCCCGAGTCGCCCCAGTCGAGGGTGTCGAACAGGGTGATCTCGAAGATGGGGGAGAGAGTCCCTTCGAGGAGGAAGACGGGGAGGTTGGGCCATGATGGCCGAGGAAGCGCCCGGCGGGCTGGATGAGATCCTCGAGGCTGCACTGTTGGCCGCCGGTGAGCCATTGGCGGTGGAGCGCCTGGAGGCGCTGTTCGACGACCATGAGCGGCCACCTCGCCGCGCCCTGCGCGAGGCGTTGGAGCGTCTGCGTAGCCGCCATGAACGGGGAGCCATGGAGCTGATCGAGACGGCCTCGGGCTATCAGCTGCGCATCCGCCCACGGCTCTCTCCCTGGGTGTCGCGACTATGGGATGAGCGGCCCCAACGCTACTCCAGGGCCCTGCTCGAGACCCTGGCGCTGATTGCCTACCGCCAGCCGGTTACCCGTGGCGATATCGAGGAGGTGCGTGGGGTCTCGGTGAGCGGCTCGATCATGCGCACCCTGCTCGAGCGTGGCTGGGTTCGCGTGGTGGGCCATCGTGACGTGCCGGGGCGCCCCGCGGTCTATGCGACCACTCGCAGCTTTCTCGACGACTTCGGTCTCAAGACGCTCGATGAACTACCCCCCATGCATGAACTCAAGGCGTTCGAGGGGGCGGAACAGATGGATGCCTTCGATGAGGAGGCGTCGCCGCCCGACCAGACCGATATTCTCGCCCAGGCGGATAGGGTGCAAGATGAGGGTGACGGTGAGGCGTCCGAGGGCGCTACACTATCCGAGGCGTCGATCGCGACCGATTCCTCCCACGAGGCCGCCGAAGAGGGCGGCCTCGATCACGCCGAGAAGGCGTCCGAGCGGGCAGATCTGAGCTTCGCCGATCTCGAGGCGCGTCTGTCCGAACGTGCCCGGAGCCGCGTCGCTGATGACGCTGCTGCGGGGACGGAATACACATCCAGTGAGAACGAAGATTCATGAGCAATACCAGCGAAAAACTGCAGAAGGTCCTGGCACGAGCGGGGCTTGGCTCGCGCCGCGAGATGGAAGCTGCCATCGCCGCCGGCCGCGTCCAGGTCAATGGCCAGGTGGCGACTCTGGGCGATCGTATCGAGACCCGCGACAGGGTGCTCTTCGATAATCGGCCGGTGACCCTGCGTGCCGCCGAGGAGGTGCCGCGGCGAGTGATCATGTACAACAAGCCCGAGGGTGAACTGTGTACTCGCAAGGATCCCGAGGGGCGTCGTACCGTGTTCGACCGGCTCCCGCGCCTCAAGGGTGAGCGCTGGATCGCCATCGGTCGCCTGGATATCAACACCAGTGGCCTGCTGCTGTTTACCACCGATGGTGAGCTTGCCAACCGCCTGATGCACCCCTCCACTCAGGTGGAGCGGGAGTATGCGGTGCGGGTGATGGGAGAGGTAACCCGGGAGCATGTGGTGGCCATGGTCGAAGGCGTGATGCTTGACGACGGCCCGGCGCGCTTCACCGACGTTCAGGAGTTTGGCGGTGAGGGCATCAACACCTGGTTTCACGTGGTGATCATGGAGGGGCGCAATCGCGAAGTGCGTCGACTCTGGGAGTCGCAAGGCCTTACCGTCAGTCGGCTCAAGCGGGTGCGCTACGGCAATATCTTTCTCGACAAGCGCGCCAAGGCCGGTGAGTGGGTGGAGCTCTCTCAGGAAGAGGTCGATGATCTGGCTGAGCTGGCAAGCCTGCCGGCCCGCAAGGTGCCGGAGCTGACGCCGGACGAGAAGAATCGCTGGAGCCGCGACAAGCACAAGCGCAAGCCGGTTCAGGCGATGCGCAAGCCGAGGGCGCGTCGCTGACGGGGGCTCAGTCAGCAGAGGCCAAAAGAAGTCAAAAAAGTCTTGCCAGGCCGCAGGTGTATCAGTATTATCTGCCCCCGTTCGGAAGGGTCGTTAGCTCAGTTGGTAGAGCAGTTGGCTTTTAACCAATTGGTCGTAGGTTCGAATCCTACACGACCCACCACTCCGGACACTGGCTTGCATGCAAGCTCGGGTCGTTAGCTCAGTTGGTAGAGCAGTTGGCTTTTAACCAATTGGTCGTAGGTTCGAATCCTACACGACCCACCAATTCAGACGCCCCGGTCTCCTCGAGATCGGGGCGTTTTCGTGCCGGTGTCGAGGGGCTGGCGAGAGGTTTTCGGCCGGCGCTGGTCAATACACCAGTGATATGGTCTAGAATAGAGGGCGAGCCGGCAGGCGACAGACGCGGCCGAGCTCATTGGCGCATCTCGCCACGCGGAGGGCGTGGAAGAGATGCTCCCATCCTCTGCAGGGGGAGCCCCTGCCGGTCACAGTGGTAGACACGATGACGATCATGACTTCCCGTGCCGAGGTGCGTGAGCACCTGGCCCGCACCTATTGTCCCACCCGTATTCCCGCCCAGGACCAGGCGCGCATCGAGGAGATCAAGCGGCTTCTCGAGGCCAACAACGCCGTTCTGGTGGCCCATTACTACACCGACGATGCCATCCAGCAGCTGGCCGAGGAGACCGGGGGCTGCGTGGCCGACTCCCTGGAGATGGCTCGCTTCGGCGCCCGGCATCCGGCCGATACCCTGGTGGTGGCCGGTGTACGCTTCATGGGAGAGACCGCCAAGATCCTCTCCCCGGAGAAGCGAGTGTTGATGCCGACCCTGGAGGCGACCTGTTCGCTCGATCTGGGGTGTCCGGCCGATGAGTTCAGCGCCTTCTGCGACCAGCACCCCGACCGCACCGTGGTGGTCTACGCCAACACCTCGGCGGCGGTAAAGGCGCGTGCCGACTGGGTGGTGACCTCCTCCATCGCCGTGGAGGTGATCGAGCACCTCCAGGCCCGTGGCGAGAAGATCCTGTGGGCGCCGGACAAGCACCTGGGGGGCTATATCCAGAAGCAGACCGGTGCCGACATGCTGCTGTGGGACGGTGCCTGCATCGTCCACGAAGAGTTCAAGTCCAAGGGGGTCGAGGACCTCAAGGCGCTCTATCCGGAGGCCGCGGTGCTGGTGCACCCGGAGTCGCCGGCGGCGGTGGTGGAGCTGGCCGATGTGGCGGGCTCGACGTCTCAGCTGATCCAGGCGGCCAAGGAGCTGCCCAATGACAAGCTGATCGTTGCCACCGATCGTGGCATCTTCTTCAAGATGCAGCAGGCGGTGCCGGAAAAGACGCTGTTCGAGGCACCTACGGCTGGCGATGGTGCCACTTGCAAGAGTTGTGCCCACTGCCCCTGGATGGCGATGAACGGGCTGGATAACCTGGCCGATGCCCTGCGTCATGGGCTCGGTGAAATCCAGGTCGATACAGGGCTCCGCCATGCGGCGCTGAAGCCGCTGGAGAGGATGCTCAACTTCAAGCGCTAGGCTACTGAAACTTCTCGAGCGTTTCGCGATAGCCGAGGAATGCCTCGTAACGCTGCTCGATGCGTGCCGCCGCGGTCATATTGCCTTCTCGTTCGGCTACCCTACGAGCCACGCCCAGCTGGCGGATGGCATCGGTGATGCGTCCGGTAAGCTGCTGGTATTCGGCGCGGGCCAGGTGGCCCAGGGCCTCGCGGCCGCTACGTCCCGCCGCCTCGGCGAGTAGTGCAAACACGCGATGGTCCTCGGGGCGCCTCTCGGCCAGGTCGCGCAGGAGTCGCCAGGCCGCCTCAGGATCACGCTGGAGTTGTGCTTCGGCGAGGGTGAGGCTGGTCGGCACATGACCCGGAACCAGGCGCAACAGGCGCCGGCTGCGTTCAATGGCGTCATCGGTGCGTCCCGCGGCGAAGGCCGTTTCGGCCGCTGTAGCGGGGATCAGGGTGAGGTCAGGCTGCTCTCGCGCCAGGGCATCGAGCTGGCGCAGCGCCTCATCCGTATCGCCGTGTTCGGCGCTGATCAAGGCCGCCAGATAACGCTCCGCCAGTCGTGGAGCGCCGTCCTGGCTCAGTCGAGTTTGCGCCCGGCCGGGGTCCCCCTGATGGATCGCCAGCAGGGCACGGGCGCGCACCAGGTGGTACTGCAGGCCATCTCGTTGTCCCTGCACCGAGAGCTTGGCGGCGCGAGAGGCGGTATCACTGATGCGTGACTCGGTCAGCGGGTGGGTGAGCAGGAACTCGGGAGGAGTGCCGCCCTGCAGGCTGGCCAGTTGCTGCATGGCGCGAAACATCGAGACCATGGACTCGGGGTCGTAGCCGGCTTCCGTCATGATCTGCAGGCCCAGCCGGTCGGCTTCCTGTTCATAGCGTCGCGAATAGGTCAGCTGATCCTGGATAAAGGCGGCCTGGGAACCCATGGCGACGCCAATGCCCGCACTTCCCCCGCCGGCGGCGGCGATCAGCATGCCAGCCAGCATGGCGGCCATGGCCGGAACCTGGGTCTGTTCGGCGCGAGCCTGGCCGCGCGCGAAGTGGCGTTGGGCCAGGTGACCGAGTTCATGGGCAAGCACCGAGACCAGCTCCGCCTCCTGTTCGGCGAAGGCGAACAGTCCGGCATTGACGCCGACCACCCCGCCCGGCACCGCGAAGGCATTGAGGCGATGGCTGTCGACCAGCGTCACAATCAGCTCATTGGTCCCGATTCCGCCATGGGAGGCGAGGCGAGCGAGCAGCGCCTCGACATAGCCCTGGGCGATGGGGTCCTGCCATTCGGGGACCCGGGCGCGAAACTGGCGCAGCCAGGCACGCCCCAGTCGATACTCTTCGCTGCTGGCGGCCCGATGGTCCGGAGCTGACAGGCTGGGCAGGTCGGCGCTGCCTTCCCAGCCGGGCTCGATCCACTGGCCGCTGGCAGGCAGTGCCAGGCACAGCCCCACCAACAGGGTGATAGCACGAGGGAAGGGGCGTGACGGCATGGGCAAGCTCTCCTTGGGGCGAGGCGGGCCCACACTCTGACATTGATTCGCCTCGCAAAGTGCCTTTAAATCCTAGGGTTTCCCGCCGCTGGTCAAGCCAGGTGGCGATATCCCGCATTCTTCAGGGAGTCTACATGTCTCTGCAACCCGACCAAGTACTCGATGTCTGCGGACTGCCTTGCCCGCTCCCCCTGCTCAAGGCCAAACAGGCGCTCTCCCGGCTCGAGGTTGGTCAGCTTCTCGAGGTAAGGGCCACCGACGCCGGCTCCTGGGGGGACTTTGCCACCTATATCGCGCAGAGCGCTCACGAAATGCCCGCCAGGGAGGAGCGCGACAGTATTTACCACTACTGGATCCGCAAGGGCGAGGGGCGCGCTTCATGACCCTGCGTTCCGTGCTCAGGGGGTGGGTCGATCGCTATCTATCCGATGAGGAGGCGGTAATCCTGCTGCTGGTCCTGGTGCTCGGCATCGCGGTGGTGGTCTTCCTGGGGCGTATGCTGGCACCTTTCCTGACGGCGCTGGTGATCGCCTTTCTGCTTCAGGGGGCGGTGAGCTGGCTCGAACGGCGACACGTTCCCCATCTTCTGGCCGTGATCCTGGTGTTCCTCTTCTTCCTTGGATTGTTGCTGGCAATGGCCCTTATCCTGATGCCGTTGATCTGGAATCAGCTGGTAGGGCTGGTGCAGGAGACGCCACGGATGTTCGCTAGTGGCCAACAGCTGCTCGACGATCTGCAGGAGCGTTACCCCCAGCTGGTCACCCCGGATCAGATACAGAACTGGATCGCCGTGGCCGGCCGCGAGATGACCCAGTTCGGGCAGCGCGCATTGACCCTTTCTCTGGCTTCGCTGGGTAACGTCCTGGCGCTGATCATCTATCTTGTGCTGGTGCCGATTCTGGTGTTCTTCCTGCTCAAGGATCGTGAGCGACTGGTCGACTTCATCCTGTCGCTGCTTCCTCGCAAACGCACCCTGATGACCCGTATCTGGCATGAGATGGACAGCCAGATTGCCAACTATGTGCGCGGCAAGTTTATCGAGATCATGATCGTGGGCACGACGGCATTCCTGACCTTTGCCTTTTTCGGGCTGCCATATACCGCATTGCTGGCGGTACTGGTGGGGTTCTCGGTGTTGGTGCCGTATATTGGCGCTGCGGTGGCGACCCTGCCGGTGGCCGCCGTGGCGGGCTTTCATTTCGGCATGAGCGACCAGTTCCTCTATGTGCTGATCGCCTATGGCGTCATTCAGGCGCTGGATGGCAATGTACTGGTGCCGGTGCTGTTTTCCGAGGCGGTCAACCTGCATCCGGTATCGATCATCGTGGCGGTGCTGTTCTTCGGCGGCGTCTGGGGGTTCTGGGGTGTCTTCTTTGCCATTCCGCTGGCAACTCTGATCAAGGCGCTGGTCTATGCCTGGCCCCGTGGAGTCAAGCGTCTTCGGCAGGACGAAGGGGGGGAGGTGATGGCAGGGGAGTGAGGGCCGCTCCAGGCGGCCCTGCCCGCTGTTACTCGGTGTCGCCGGTGCTCTTGTTCAGGGCCTGGGCCCTTTCCAGGACTTCCTGGGCGTGGCCCTTGACCTTGACCCCGCGCCACTCGTGAGCCAGCTTGCCCTCGCTGTCGATCAGGAAAGTGCTGCGCTCGATGCCGAGGTGCTCCTTGCCGTACATCTTCTTGAGCTTGATTACGTCGAACAGCCGGCAGAGTGTCTCCTCCTTGTCGGAGATAAGGGGGAAGTTGAATGCCTGCTTTGCCTTGAAGTTCTCCTGAGCCCTAATGCCGTCCCGGGAGGCGCCGAGCACCACGGTATTGGCAGCCTCGAACTCCTCCAGGCGATCGCGGAAGTCACCGCCTTCGGTGGTGCAGCCGGGGGTGCTGGCCTTGGGGTAGAAGAAAATTACAACCTGGCGGCCTTTGATCTCGGACAGGGTAACGCTCGTGTCCCCGGTGGCGAGGGCCGTGAAGTCGGGAACCGGCTGACCGATGCTGACGCTCATGAAGATCTCCTGGGTGAGTAAGTCACGGAGCGTCGATTACACGCAACCCCCGATCGTCTGTCAAAGAGGTCGGTGGAATCTGGTTGCGTCGCTGTACAGGCCTGGGCCGCCTGAGTACCATTTGAACCTTGGGGGCAGCGACCTGCCCTTTTTTGGGCGCCGCTAGGGCCGGGGCGCCGAGAGGCAATCGAGCCGGCAGCAGTCGAACCGAGAGGATAGAGAGGATGGTCACGGGAAGCATCGTCGCCCTGGCGACGCCGATGAAGGTCAATGGCGATATCGATTGGGAGGCGCTGCGTCGCCTGGTGAACTTCCATCTCGACCATGGCACCGATGGCATCGTCGCCGCCGGTACCACCGGCGAGCCCACCACCATGTCATTTGCCGAACACTTCGATGTGATTCGGGCGGTGGTGGAAGAGGTTGACGGACGGATTCCGGTGATTGCCGGTACCGGTGCCAATGCTACCTCCGAGGCCGTGGAGCTGGCTCGCTATGCCAGCGAGGTTGGTGCAGACTACTGCCTCTCGGTCTGTCCCTACTACAACAAGCCAACCCAGGAGGGGCTCTACCGCCACTTCAAGGCGGTTGCCGAAGGTAGTGAGCTTCCGGTGATCCTTTACAATGTACCAGGCCGCACCTGCTCCGACCTCTACAACGAGACCGTGCTGCGTCTCGCCGAGGTCGACAATATTGTCGGGCTAAAGGATGCCACCGGTAATCTGGAGCGTGCCGAGGACCTGATCAATCGTCTAGCGGGCAGTGGCTTCATGCTCTACTCGGGTGATGATGGCACCGCCTGCGACTTCATGCTGATGGGCGGACACGGAGATATCTCTGTGACGGCCAATGTGGCGCCCCAGGCCATGCACGACCTATGTGTCGCCGCGGTGGCTGGAGATGCCGAGCGAGCGCATCAGCTCAATACCCGCCTGATGCCGCTGCATACCAATCTCGGCATTGAGGCTAACCCGATTCCGGTTAAATGGGCGCTCAATCGCATGGGGCTGCTCGAGCCGGGTATTCGTCTGCCGCTCACCTGGCTATCCGAGAAGTACCACTCCACCATCAGCGAAGCCCTGCAGCTGGCCGGT
Source organism: Halomonas marinisediminis (assembly GCF_004347715.1). Lineage (NCBI taxonomy): Bacteria > Pseudomonadati > Pseudomonadota > Gammaproteobacteria > Oceanospirillales > Halomonadaceae > Halomonas > Halomonas marinisediminis. The sequence continues at coordinate 21,627 of NZ_SLTR01000023.1, read as the reverse complement.
CTGATCGACGACTGATCGGCGCTGCGCCGGCCCTTGGACAACTGGATGCAAGGTAGACCCATGAACTCAGCGCTGAAATGGCTGCCGCTGGCGATGCTCGTCGCCTTGGCTGGCTGTGCCCGTGATGGCGGTTATTATCACGATCGTAATATCGACTATGCCGATGCCCGTCAGGCGGCGCCTCTAGCGCTGCCCAAGAGTCGTGCGGCCGAACGCTATCGCGATGTCATGCCGATACCCGAGATTGCAGGCGACTTTCGCGGCTCGACGGAAGGCTTCGAGGCGCCGGCACCACAGCCACTGGGGATGGGGCGCATTCAGCGAGAATTCGTAGAATCCCGCCGAGTGGGCGATGACGCCTGGCTGGTGGTGGGAGCCGCGCCAGACAGCGTCTGGCCACAACTGGAGAGCTTCGCGCGTAGCCGTGGCCTGGGAGTGGTCACGAGCGATTCGAGTCGCGGGGTGGTCGAGACACGCCAAGGGCGATTGAGTGTTCGGCAGGGGCTGCGCGCCGGGGACAGCGAGGTGCGCTGCGACCAGGCAGGGCGATCTGTGGAGGCCTGCCTGGATGCTCTCGAGCAGTATTTCAGTGCACGTAGCGCCACGGCGTCGAGCACCGCCTCGTTGCAGGCCCAGCGATTGGCCGGCGGGGAGCGTCTGCGCCTGGTTCAGCGGGGCGACGAGTGGATGGTCGATGTGCCATTGGATATCGATCGCACCTGGGCCGAGCTCAACCACCAGCTCGAGCAGGACTTCACCGTCGAGGATCGCCGTGAGCTGCTGAACAGCAACTCGAGAGACTACAGCTTTCTCGTGAGCTACATGACGGTGACGGAGCGAAACCGTAACCCGCTTCAAATCGTCTTCAGTGCCGACGTTCGTAAGATGCATCAGCAGATTCGCCTGGAGCTGGAGCGCGAGGACTCCGATAGGACCCTACTGCGGGCGATAAATGTCAGCGAGCGTGACTTCAGTGCCGAGGACCGGCGTGAACTGCTGGAGCGGGTGGCGAGCCTGCTGCGCTGATGGGAGAGGCCGATAACACCGTCGCGCGGCACCGCGGGCGGCTGCATTTTGCATCGCTGGGCAGTGGCAGCAAGGGTAATGCGACCCTGGTCAGCGACGGCGAGACTCACCTGCTGGTGGACTGTGGCTTCACGCTGCGCGAAGCAGAGCATCGCCTGGCCCGTATGGGCCTGCACCCACGGCAGCTCGATGCCCTACTGGTGACCCATGAGCATGGCGACCATATTCGTGGAGTTGGCCCCCTGGCTCGTCGCTATGGGGTGCCGGTATGGTTGACACCAGGTACCTGGGGCAGCGGCCGTCTGGGTGAACTGCCCAAACGCCACTGGATCACTCCCCAGGCGCGCTTCGCCGTGAAGGGGCTGTCTATCGACCCGGTGACCGTGCCGCATGATGCCCGCGAGCCGGTACAGTTTCGTATCCAGGGCGGTGAGCGACACCTGGGGCTGCTTACCGACCTCGGACACCCCACCGAGCATGTCGCCCAGGCCTTTGCCGGCTGCGATGCCCTGGTGCTTGAGTGCAACCATGATGTCCGGATGCTTGCCGAGGGCCCCTATCCACCACGCCTCAAGCGGCGAGTGGGAGGCGACTGGGGGCATCTGGCCAATACTCAGGCGGCAACACTGCTGACCCGGCTCGGCCTCGACCGCCTGCAGCGAATCGCCTGTTCGCATCTATCTGAACACAACAATCGCCCCGAGCTGGCGCTGGAGGCTTTGACGCCACTGCTCGACGGTGACACATCGCGGTTGATGGTAGCCTGCCAGGACGATGGCCTGGCATGGCAGGCCATCGCCTGAGCTGCAACCTGCCAACTGACCAAGCCCTCCGGAGGCTTCCATGGAAAAGCGTCAAGAACTCTACGCCGGCAAGGCCAAGTCGGTCTTCACCACCGATGACCCGGATCGCGTCATACTGCAATTCCGCGATGACACCAGCGCCTTCGACGGCGAGCGCATGGAGTCGCTGGACCGCAAGGGGATGGTCAACAACCGCTTCAACGCCTTCATCATGGAGACGTTGACCGCAGCGGGGGTGCCCACCCACTTCGAGAAGCGCCTCTCCGACACCGAAAGCCTGGTCAAGACGCTGGAGATGATTCCGGTGGAGTGCGTGGTGCGCAATATTGCCGCGGGCAGCCTGGTCAAGCGGCTGGGCGTGACCGAGGGGGAGGCGCTCTCGCCGCCCACCTTCGAGCTGTTTCTCAAGAATGACGCCCTGCACGATCCCATGATCAACGAGTCGTTGGCCGAAACCTTCGGCTGGGCGACCGCCGACCAGCTGGCCGAGATGAAAGCACTGACCTTCAAGGTCAACGCGGTGCTCAAGCAGCTGTTTGCCGATGGCGGCCTGCTGCTGGTGGACTACAAGCTGGAGTTCGGTCTCTTCAAGGGGCAGCTCGTGCTGGGCGATGAGTTCTCCCCGGACGGTTGCCGTCTGTGGGACGCTAAGACGCGCGAGAAGCTCGACAAGGATCGCTTCCGCCAGGGCCTCGGTGGCGTGATCGAGGCCTACGAGGAAGTCGGTCGTCGTATCGGGATCAGCTTCGACTGAAGCAGAGCCGTCACATTGGCGTCACCAGGGGCCCTGCGGGGCCCTTGATCGTTCATTCAGGCACGATCTCCAGTACCTCCAGAAGACTGCTGCCATCGGGTGTAGCCACAACACGAAAGCGTATATCCAGCTCGCGCAGGCGAACGCCATAACGGCGTGTCTCATCGTCGTCTCGATAGGCCGGTCGTGGGTCCTGGCTCAGTACCTCCTCGATCAGTGAGCGCAGCGAGGCCGCGTCATCACGCTTGGCTAGCGTCGCTTCGGCTGCGTGAGCGAAGCATACTGGAAGCTGGAGAGGAGCCTCGGGAGCGAAGCCGGCGCGGGCCTCAGGCCTGGCTTCTGCCCAGGGCAGGTAAGGCTTGATATCCAGCACCGGAGTGCCGTGCACCAGGTCGGCACCGGCGAGCCGCAGCCTGACACCGTCCCGGGTGTCGACCCCGATCAGTTCGACAAGCGAGAGCCCCAGGCGGTTGGGCCGATGCGTGCTGCGACTGGCGAAGACTCCGACCCGACGATTGCCGCCAAGGCGTGGCGGCCGCACCAGTGGTGTCCAGCGTTCGGGGCTGTGGTGGAAGAGAAAGGTGAGCCACAGGTGGCTGAAGGCCTCCAGCCCCCTGACCGTCAGCGGGTCGTCATAGGGCGGGAGTAGCTGGAGGGCGGCGCGTGCCGATGGGGCGAGACCGGGCTGCCGGGGTACGCCGAACTTGTCGGGGAAGTCGCTCTCGATAATGCCGATGGGCGACAGGCTGATGGCCGGGGGGGAGGAGTGATCGCTCATGGAGGTCATTATGCCTGGCCCCGCACAGGCCGGCGACCGTGGTTGGCCTGTCGGCTCTGGGTTGTGTAGTCTCTCGGCAGTCATCAACGTTGCGAGACATCCCATGGGTGAAACGGCTGCTGTGCCGAAGAGCGAGGCCCCGCGCTGCCCCGCACCGCGAATACGCTACCGCGAGGCCCTGGCGCGAGACGCCGGCGACCAGGCCGAGATCTTTCATCATGCGGTGATGCAGGGTGCAGCCGCGCACTACACCAGGCCACAGCGTGACGCCTGGGTCTCGGCGTTGCCGCGAGAGGCGTGTGCCTGGGCGGCGCGACAGGCCCTCTATACCACTCTGGTGGCGGAGTGTGACGGCCGCTGCGTCGGCTTTCTCGAGCTGGAGCCCCTTGCCGGCCGCATCGTGACGCTCTATGTGTGGCCTTCGCTGGCGCGTCGCGGCATCGGTTCAACGCTATTGATTCACGCCGAGCGACTGCTGATCGAGCGCGGAGTGTCTCGTGCCAGCATCGAGGCGAGCCTGATGCTGGCCGTGGGGCTGGAACGGCGCGGCTGGCGCGACCTTGGTCATGAGTATGTGGAGCGCAACGGTGAGCGGCTGTCTCGCCATCGGCTGGAGAAGTCGCTGGTCGCGCTGCAGACCTAGTCTTCCAGGCGCATGGAGAGGTCGATCGCCTTGACATCCTTGGTCAGGGCGCCGCTGGAGATGCAGTCGACCCCGGTGTCGGCGATGGCGCGCAGCGTACTCCTGTCGACGTTGCCGGAGGCCTCCAGGGTCGCCTTGCCGGCGTTGCGGCGTACGGCCTCCCGCAGCTCGTCGAGGCCGAAATTGTCGAGCATGATGATGTCGGCATCGGCCGCCAGGGCCTGGTCAAGCTCGTCGAGGCTCTCCACCTCCACCTCTACCGGCAGGTCGCTCGCGATGCGGCGGGCCTCGCTCACCGCCGCCTCGATACCACCACAGGCGGCGATATGGTTCTCCTTGATCAGGAAGGCATCCCATAGCCCGATCCGATGATTGTGCCCTCCGCCGCAGGCCACCGCATACTTCTGCGCCAGGCGCAGGCCGGGCAGGGTCTTGCGGGTGTCGAGCAGGCGTACGCCGGTGTCGGCGATCAGGTCGACATAGTGGCGGGTGTGAGTGGCGGTAGCGGATAGCGTCTGCAACAGGTTGAGTGCCGCGCGCTCGCCGGTCAGCAGGCTGCGCGCCGCCCCCTCCAGCTCGAGGAAGCATTGGCCGGCCTTCAGGGTGTCTCCGTCGGCGGCCAGCCAGCGCAGGGTCACCGTGGCATCGAGGCGGCGGAACAGTTCATCGACCCAGGCCACCCCGCACAGCACGCAGTCATCGCGGGTGATGACGCGAGCCCTGGCGAACTGCTCGGCAGGAATCAGTTGGGCGGTGATATCGCCCGGGCCAACGTCCTCGGCCAGCAGGCGGGCGGCGGCATCGCGAATCTCTTCGACGAGCTTGTTGTGGTAAGGCAGGGCGTCCTGGAAGTCCATGCGGGTCACTCGTGGGGTTGGCGCCGGCGCGGGGTGGCCGGAGTGGTCAAGGAGGTCCATTATAGGGAATCCACACCGGCGACGTCAGGGGAGACGCATGGCGATTGAAGAGGGTTGGCTTGCCGAGGCGCGGCGAGTGCCATCGCCCAACTGTGACGAGCGGCCGCATGATGAAGTGTCGCTGCTGGTGCTGCACTCCATTAGCCTGCCGCCGGGTGAGTATGGTGGAGCGCATATCGAGCACCTCTTCACCAACCGGCTGGACCCCGAGGCGCATCCCTTCTTCGTTTCCCTCCAGGGGCTGCGCGTGTCGGCTCACCTGCTGATTCGTCGCAGTGGCGAGTGCGTACAGTTCGTGCCTTTCCAGCGCCGGGCCTGGCATGCCGGGCGTTCCAGTTGGCACGACGGTGCGCGTTTGCGCACCGCGCTCAATGACTTTGCCATTGGCATCGAGCTGGAGGGTAACGAGGTCTCTGCCTATACCGGTGCCCAGTATCAGCGCCTGGTCGAGGTGACGCTCGACCTTTTCGGCGCTTACCCTCAACTGGACGCGTCGCGTATCACAGGACATGCTCAGGTGGCTCCGCTGCGCAAGAGTGACCCGGGGCCCGCCTTCGACTGGGCCTACTTTCATCAGCGGCTACACGAGTGCCAAGCTGCCGGTCTGATCGTAGGCTAGCGCCAACGCTAGGGCGCTCGCTTGCTTCATACGGTAGTTTAACTACATCCCCTTGACCTTCGTCGATTTTCTTTCTGGTTCAAATGCTAACTCCTTGTGCTGCGGTGCAGTATGGTTGACTTGGAAACCATTTCCATTTGTGCTTGCTTTGGCAGTTGGCGAGGTTTACTGTATCTTTCGCAAAGAAACGACGGTTTTTTCGCGTCGTGACGTAATAAAATTACACAAAATCCCGGGGTGTGATGCCTCTCTGGCAGTAGAACGCCCTGCCTTCCGCGCAGCAGCGGGCATGCAACATCCATCGTCATTCGGAGAGACGTCTATGAGTCTGGAGGCAAGAGAGGATCTCGACCCGGTCGAGACCGCAGAGTGGTTGGAAGCCCTCGAATCAGTCCTGGAGTACGAGGGCGAGGAGCGTGCCCGGCACCTGCTGACCCGCCTGGCCGACCGCCTGCGCCGTGACGGTACCCAGCCCCCTTTCTCGGCGACCACGCCTCATCGCAACACGATTCCTGTGCATCGCGAGGCGCCGATGCCCGGGGATCTCTTCATGGAGCGCAAGATCCGCTCGATGATCCGCTGGAACATGGCGGCGATGGTTACCCGGGCGAACCGCAAGCACAAGGGTATCGGTGGCCACCTGGCCAGCTACATGTCCAGCGCGACTCTCTATGAAGTGGGATTCAACCATTTCTTCCGCGCTGCCAACGGCGATTTCAAGGGCGACCTGGTCTTCATTCAGGGCCACAGCTCCCCGGGCATCTACGCCCGCGCCTTCCTCGAAGGCCGCCTTACCGAGGAGCAGATGGACCGCTATCGCCAGGAGGTTGACGGCAACGGTCTCTCCTCCTACCCGCACCCCTGGCTGATGCCCGACTTCTGGCAGCTGCCCACGGTTTCCATGGGCCTGGGCCCGATCATGGCCATCTATCAGGCCCACGTGATGAAGTATCTGGATCAGCGTGGCCTGCAGCCGATGCAGGACCGCAAGATCTGGTGCTTCCTCGGCGATGGCGAGTGTGACGAGCCGGAATCCCTGGGCGCGATTCACCTGGCCAGCCGTGAAAAGCTCGATAACCTGATCTTCGTGGTCAACTGCAACCTGCAGCGCCTCGACGGTCCGGTGCGGGGTAACTCGCGCATCATGGACGAGCTCGAGGGTGTGTTCCGAGGTGCCGGCTGGAACGTGATCAAGGTGGTCTGGGGGCGCCTGTGGGATCCGCTCTTCGAGAAGGACAGGAAGGGGGTGTTGCAGAAGGTCATGGATGAGACCGTCGATGGCGAATACCAGAACTGCAAGGCAATGGGTGGCGGCTATACCCGGGAGCACTTCTTCGGCAAGTACCCCGAGACCGCCGAGATGGTCAAGGACATGTCCGATGACGACATCTGGAAGCTCAACCGTGGTGGCCATGACCCGTTCAAGGTCTATGCGGCCTACCATGAGGCGGTGAACAACGCCAACGGGCGTCCCACCGTGGTGCTGGCGCATACCGTCAAGGGCTACGGCCTGGGTGTCGATGGCGGCGAGGCGGACAACGAGGCGCACCAGGTCAAGTCCATCGACGACCCCGAGGTGCTCAAGCGCTTCCGCGATCGCTTCGGCATTCCCGTTTCCGACGAAGCGATCGAGCACGAGATCCCCTATTACAAGCCGGCCGACGACACCCCGGAGATGAAGTACATGCATCTCCAGCGTGAGCGCCTCGGTGGCTATCTGCCGGCACGCCAGTACGACTTCGAGCCGCTCGATATCCCTGGCCTGGACGACAAGATCTTCGCCAGCCAGCTGGGTGGCTCGAAGGGGCGCGAGGTCTCCACCACCATGACCTTCGTGCGGATTCTCAATGGTCTGGTGAAGCACAAGTCGTTCGGCAAGCAGGTGGTGCCGATCGTGCCCGACGAGGCCCGCACCTTCGGCATGGAGGGCATGTTCCGCCAGCTGGGTATCTACAGCCCCGGCGGTCAGAAGTACGAGCCCATGGACAAGGGCCAGCTGATGTTCTATCGCGAGGACAAGGCCGGTCAGGTCCTCGAGGAGGGCATCAACGAGGCGGGCGCCATGTCTTCGTGGATCGCCGCGGCAACCTCCTACGCCAACAATGGCTTGCCGCTGCTGCCGTTCTATATCTACTACTCGATGTTTGGTTTCCAGCGCATCGGGGACCTGGCCTGGGCCGCCGGCGACATGCAGGCACGCGGCTTCATGGTCGGGGGAACCGCCGGGCGCACCACGCTCAATGGCGAGGGGCTGCAGCATCAGGATGGCCACAGCCATCTGCAGGCGGCGATGATTCCCAACTGCCGCAGCTACGACCCGACCTATGCCCATGAGCTGGCGGTCATCGTACAGGATGGCCTGAAGCGCATGTTCGTCGACAAGGAGAACTGCTTCTACTACCTGACGGTGATGAACGAGAACTACGAGCATCCCGAGATGGAGGAGGTACCCGCCGAGGACATCATCAAGGGCATGTACCTGCTGCGCGAGACCCAGGGAGACAAGGCCCGGGTTCAGCTGATGGGCTCCGGCACCATCCTGCGTGAGGTGGAGGCCGCCGCCGAGCTGCTGCGCGACGACTGGGGCGTGGGCGCCGACATCTGGAGTGTACCCAGCTTCAACGAGCTGCGCCGTGAGGCGCTGGCGCTGGACCGCCAGGCCTTCCTCAACCCCGAGGCCGAGCCGGCCAAGCCCCATGTGACGCGCTGTCTCGAGGGGCGTCAGGGGCCGGCCATCGCCTCTACCGACTATATGCGCCTGTTCGCCGATCAGGTGCGAGCCTGGGTGCCCACCGACTTCCATGTGCTGGGTACCGACGGCTTCGGGCGTTCGGACACTCGGGAGAAGCTCCGCGAGTTCTTCGAGGTTGACCGTCACTTCGTGGTGGTGGCGGCGCTCAAGGCGCTGGCCGAGCGCGGCGAGCTCGATCGCAAGGTGATCGGCGAGGCGCTGAGCAAGTACAACATCGATCCGGCCAAGCCGAATCCGCTGACCGACTGATCCGGTGGGGCGGGCGGATGCCCGCCCCTTCCAGGCACGATTTGGAAGGAGCGCGACCTTGAGTAGCGAAATCATCAAAGTACCGGACATCGGCGGCGATACCGATGTGGAGATCATCGAGATCGCGGTGTCGGAAGGCGACGTCATCGAGGCCGAGGACACCCTGATCACCCTGGAGTCCGACAAGGCCAGCATGGATGTGCCGTCGCCCAAGGGCGGCAAGGTGGCCAAGGTGCTGGTCAAGGAGGGCGATACCGTTTCCGAGGGAGACGCTATTGTCGAGTTGGAACTCGAGGGTGGCGGCGAATCGGAGCCGGCCGCCGAGAGCGAGAAGCAGAGCGATCCGGCGCCCGAGAAGGAGCCGGAACCCGCCGCCGAGAAGCCGGCGGGCAGCGGCGGTGGCAAGCGCATCGTGGACATCACCGTGCCCGACCTGGGAGGTGACAGCGATGTCGAGGTGATCGACGTCGCCGTGTCCGAGGGCGACGAGATCGACCTGGAGGCACCGCTGATCACCCTGGAGTCCGACAAGGCCTCCATGGATGTGCCCAGCCCGCACCAGGGCAAGGTGGTGTCCCTGACCGTCAAGGAGGGGGATACCGTCTCGGAGGGCGATGTCATCGGCACCATGGAGATCGCCGGCGAGGCGGGCGATGCGGCAGCGGACTCATCCCGTGATGCCACTCCGACGGCCGCGGCTAGCGAGACTGCCGAAGAGCCGGAGGAGTCGGAAGAGCAGGCCTCCTCGGGTGAGCCCGAGCGTCAGGAGGTCCGCGTTCCGGATCTGGGCGGTGCCAGCGACGTGCCGATCATCGAGGTGGCCGTGGCCGCCGGCGATGAGGTGGAAGAAGAGGCGCCACTGATCACCCTGGAGTCCGACAAGGCCTCCATGGATGTGCCGAGCCCGTTCAAGGGCAAGCTGGTGGAGCTCGTGGTCAAGGAGGGCGACAGCGTCTCCGAGGGCGACCTGATCGGCTATATCGAGACGGCTGCCACCAAGCCCGCGACCAGCCAGGCGTCCAGGAAGAGCCCCGAGTCCACCCGGAGCGAATCGCCCAAGGCCGAGAAGCCCGCGACGACGGCGCCAGGCACGCCGAGCCCGGAAGCCGAGATGGCGGCCCACCAACCCCGCGATGGCAAGCTGGTACATGCCGGTCCCGCGGTGCGTATGCTGGCCCGCGAGCTGGGCGTCGACCTCGCTCTGGTCAAGCCTAGCGGACCCAAGAAGCGGGTTCTCAAGGAGGATGTCCACGCCTACGTCAAGCAGGTGATGGCCAACCAGGGCAAGGCCGAGGCAGGCAGCGCCGCCCCGGCGGCGGCTGGTTCAGGCATTCCGCCGATTCCTGATCAGGACTTCAGTCAGTTCGGCGAGGTGGAAGAGAAGCCCATGGGGCGCCTCATGAAGATGGGGGCCACCAACCTCCACCGCAGCTGGGTCAATCTGCCCCACGTCACTCAGTTCGACGAGGCGGATATCACCGAGCTGGAGGCCTTCCGCAAGTCGATGAAGGCCGAGGCGGAGGCCCAGGGGGCCAAGCTCACGCCGCTGCCCTTCCTGATCAAGGCGTGTGCCTTCGCGCTGCGTCAGTACCCGCAGTTCAATGTCAGCCTGAAGAGCGACGGTGAGACCCTGGTGCACAAGAAGTATGTGCATATCGGCATCGCCGTGGACACCCCGGATGGTCTGATGGTGCCGGTGATTCGCAATGCCGACCAGAAATCGCTGATCGACCTGGCCAAGGAGTCGGTGGAGCTGGCGGGGAAGGCGCAGTCGAAGAAGCTCAAGCGCGAGGAGATGACCGGCGGTTGCTTCACCATCTCCAGCCTGGGTTCCATCGGTGGTACCGCCTTTACCCCCATCGTCAATGCGCCTGAGGTGGCTATCCTGGGGGTCTCCAAGGCATCGATGAAGCCGGTCTGGGATGGCGCCAGCTTCCAGCCGCGACTGATGATGCCGCTGAGCCTCTCCTATGACCACCGGGCCGTCAACGGTGCCGATGCGGCGCGCTTTACCGCACTGCTGGGACAGCTCTTGACCGATATCCGTCGACTGCTGCTGTAGGGCGGGGACTGCGACCCGCCACACGACGGCGCCTGCGGGCGCCGTCGTCATTTCCGCTCTCTGCAGGAATGCCAAGACCAAAGTGCAACTTGAGTCGATGCCCTTGAAATAAAAGGCGCTTTCCTGTGGCGAAGGGGGCTCGGCAATGTCCGGCGCTTGTGCTGGCCGTGGGCCGCGGTTATCGTTCCTCCCCCACTATTTCTTCAAATCTGACAACCACTTGAACACGAGGACACTAACATGCGTTTGATCCTGTTGGGCGCCCCCGGTGCCGGCAAGGGCACCCAGGCCCAGTTCATCTGCGAACGCTTCAAGATTCCGCAGATCTCGACCGGTGACATGCTGCGTACTGCCGTCAAGGAGGGCAGCGAGCTGGGCGTCAAGGTCAAGGAGATCATGAACAGCGGCGGCCTGGTTTCAGACGATATCATCATCGCCCTGGTCAAGGAGCGCATCGCTCAGCCGGACTGCGCCAACGGCTTCCTGTTCGACGGCTTCCCGCGCACCATCCCCCAGGCCGACGCCATGAAGGAGGCCCGGGTGAAGCTCGATCATGTGCTCGAGATCGCCGTGGATGACGAGGAGATCGTCAGCCGCATGGCCGGTCGTCGTGTGCACCCGGGCTCGGGACGCGTCTACCACGTCGACCATAACCCGCCCAGGGAAGAGGGCAAGGATGACGTGACCGGCGAGGCACTGATCCAGCGTGAGGACGATCGCGAGTCAACCGTGCGCAACCGTCTGGCGGTCTACCATGAGCAGACCGCGCCGCTGGTCGACTACTACCAGGCCTGGGCCGAGCAGGATGCCGAGAGCGCGCCGACCTACCATCGGGTGGAAGGCGTCGGCAGCGTCGACGAGATCAAGGCCCAGGTGATCAAGGCACTCGAGGGCTGATCGAGCTACCCACAGCGGCGCGCCGGGGGCAGGTCGAAAGGGAGGTCCGAGGACCAGGGGTGAGGAGCACTGCTCCGAACGGGCTGGCCAAGGAAGGCCAGCACCGGACCTGCAAGCGGAGCGGGACGCGAGAGTGCCGCAGGGCCGAGGTAGCGTCCAGGGAGGGATTCACAGCGCCTCCCTGTAGGCCTGTCGCCGGGAAAGCGTCGCACACGTTGTAGGTGATGGGTGGTTTCCGCCGAGAGATGGCCCGCGTAAAGCGGGCCATCGTCGTCTAGGGCCCAGCCGCGTATAATGACGGCCCGTTTACCCGAGATGGTGGTGCCATGTCGATCCTGATGGCCCTGGATGCTTCCTCGAGCGCCTGCTCTGCTGCCCTGTTGCGTCGGCGCTCCGGTGCCGATGATGAGCTGATTTCCCGTTTCGCCCTGACTCCCCGAGAGCACACCCGGCGCCTGTTGCCCATGGTCGACGAGGTGCTGGCCGAGGCGGGGGTGCGTCCCGGCGAGCTCGACGCCGTGGCCTATGGGCACGGTCCTGGCTCCTTTACCGGCCTGCGCATTGCCGCTGGCGCCGCCCAGGGACTCGCCTTCGGCCTCGACCGCCCGCTGATCGGGGTCTCGACCCTGGCGGCCCTGGCGCTGGGCGCTTATCGTCGCTACCAGTTTCGCAGCGTGGTTACCGCCCTGGATGCCCGCATGGGCGAGATCTACGTGGCCGCCTGGCAGTGCGTCGAGGGGCTGCCGGAGCCGCTTCTCGACGAGGCCGTGATGGCCCCCGAGCGGCTCTGCCTGCCGGTGAGGGAAGATGACCATGGCTGGGTCGGCGTGGGGTCCGGCTGGAGCCTGAGCGAGCGGATGCCTGCCCAGGTGCAGGCAGGGGTCAGTCGGCAACTGCCCGAGATGGAGGCAGATGCCGCCGATATGGCGCTGCTGGCCATGCATAAGCTGGAGGCGGGAAGGGGGCAACCGGCCCACCTCGCCCAGCCGGTCTACCTGCGCAACGAGGTGGCCTGGAAGAAGATGGATGCAGGCGCGGCGAAATGAGTGAGCGCTTGCCGGTGGCGGTAAGTGACCCGGCGCTGGCAACGCTGGCCGAGCGCCTGGGCCTTCCCTTCGCACAGGATGCCGAGCTCCTGCTGGCGCGGCGAGAGGCGTGCCTGGTCCTGGAGGGCGATCCCGGGCGCTTCGGCCAGCCGCTGGCGGTCGACTTCACCGCCGGGCGCGCCGCCCATCGGCGACGCTTCGGCGGTGGGCGCGGACAGCTGATCGCTCGCGCCTGCGGGTTCACCCAGGGCGTGACGCCGGCGGTGGTGGATGCCACCGCAGGCCTGGGCCGTGATGCCTTCGTGCTGGCAAGCCTGGGCGCCCGGGTACTGATGATGGAGCGAGTCGCGGCGATCTTCGCCCTGCTCGAGGATGGCCTGGCCAGGGCCCTGGCCGATGCCGATACCGCCGAGATCGCCATGCGCATGCAGCTGGTGCATGGCGATGCCGCCCGTGATCTCGAGGCCCGGGTAGCCGAATCGGGCTTCGCGCCTCAGGTCATCCATCTGGATCCGATGTTTCCCCATCGCGAGAAGTCGGCGCTGGTCAAGAAGGAGATGCGCCTGTTCCGCACCCTGGCGGGCGACGATGCGGATGCGCCGCGTCTGCTGGAGGCGGCGCTGGATGTCGCTACCCACCGGGTGGTGGTCAAGCGGCCCAGGAAGGCACCGCCGATCGAGGGTCCCGCCCCGCGCCATGTGATCGAGGGCAAGACCAGTCGCTATGACCTCTATGTGCATCGCAGCCTGAAGACAGGGTGATCACTCCGTGCGGCGGGTGATCAGCTGCAGGCGGTGGCGCAGGGCCGGGTCGAACAGCTTGCTTGAGCGCCTGGCCGCGTCGCGCAGTCGATCATCGAAGATGAGTCGGTCTTCGGTGTCGCGCCACAGCCAGCCCTCCAGCTCCAGGCTCTCCACCAGGCTGACGAACAGCCGGGTATCGAAGAACTCCGGTGCGTCTAGCCCCGACAGCACCGCCAGTCGTTCGGCGAGCAGCCGGCCGTGTTCGGCCAGCGACTCGGCCGTCAGATGGCCCGAGCCCGTGTGGATCAGCACCGCCAGCAGCAGGTAGCCACGCTCCAGTGATGGCTGCATCAGTTGACCCAGCAGGTCGAGGCTTTCGCCCGCCTCCAGGCGCTCCTCGAAGCGCTGCCAGCCCCCCTCGCCATCCGGCTCCAGCAGTTCCTGTTCGACCAGCACCTCGAGCATCGCCGCCAGCGCCTCGCGCAGGTCGAGGGGCGGGGTCACCATCAGCTCGCGGGCGAGAATCGGCCAGCCGGGGGCCAGCAGGGCCTCGAGCTCATCGAGGGAGTGTCTCGGCTGGTGGCGAAAGGCGAAGGCGGTGAGCCCGGCAAGGGCGAAGAGGTGCAGCACGTTATTGCGATACCAGCCCAGCTGGCTGGCCTGGTGGGTGTCGGCAAGCAGGATATCGCCGAGGGACTGATCACGGCGCTGGATCATCCCCAGCGCCAGTGCCTGAGCGATCCAGGCCTCGGGGTCGCCCTCCGGCAGGCTGGCCCGTGTGGGAGCCGGCATGCGCCGCTGCAGCGCGGCCAGCAGTGAAAGCTGGCGCACCAGCAGGCGCTCCTCGATGGCATGGTGAGGAGTGGCCAGTAGCACCAGGGCTACCATATTGACCGGATTGAGGACGGCGGCGGCATTGATGCGTCGATTAAGGGTTTCCCCCAGCCGGGGTACCAGGTCGTTGAGCCACACCGGCTGAGGTCCGATCTCACCTCGCCACTGCCTGCCCAGCTCATGATCCAGGTAGTCGGCCAACCGCAGTGGCTCGCCGATGTTGAGGCTCACGCGACCGAAGGGCTGGCGTAGCTTGCCAAGGACCCGAAGCAGGGAGAGCGGGGTCTCCTTGCGCTTCCTGCCGCCGCGCAGCTCGCGCTGGTAGCTGGCACTTTCGATCACCCGTTCGTAGCCGATATAGACCGGAATGAAAGCCAGCGGCTGGGCCTGGCCGGCGGCGTGGCTGCGCAGGAAGGAGCGCAGGGTCATGGCCAGCATGCCGGGACGCGCGGGCAGCATGCGACCGCTGCGGGAGCGACCGCCCTCCATGAAATACTCCAGCGGATGCCCACGGGCGATCAAGCGATGCAGGTATTCATTGAATACCGCGCCATAGAGCCGATTGTCGCGGAAACTGCGGCGCAGGAAGAAGGCGCCGCCACGCCGCAGCAGTGGTCCGACCAGGGGCATGTCCAGGTTGCGTCCGGCGGCGATATGCGGCGGCATCAGGCCCTCCTGATAGAGCACATAGGAGAGCAGGAGGTAGTCGATATGGCTGCGGTGGCACGGCACATAGACCAGGGTGTGGTCCTCGGCCAGCGGCTTGATCGCCTCCAGGCCGCGCACGTCGACACCATCATAGAGGCGGTTCCACAGCCGGCGCAGCAAGCCATCCATGAACCGTAGTACCGGATAGGTCATGTTGGAGGCGATCTCGCGACCGTAACGACGGGCGCGACGCTCCAGGCGAGGCCGCGACTGGCGCCCTTCGCCGGCGAGCTCATTGATCACCTGGCCAACGTGGGGGCTCGATGCCACGCCTTCGATCAGGGTGCGGCGGTGGGAGAGGTCCGGGCCCAGCACCCGGCTACGCACCCGGCGGAAGTGCACACGCAACAGCCTCGCCGCCTTGCGATTGGTAAGGGCCGGGTCGCGGCCGTCACAGATGTCGCGCAGCATCAGTGGGGCGCCGAAGTGGATCTCCACGCTGCGACGATTGACCAGTATCGCCAGCAGCCGGCGCAGGCGTCCGGTCAGCTGCCAGCTGTCGGCGGCGACCATGCGCCAGAAGCCGAATCGCTTGCCGGGAGCACGCCCCCAGAAGATGCTGACCGGCACCAGCTGCACCGCAAGCGCCGGATCGGCCTCGAGGCGTTCGATCAGCCCCTCGAAGGGGGGCGCGTGGCCCGCGGTATGACGCTGGCGTCGGCGTGGCAGTGCCAGACAGCCAGGGAGATTCAGGCCCGAGAAGCGGCGGCGGCTGTCGGCGGCGGGCAGGCCATGGCGGGAGGTGAGGGAGCCGAGCAGCCAGGTATCGCTCCAGGCGGTGCGAGGCAGTACATAGAATACCGGCAGCTCGGCGGCGATCCCCAGTTCGGCGGGAGGCGGCTCGATCAGACGCGGCCGGACCCAGGCGGCGATCATGCGGGTCATCACCGCACGCAGGGGAGTGGTCAGGGTGTGCAGCAAGGCCATCCGTTTGCCTCGGACGCAGGAAAGAAGAAGGAAAGGCCAGTATAGTCGTCGCGAGGCCTCGGGTCAGTGGCGACTCGGTGCCACGGCACCCGTTTCAGGAGGGGATGTAGTGACGCGGACAGGGATATGGCCATGCACGGGAACTGGCGAGACGGCAACCACTTCGAACTGCTGCCGGAGGCGAGCCGCTTCCTTCCAGCCATGTTTGAGGCCATCGAGCAGGCACGCGCCTCGATACTGATCGAGCTCTACTTGATGGAGTCGGGACGGCTGGCCACGGCCCTGATCGATGCCCTGGTCAGTAGCGCCCAGCGCGGTGTGACGGTACTGCTACTGCTCGACGGCTATGGCGCCATGGGCCTTTCCCGTCATGATCGCGAGCGCCTGCAGGAGGGCGGGGTTGCCCTGCGTTTCTTCAATCCGCTGGGGCTGCACTCCCTGACCCGAAACCTGACTCGCGACCACCGCAAGCTGGTGGTCGTCGATGGTCGGGTCGCCTTTACCGGCGGTTTCGGAGCCGTGGACGAGTTTCTCGATGCCTGGTACGAGGTGGCGGTGCGTATCCAGGGGCCCGTGGTGGCCGACTGGGTACGTCTGTTCTGCCGCCTGTGGGACTCTCCCCTCACACGGGGCCGAGGTCCCGCGTCGCTGGTGCGCGGACTCTCCACCGCGGCTCATGCGGAGAGCGGTTATCGCGGCATGCGCGGTCGGGCGATCTGTGGCCAGGGTTACCGCTACCAGGCGATTCGCCACTCGTTGCATGATCGTGTGGCATCCGCTCGTCAGCGCATCTGGATCTGCACCCCCTATTTCGCGCCCACCTTCAGCCTGCGCCTGCGTCTGGCACGGGCGGCGCGCCGGGGCGTCGAGGTACGCCTGCTGCTGCCCGGCAAGCGCCATGACCACCCTGGGGTACGCTATGCAGGGCAGCGTTTCTACGGTCGTCTGCTCAAGGCCGGGGTGCATATCCATGAGTTCCAGCCGACCTTTATCCATGCCAAGTTCTCGCTGGTCGATGACTGGGTCAGTCTGGGGTCCTGCAACTTCGACCACTGGAGCCTGCACTGGAACCTTGAGGCCAACCAGGAGGTGAGTGATCGGCGTTTTGCCGGCGAAGTGGCGCTGCTGTTCGAGCAGCACTTCGCCGATAGTCACGAGATCGAGCCCCGGATGTGGTCACGGCGCCCCCTGTTGCAGCGCCTCAAGGAGTGGCTGTTCGGCACCCTCGACGGCATGCTGACCCGGCTCAAATAGCCCGGCTTCCCCGGGAGCTATAAGCTTTAAGCTGTAAGAAAACCCCGGCCGAGCTGCGCCCGGAGCTGTAAGCTATAAGCTTTAAGCTATAAGAAAACCCCTTGCCGCTGGGCTTGGCGTCGACAGCTGGCTTACGGCTTACGGCTTACGGCTTACGGCTTACGGCTTACGGCTGTCGCTTACTGCCTTTTCTGCGACCGGCGGGCTTCTTCTTGCGTGGCATCGGCTTGGGGGTTTCCGGGGGGACGCGATAGTGAAGGTAGAGGTCCAGCACCAGCTCCGGCAGCTGGCGGACGAGCCCCTCTAGCCGGGCGGTATCGGTCGTGAACTCGGCCATGTCCGGCTCATCGTCGAACAGCCCCGAGAGCGCCATAAAGGGCAGCAACAGGGTGGCGGCGGCCTCCTCGTCCTCCTCGAACCAGCCAGGCTCATCGAGGAATACCCCCTCCATGAAGCCGGCACACCAGTCGCCGATGGGAGTCTCCTCCGGGGAGATATCATCCAGGCTCAGCTCGAAGGGCAGCTCCGGCAGCAGACCCTGCTCCAGAGCGACGATGGCGTTATGACGCAGTTGCTCCAGCAGCCCGAGGATCGACTCGCGCTCACCGTCGTCGGTGAAGGATGGCTCCCCCTGAAACAGCTCCGCCACCCAGGTCGCCGGCGGCACTTCACGAGGACTGACGGCCAGGGCTACCAGAAAGCCATGGGTGCCGATCAGGTCCAGGGCATCCTCGGAAACCCGCTCCGAGGCCAGGAAATCGTCGAGACGGTCGAGCTGGTCATCGTCGAGCAGGGGTTCGGGCAGTGGGGTGTCGGACATCGTGGCTCTCTCACGCTGATTCACGGGCTTAGGCTGGTAGCCAGGGGCTTTACGCTCCGGGGACAAGGCGCCATTCTATCACTCATGAAGCATGCCGCATTGCCCCACCCCGACCCCGAAACATTGGCCTCCCTGGCTGAGCCTGATCTCGCGTGCGCCCTGAAGGAGCGGGTCGAGGAGGCCTATTCGCTGTGCCGCGAGGTCCACCCCGAATTGCCCAGGCCCCGGGTGTGGCTCGATCTGCGCGGCAGAAGTGCGGGTCAGGCGCACTTCGGTCGCGGTGGGCTTCGCTTCAACCCGGTGCTGTATGCCGAGAATCGTGTCGAATTTCTGGTCGAGGTGGTGCCTCACGAGATGGCCCACTGGCTGGTTCATCACCTGAAGGATGGCCGACGGGCACGGCCTCACGGCCGGGAATGGCAGACAGTGATGCGTCGTCTCTTTGGGCTCGAGCCGCGCACCACCCATCGCTTCGATACCGGACGGGCGAGCCCCGCTCCCCATCGCTATGCCTGTGCTTGTCGTGAGCATCGCTTCACGCCTCGGCGTCATGCCCTGGTACGTGGCGGACGGGTATATCGCTGTCGCCACTGTGCTCAGACGTTGGTCTATCTTTCGGGTTGATCGTCCAAAACTTTAAGTTAAGCCAATGTAATTAAAGGGTTTTTTATTTCTACCAAGGTCTAAATGGAAGGCCGCGCCGAGACCTATATGCTGGAAGTGGTTTTCATGGAGCCGGCACGCCCAACTCGCATGCGATTGGAGACGGTTCGCCCGACTCTCTCCCTGATCAAGAGGTCTTTTGTATGACGGAGCTGCACAAGAACACCTACCCGGTTCCCGAGGCGCTGGCGAAGAATGCCTGGATCGACAAGGCAAAATATGAGGCGCTCTATCGCCAGTCGATCGAGGATCCCGAAGGCTACTGGGCGGAGCAGGCCAAGCGCCTCGACTGGATCAAGGCGCCGACCAAGATCAAGCACTCCTCTCTGGATCCCAGGAACGTCGATATCCGCTGGTTCGAGGACGGGACCCTCAATGCCAGCGCCAACTGTCTCGATCGTCATCTGGAGACGCGGGGGGATCAGACCGCCATCATCTGGGAGGGCGACGACCCCAGCGAGTCCCAGAACATCACCTATCGTGAGCTGCATGCCAGAACCTGCCAGCTGGCCAATGCCCTCAAGGCGCTTGGCATCGGCAAGGGGGATGTGGTCACGCTCTACATGCCGATGATCCCCGAGGCAGCCGTGGCCATGCTGGCCTGTGCGCGTATCGGGGCGGTGCACTCGGTGGTGTTCGGCGGCTTCTCTCCGGATGCCGTGGCCCAGCGCGTGATCGGGGCGCAGTCCAAGCTGATCATCACCGCCGATGAGTCCGTGCGGGGCGGCAAGCAGGTGCCGCTCAAGGATAATGTCGATGCGGCCCTCACCCGCCAGGGCGCCGAGGTTTGCGAGAAGGTGCTGGTGGTCAAGCGCACCGGGGGCGAAATTGACTGGCACGAGGGGCGCGATCTCTGGTACCACGAGCAGGTCGACGGCCAGCCCACCGAGTGTGCCGCCGAGGAGATGGGGGCCGAGGATCCGCTGTTCATCCTCTATACCTCCGGCTCCACCGGTGCCCCCAAGGGCATGAAGCACACCACCGGCGGCTACCTGACCTACGTCTCCCTGACCCACCAGTATGTCTTCGACTATCACGACGGCGATATCTACTGGTGCACCGCCGATGTGGGCTGGGTCACCGGGCACAGTTATATCGTCTACGGACCGCTTGCCAATGGTGGTACTACCCTGATGTTCGAGGGGGTGCCCAACTATCCGACACCCGGCCGGATGGGGGAGATCGTCGACAAGCACCAGGTCAATATCCTCTATACCGCCCCCACCGCGATTCGTGCCCTGCGCGCCCATGGCGATGATGTCATGGCCTCGAGCACTCGGGAGAGCCTGCGTCTGCTCGGTTCGGTGGGTGAGCCCATCAACCCCGAGGCATGGGAGTGGTACTACCGCGTGATCGGGAACTCCAGGTGTCCGGTCGTTGATACCTGGTGGCAGACCGAAAATGGCGGCATCCTGATCGCGCCGCTGCCCGGTGCCACCGACCTCAAGCCCGGCTCCGCCACGCTTCCGCTGTTCGGTGTACGACCGGGGATCGTCGATAACGATGGCAACCTGCTGGAGGGGGCGGCCGAGGGTAACCTGGTGATTCTCGACTCCTGGCCGGGCATCGCGCGCTCCATCTGGGGGGATCACGAACGCTTCACCCAGACCTACTTCTCCACCTACCCCGGGATGTATTTTACCGGGGACGGCTGCCGTCGCGACGAGGATGGCTACTACTGGATCACCGGTCGTGTCGATGATGTGCTCAACGTCTCCGGCCACCGAATGGGGACGGCCGAGATCGAATCGGCGCTGGTGGCCCATGATGCAGTCGCCGAGGCGGCGGTGGTCGGCTTCCCCCACGATATCAAGGGGCAGGGAATCTACATCTACGTGACCCTCACCGAAGGACACGAGCCCAGCGAGGAGTTGCAGAAGGAGCTCGTCAAGTGGATTCGCACCGAGATCGGCCCCATCGCCTCTCCCGACGTCATTCAGTGGGCCGCCGACCTGCCCAAGACCCGCTCAGGCAAGATCATGCGGCGTATCCTGCGCAAGATCGCCGCCAACGAGACCGATGGCCTGGGTGACACCAGTACCCTGGCGGATCCGAGTGTTGTCGATGAGCTGATCGAGCATCGCGCCAACCGCTGAGGCATTGCGACCCAGCCGACACCATATGAACCACCGAGCCGGCCCCGAGGGGTCGGCTTCTTTTCGAGTTGGGGAAGAGTTGTCGACAATATTCGTGTGGCGCTTGGGGAACCCCGCTACCATGGGGTAACATGCGATGAAACGCAGATGAGCCCGAGTGGCGGCCCTTGACCCGCTGCCAGAGGAACCGGAGGAGAATCCATGGCCTTTGCCCAGAAATTCATCGTTGCCGATGACCATCCGCTGTTCCGTGCAGCCCTGACCCAGGCACTACGGCAGCTGGCGCCCCAGGCCGAGATCGTCGAGTCCGATACCATGGAGGCAACGGCCGAGGTGGTGACCCGCCACCCCGACGCCGACCTGATCCTGCTCGACCTGCATATGCCGGGGGCCCACGGCTTCTCGGGGCTTATCCAGCTGCGTGGTCAGACCCCGGATATCCCGGTGGCGGTGGTCTCGGGCAGCGATGAGCCCCATGTGGTTCGTCGCGCCATCGACTACGGTGCCTCGGGATTCATTCCCAAGTCCTCCTCTCTTCAGCTGATTGCCGAGGCGGTAGGCGAGATTCTCGACGGGGAGGTGTGGCTGCCGGCGGAGCTGGCCGATGTCATCGGCGATGCCGACGAGGAGGAGACCCGCTTCGCCGAGGCCATCGCCTCGCTGACGCCCCAGCAGTTCCGGGTGCTCAACATGCTGACCGAGGGGCTGCTCAACAAGCAGATCGCCTATGAGCTCAATGTCTCGGAGGCCACCATCAAGGCTCACGTCACCGCCATCCTGCGCAAGCTCGGTGTGCACTCGCGCACCCAGGCGGTGATCGCCGCCCAGAAGCTCGAGGTCGAGCCGCCCAAGGTCCACTCCTGAGCCGGCTCAGGAGCTGCAAGCCTTAAGCTGTAAGCTATAAGAAAAGAGCCCCACGGATCATACGATCGTGGGGCTTTGCTATTCATGTCATGACGTCATGCTGTGTTGCTTACGGCTTACGGCTTACGGCTTACGGCTTACGGCTTACGGCTTACGGCTTACGGCTTACGGC
>NZ_SLTR01000193.1:0-317 GCF_004347715.1 Halomonas marinisediminis | reverse complement strand
CGTGCGCGGGGGGGCTGCCTGCCTGTCCGTGACCGTGGCGACTCGGCTCTATGTGGGGGGCGTCGGCATGTGGGCCGGAGCACTCGGCATGGTCCTCGCACTGGCCGCCGGGATCTACTGGGCGCGCAAGACCAAGGGGGCGGAGCGGCGCGGCATCCTCGCCCTGCTGTCGCTGGCGCTCCTGATGTCCGCACACCTGGTCGCCGCCCTGATCCTGCCGGAGGCCGCGCGCACCCTGTTCCTGGCCGACGCCGCCCTGCCGATCTTCCTTGTGAACATGATCGCCATGCCGATCGCGGCCAGCATCCTCGAACGGG
>NZ_SLTR01000192.1:0-317 GCF_004347715.1 Halomonas marinisediminis | reverse complement strand
CTCCAAAAAACCTTTATCTGTCAAGTTAATACATAAATTATGCGATTTTGTTTGCATATTGGCTTGACTTCGAATGGCAAGATTGGATAGACATGCGTACATGCACTTCATTTCGCATGTAAGGAATAGACGATGGCCCGCTTTACCCAAGCCCAAATGCTCGACGAACTCCGCACCATTTTTCTGTTCGAAGCCGACCACGTGCTGATCTCGTCCGGATCGGCCAAAGCGGAAGCGTTCATCGGCTTCCGAACGAAGGACGAGTACTGCCACGAACCAACCGCGAAAGTTGACCTCTCCTTGTTTGCGAGCATCAC
>NZ_SLTR01000191.1:0-318 GCF_004347715.1 Halomonas marinisediminis | reverse complement strand
GCCCATCATACGCCTGCAACATGCGTTTGGCACGTAGTCGCTTCTGGCGGGTGAGACGTTTGTCGTCAGGAACCACTCTGCCGTGAAGTTGCGCAAGCAAGCGAAAGACAGCGTCGAGACGCGTAAAGCCTTCCTGATCGAGAGGGATGATCGCCACAAGCGCATCATCGTCGGGATCCGATTGCAGAACCTGCAGGCGAAGTTGCCCGCCAACGCCAAGAAGATGGTGGAGGCCGGCGTGGGCGTAACGGATGGTTCCTTCAGGCAGGATCGTCGGTTCCTCCGCGCCGCTCAGGACCTCCGGAACCTTCTGCAGCA
>NZ_SLTR01000190.1:0-318 GCF_004347715.1 Halomonas marinisediminis | reverse complement strand
ATTTTAACAGGATTTCTAAAACCTTTTATTGCGGTAAAAACTACTTTAAAAGGTGATTATAAAAATTCAAAAGAAGCTTGGAATACTGCTTATAAGTATATTGGAGATAATAATTTAGAACAGCTAGAAATTGCTCCGGCAATAGAAGTATATTTAAATACACCATCAAACACGGCAAACCCTGCAAATTTACGTACAGAAATATTTGTGCCAATTAAAGAAGAAAAACCATAAGTGTATTCGTTCAATTAAAAGGTAGTTGGCTTTTTAAAATTTTGAGTTTGCGATGGTTTGAGTTTATTAGACTTCTTTATATCT
>NZ_SLTR01000189.1:0-318 GCF_004347715.1 Halomonas marinisediminis | reverse complement strand
CCTGACCCTGGGCCAGCCGATTCTGGAGAATGCCGACCGGATCGCGGCCCGGGACCTTGCGGTTGCCCGGGCGCTCGCGCAAGGGTCCGCGCACCCGCTGGCGCGGGCGATTGCCGCCACCGACGCAGGTGGGGCCAGCGCAGAGGTCACCGAGTTGCGCGAAGTGCCCGGCTACGGGGTCGAGGGGCGTTGGCAGGATCAGCCGGTGCGCCTCGGGCGGGCCGACTGGGTCGGGGCCACGCAGGGGGACGTGACCGCGACCTGGCTCCGGATCGGGCAGGCGGCGCCGGTGGCCTTCGAGTTCAAGGATGCCCTGCG
>NZ_SLTR01000188.1:0-318 GCF_004347715.1 Halomonas marinisediminis | reverse complement strand
CTTCACTGGTCCTTGGACGTGGCGCTTCGTGAGGATGCCTGCAAAATCCATCGCGGACAGGCGGCGGAAAATCTCGCCAGGGTCCGGCATATTGCGCTGAATTACCTGAAAGGAGAGAAATCTTTCAAAGGCGGAATTCGGCGGAAACAGAAGAAAGCGGCACTGGTTGAGACATATCTTGCTGACATCCTCGCGGTCTGAAAGCTTTCATGCGTTTTCCCTGACCTTGAGAACCCGCAAGGCTTCAACCATACCGTCGCGGGTCTTGGGCGTGACAGTACGGATACCGGCATAGGCCGCATGCGCCGCGTTCTCAGC
>NZ_SLTR01000187.1:0-319 GCF_004347715.1 Halomonas marinisediminis | reverse complement strand
ATTTTTGTTCTGCAGTCTGGTTTCAAAATTATGCTTATTGTAGCAACTAGCATAGTCAAAGTGTTTCAAAAATACTATTTTTGTTTTATGGAAGAATTTCTAAAGCAACTCCCAAAGCTTGCCAAAGATAAGCATAAGGAAAACAAAACCTTTTTTACTAAGCTAAAAAAGAAGACACCCAAAAACCTAGATTATATCATGCAGGACTTGCATGAAGAGGAATTTCAGCAAACAGATTGTTTAACCTGTGCGAATTGTTGTAAAACTACAGGGCCTTTGTTTACTACAAAAGATATAGAAAGAATTTCGAAATACTTTA
>NZ_SLTR01000186.1:0-319 GCF_004347715.1 Halomonas marinisediminis | reverse complement strand
ATGTACTGGGCATTACTATCAGGCTCACCAAAAACGGACTTATGCCATTTACCGCCCGTCAGCGCTAGCGCTTGATCCAAAGTCGTGCGATCGATAAAGCTTTGAAAAGCATCTGTACAAACCAAAGACAAAAGCCCCGTCCCAATATCATATGTAGGTAATTCCACCTCACCGTGAAACAGTAAAAACTCTGAACCTGCGGACAAATAATAAATATCCACTGAATTAGCAATATACTGATCAGGATCAACAGGCCCCGAAACAGGAAGTATATTTAACTCTGCTACTCTGGCCGCTCCCTCTTCCCCGTCAACAATAA
>NZ_SLTR01000185.1:0-319 GCF_004347715.1 Halomonas marinisediminis | reverse complement strand
AATTTCAGCATCACTATCGCTTTTTACAGCATCTATATAGCTAGTTACCCTATCAAAAGCTTTTTTGTCAATAACAGCATTGATAAAGTTAGAAGTATCTTCAGGGCTACCCATTTTCATTGTGGCTAAATCAGCCTTTACTAATTTTTGAACTTCATTCCATTTGCTTTTAGGAATGTAAGCACGTGAAGCTGCAGAACATTTTTGACCTTGATATTCAAAGGCTCCTCTTGACAAAGCTGTTGCTACTTGTTTGGCATCAGCAGAAGGGTGCATCCAAACAAAATCTTTACCTCCTGTTTCACCTACAATTCTCGGG
>NZ_SLTR01000022.1:0-58314 GCF_004347715.1 Halomonas marinisediminis | reverse complement strand
ATCCCGAGGCACCACCCTCGGGAACAGCGCCAGTCAAGGCGCTGCGCGCCATGCCTGGCGCACCATAACGAGAGACCCCGCCTGATGGCGGGGTCTCTCGGTTGCGGTGGGTGAAGGTGTGTCTCAGGAGTCGCGGCTGCTCTCGGCCAGGTCCACCAGCTCGCGAACCGCCACGGCAAACAGCGGGAAACCGCCCTGTCCGCCGCTGCCGACCTGCTCGATCAGGCGGCACCAGCGTGCATGCATGGCATCGTGCCGCTCGAGCCACTGCTCGACCCGAGCGGAGGAGTCATCGGCTCCCTCCTCCATCTGCAGCACACTGACGGTCAACGCCAGCTGCTGGCGGTCGATATCGTCACGGAAGGTCTCGCGGGCCTGGGCCTGCCAGCTGTCCCGCACCTTCAGCTCGGTGATCCGGCGGATCATCCAGGGGAGCTGCAGACGGTTGCCGATCGCATAGAAGACCTCGGCCACCTGCTCGGGTGCGACGTCGGTCTGGCGGGCGGCCTGGATGATGCCAAGCCCCGCATAGAGGCTACCGGCGGCGGCCACATTGGCCGCCAGGGATTCCGGTACTCCGGCCTCCACCAACTCGCCTCGACGCGCCTCCCAGGACTCTCGCTCCTCGCCGCTGAGGCGCTCACCGATGCCATCGCGGATCGCCACCAGGCGCGGCGCGAAGAAGTCGATGCACTGGCGAGTATCGAGGCCGGTGCGACTGCGCAGCAACCAGCGTGTCGCGCGACGGATCAGTCGCATCAGGTCAAGCATCATGGCGTACTGCACGCCGCTGGGCACCCGGTTGTCCAGCGCCTCGATCTGCGTCCAGATCTCGTCCAGCCCGAACACTTCTCGCGCGATGACGTAGGCCCGGGCGATCTCGGCTCGACCGGCCCCGGTGGAGTCGATCAATCGGCGCACGAAAACGACACCCATGTGATCGACCAGATCGTTGGCCAGCTGGGTGGCAACGATCTCGCGCTTGAGACGGTGCTCGTACATCTCGTCGCGATAGCGCTCCACCAGTACCCGCGGGAAGATGCGCTCGACATAACGCTCGATGACCGGGTCGTCGGGAACGTCCGAGACGATCAGATCATCCTTGAGCACACTCTTGGCATAGGAGATCAGCATTGCCAGCTCGGGCAGCAGCATGCCCTGCTGATTGGCGGCCCGCTCCTGGAGCTCCTCATCGGCGGGCAGGAACTCCAGCTCACGATCGAGCTGACCGGCGGCCTCCAGTTCGCTGATGAAGCGCCGGAAGGGGCCAACCCCCTGCTTCGACAGCAACTCGGCGAGGTCGAGCGCCTGGGTCTGGCGATAGTTGCCGAGCAGCACCAGCTCACTGACCTCGTCAGTCATGTCGGCGAGCAGCTGGTTGCGCTGCTTCTCGGTCATGTCGCCGCGCTTGACCACCTCATCGATCAGGATCTTGATATTGACCTCGTGGTCGGAGCAGTTGACCCCGCCGGCGTTGTCGATGAAGTCGGTATTGATGCGCACGCCCCGGGCGGCGGCCTCCATGCGACCACGCTGGGTCATGCCGAGGTTGCCACCCTCGCCCACCACTCGACAGTTGAGCTCACGGCCATCGATCCGCAGGCCATCGTTCGCCTTGTCGCCCACCTGGGCATCAGTCTCGTCACTACCCTTGACGTAGGTACCAATACCACCGTTCCAAATCAGGTCCACCTCGGACTTGAGCATGGCGCTGATCAGCTCGTTGGGGGAGAGTCTCTCCTCACGGATGCCGAACCGCGACTTCATCTGCCTGGAGATGGGGATCGACTTGGCGCTGCGCTTGAAGACCCCGCCCCCCTCGGAGATCAGCGAGACATCGAAGTCTGCCCAGCTGGAACGAGGCATCTCGAACAGGCGCTTGCGCTCGGCGAAGGTGGCCGCCGCGTCGGGCTCGGGGTCGACGAAGATATGCAGGTGGTTGAAGGCGCCCACCAGTCGAATCTTGTCCGACAGCAGCATGCCGTTGCCGAAGACATCGCCGCCCATGTCGCCGATGCCCACCACGCTGAACTCGTCCTCCTGGGTATTCACGCCCAGGCCCCGGAAGTGACGCTTGACCGACTCCCAGGCCCCCCTGGCGGTGATTCCCATCTTCTTGTGATCGTAGCCATTGGCACCGCCGGAGGCGAAGGCATCCCCCAGCCAGTGGTCATACTCGGCAGAGATTTCGTTGGCGATATCCGAGAAGGTGGCGGTTCCCTTGTCGGCGGCCACCACCATGTAGGCGTCATCGCCGTCATGACGCACCACGTCACGCGGCGGCACGACGTCACCGCCCTTGAGGTTGTCGGTCACATCGAGCAGCGCCCGGATAAAGGTCTTGTAGCACTCGACCCCTTCGCGCTGAAAGGCCTCGCGGTCGCCCTCGGGCAGCCGCTTGCAGACAAACCCGCCCTTGGCACCCACCGGCACGATCACCGAGTTCTTGACCTGCTGGGCCTTGACCAGCCCCAGCACCTCGGTACGGAAGTCCTCGTGGCGGTCCGACCAGCGCAGCCCGCCCCGGGCCACCTTGCCACCGCGCAGGTGTACCCCCTCGACCCGCGGCGAGCAGACGAAGATCTCGAAGGCGGGACGCGGCTTGGGCATGCCGGTGACTCTCGAGGGCTCAAGCTTGACCGCGATATAGTCCTTGACGCCACCATCCTCGCGTCGCTGGTAGTAGTTGGTGCGCAGGGTAGCCAGAATCAGCTCCATGTAACGACGCAGCAGCTGGTCATCATTGAGGCTGGCCACATCGTCGAGAAGCCGCTGAATGCGCTCTACGCAGGCCTCCTCTTCACCCTCGCCGGGACGGTCGGCGGGGTCGAAGCGCAGCTCAAACAGCGTCACCAGCTCGCGGGTGATTTCCGGATGGCTGGCCAGGGTATTGGCCATGTAGTCCTGAGAGACCCCGAAGCGAATCTGCTTGAGGTAGCGGGCATAGGCCCGCAGCATCGCCACCTCACGCCAGTCGAGATTGGCGCCGATGATCAGGCGGTTGAAGGCGTCGTTATCCGCCTCTCCTGCCCAGATACGCAGAAAGGCCTCGCAGAAGGGCTCGCGCATCTCCTGGAGGTTGACCTCGGTACTGGTGTGATGCTCGAGGTTGAAGTCATGGATCCAGTAGCTGGAATCCCGGGCGCCGATCTCGTAGGGACGCTCGCCGAGCACCCTTAACCCCAGGTTCTCCATCATCGGCAGCACATCGGAGAGCGGAATCGGGGCGCCACGATGGAACAGCTTGAGATTGACCCCGCTGCCCTCCTCCTCCACCAGCCGGTAGAGCGACAGCGCCAATGGCTCCCCCTCGTCGAGCTCACCAATATGGTGCAGATCATAGACCGCGGTACGTGCGCTGAAGTCGTCGCGGTAGCTGGCCGGGAAGGCATCGCGGAATCGGTCCATCAGGCGGTTGGCCTGCTCTTCGCCGAAGCCATCGATACAGGCGTTGTGCAGATCATCACGCCAGTTGCGCGCCAGCTTGGCCAGCTTGGTCTCGAGACGCTTGATCTCGTATTCGACCGGACGGTCGCCCTTGAAGCGCAGGATAAACTGGATGCGTGCCAGCACCGACTCGGAGAGATAGGTGTTGAAATCGCCGAAGGTGGCGTCGAGCTCCTCGCACAGCATCTCCTGAATGCGCAGACGCAGCTCGGTGGAGAACACATCCCGGGGCACGAAGATCAGGCAGGAGTAAAAGCGACCGGGGAGATCCTCGCGCACGAACAACCGGACGCGACGACGCTCGCGAATGCTGAGGATTCCCAGCGCCGTCTGCGCCAGCTCCTCGGTATCGATCTGGAAGAGATCATCGCGGGGGTAGACCTCGAGAATCTGCAGCAGCTGCTTGCCGTTGTGCCCCTTGGGGCTGAAGCCGGCGATCTCCATCACCGCCTTGAGCTTGCGCCGCAGGATCGGCACGTTGCGCGGCGACTCGTTGTAGACGGTGGCCGTGAACAGCCCCAGGAAGCGATGCTCACCGATCAGGCGCCCCTGCTCGTCATAGCGATCGATGGAGATATAGTCGGGATAGGTGGGACGATGAATCCTGGCGTGGTGGGCGCTCTTGGAGAAGGTCAGCAGCTCCGGCACCAGCACATAGTGGCCATTCTCGATGCCAAGCTCGGTGCGGATACGCTCCCGGTAGCGTGGCTGGTCGAGACGAAAGACGCCAAGCTCGCTCCCCTTCTCCTTCTCGAGAGTCTCCTTGTCCGCCGTCCCCTTCACCGAGTAGGTGTCATAGCCCAGGAAGGTGAAATTGTCCTCGAGCATCCACTCCAGAAAGGTGATTGCCTCGGCATGGTCATCCGGGTCCGTCTGCGGCGGGCAGCAGGTGCGCAGCTCCGACAGCGCCTCCTCGACCTTGGCACGCATCGGGTCGAAGTCAGCCACCGCGGTACGCACATCGACCAGCACCTCCTCGAGGCTGGCCTGCATCTCCTGCAGCTCATCGCTATCGGAGTGACGGTCGATCTCGATAACGATCAGCGACTCGCGCTGGGCCGGGGCCGCGCTGTCCTTGGGCGAGGTCACCGACAGCAGGCGGTGGCCGCGATCCCGCTCCGTCGCCAGCACGGCATTATGGATGGCGTGCACGGTCATGCCACGGCGATTGAGCTCGATGCGCACCGAGTCGACCAGGAAAGGCATGTCCTCGTGCAGCACCGCCACGAAGGTGTGCGGTGACTGCCAGCCATGCTCCTCGAAGTCCGGATTGAAGACCCGCACCTTGGGCTCGGCCGGGTTGAACTGCTGCAGGAAGTGCCACACCGAGAGGGTCGCGCCGTAGATATCGTCGAGCCGGCGATCCTCCAGGTCATCCAGCGGAACCGCAGCATAGAAGTATGCGGCGAAGGCCCCTACCGCCTCCGCCTTGGCGGCATCCAGCTTGGCGCTCAGGCGCTCATCAAGCTGCTTTAGCAGATCCTGTCTGGCTTCGTCATTCGCAACGTGCTGCATCCATCACCTCGGCTACCGGCGGCCGCTCCTGCGGCCGGGAAGTGTTCGACACGACCCCAGTGGGGCCCTGTCGTCAGCTTACGCGACACCCGGAGTGCGACCTAGTCACTTGATGATCTGCTCATGGAGCATGTCGAAAATGCATTACGCTGAGGCGTCGCGAGTTCGTCAGTCGCGTCGCTCGAGCAGCACACCGCACTCGCAGTGGTGGGTCCAGGGAAACTGGTCGAACAGCGCGAATCGCGTGATTCGATGGGTCTCGGTCAGGCGCTCCAGATTGCTCGCCAATGTCTCCGGATTGCATGAAATATAGACGATACGCGAATAACCGCTCAGCTGGCGGCAGCTGGCATCGTCGAGACCGGCGCGAGGCGGGTCGACCAGCACGGTGCTGAAGGCATAGTCATCGAGCGCCCACTCGGCGACCCGACGCCCTCCCTTCTCTCCCCTCAAGGCCGCGGCGAACTCCTCGGCCGACATGCGCCCCACGGTGGCGTTGTCGATACCATTGGCGGCCAGATTCTGCCTGGCGCTGGCCACCGAGGTGCGCGAGATCTCCGTGGCCAGCACGCGCCGGAAGTTCTCGGCCAGCGCCACCGTGAAGTTGCCGTTGCCGCAGTAGAGCTCCACCAGGTCTGCGGACTCGCTGCCCCGCGTCACGTCCCGCGCCCAGGCCAGCATCGAGCGGCAGATCTGTGCATTGGGCTGGGTAAAGCTGTTCTCCACCTGCTGATAGACGAACTCACGCCCTTCCACCTCGAGACGCTCCCAGACATGATCACGCTCAAGCACCCAGCGCTGCTTGCGGGCACGACCGATGATCATTACCCCGAGGCGCTCCTGCAGACGACGCGCCTCGGCCTCCCAGGCGTCGTCCAGCTGGCGATGGTAGATCAGCGTCACCAGCGCCTCGCCGGAGAGGGTGGTGAGGAACTCGACCTGAAACAGCCGGCGGCGCAGCGGGTCGTTGTCACGAATGGCATCGAGCAGGCGCGGCATGAGGTCGTTGATCTGCCGGCTGGCGACCGGGTAGTCATCCAGGCGGATGACCGTCTTCTTCCTTTTCTTGGGATTCTCGGCGTCCTCCTCGGACGCTTGAATTTCGAACATGGCGTAGAAGAGGTCATCGCCCTGGTGCCAGATGCGAAACTCGCAGCGCTGGCGATAGTGGCTCGGCGGCGAAGGGTAGACCTCGAGTGCCGGCGGTGCGAAGCGGGAAAAGTCTCGGACGATACGCTCGCGTTTCGCTTCGAGCTGCTGGTCGTAGCGGTCGGGGTCGACGACAGGAATGGCCACGAAGCCTCCAGATAAGTAAGGATGTAAATGATTGAAAGGTAAAGACGTTTTGGGCGTGGATGATCAGCCAAGCGCAAGTGGCCGCGGGCCGCTGAAGCCGAATCGCGACAGGACCCCGGCCAGGGGCATGTCGGGGGCGCTGGCAAAGCTCTGCCCCGGGCCACTCCCGAGTGCCACGTCCGATGCCACCTGGGCCGTGCGCCGGGCGATGGCATCGCTGGAGTCGACCCAGCTCACCGCACGCGGCGCGGCGGCCGACAGGAGATCGCGCAGCAGCGGGAAGTGGGTGCAGCCCAGCACCACGGTATCGAGCTCGGGCTCCTCCCACAGCGGGGCCAGGGCCGAGGCGATCACAGCGCTGTCGGGCAACTCTCCGGCCAGGTAACGTTCCGCCTCGCGCACCAGGGGGTCCGCCGCGACTCGCCTGACTCGACAATCAGCGGCGAAGGTTTCGATCAGGCGGAGTGTATAGGGGCGCGCTACCGTGGCACTGGTGGCCAAGAGCCCGATATGGCGACTTCGGCTGACCATGGCTGCCGGCTTGATGGCGGGTACCGTTCCCACCACCGGTACCCTCAGATGTTCACGCAAGGCATCCAGCGCCAGGGTGCTGGCGGTATTGCAGGCCACCACCAGGGCCGCACAGCGACTGGCCGCCACGGCCGCCTCGCACACCGCCAGAATACGCTCCACGAGCCAGGCATCCTGACGACGCCCATAAGGCAGCATGGCATTGTCACAGGCGTAGGCCAGGGCCGCGTGGGGCATCCGCGCCCGC
Organism: Halomonas marinisediminis; assembly: GCF_004347715.1. Classification (NCBI taxonomy): domain Bacteria; kingdom Pseudomonadati; phylum Pseudomonadota; class Gammaproteobacteria; order Oceanospirillales; family Halomonadaceae; genus Halomonas; species Halomonas marinisediminis. Next base: position 51,278 of record NZ_SLTR01000022.1, on the reverse strand, counting down.
AATGCGGCCACGACCGAGAGTCCGCCTACTCCGGAATCGAACACCAGAATCGGTCCCGCCATCAGCCCCCCCCCGTCGCCCGGGGGGGGCAACAACAGGAGCTGGGTGATGGCGGAAATATCAGGAACGGGCTGGACATGGCAAGGGAGAGGCCGCTGAAATGCCGGCCATTCTACCTCACATCTACCTCACATCTACCTCACAGCGGGGATGAGCCGAAGCACCGGCCTATCAAGGGCCGGCCTATCAAGGGGAATGCCAAATTCAGGTTACTGGCTCGGGAGCATCGCGCAGCTCGGCATACAGCTCGGGATAGGCCTCCTCCAGGCGCTTGACCTGTGCCTGAGCGCCTTCGGGCAGCGCCGCCGCCAGGGCCTCGAGGTCCGCGTCATCGAAGTTCTCCTGGATCAGCGGAAACAGACGCTCACGCTCATCCCTAAGATAGGCACGGTGGCTCTTCAGGTAGGCATTGAGATCCTCGGCGAAGTGCTCCATGGGAACCACGGCATCCATCAGGATCATGTCGATATCATTGGATAGCCGCTTGAGCCGCGACTGCAGCGCCCGATAGTCCCGAGCCAGGCGTTCGGTGACCTCGACACTGGAAGGATCCAGCTCCATGAGTCGCTCGGTGCAGACCTTTTCGAGAGGCTGGGTAAAGCCCTCCTGGTAATCGAGGATATAGTCGACGACCTCGCGCACCAGCTGAAAGTTGGGACGCTCGCCGGCCGCCAGGGTCTTCTGCTTGAGCTGCAGAACGTGCAACATGCGCGCCATATTGGCATGATCCTGACGCAACTGGGGCAACATTGGCATGTCGGGCCCTCCTGAAGGAAACCTGGGGAGAAGGCACTCTCCATTGGATACGCCATCCGGGGCTAGGTTCATCTCGAGGCCCCTTCGGCGCCCTCGACGCTACCCCACTCTAGCAGGAGTGACGCCGACCTGCCCCCTCCCCATCAACGCAAGGAGACGCCATGGACCTCTTCGCAAGCGACCGCGACGACGACGCCCCCCTCGCCTGGCGCATGCGCCCGCGCGGCCTCGCCGACTATGTGGGCCAGCAGGCCCTGGTGGGCCCCGGCAAGCCACTGCGACGCATGGCCGAGAGTGGCCTTGTGCGCTCGATGATCCTGTGGGGGCCGCCAGGCACCGGGAAGACCACCCTGGCGGAGATCCTGGCCGTCGAGTCGGGTGCCGATCTCGAGCATCTCTCCGCGGTGATGGCCGGCGTCAAGGAGATCCGGGCCGTAGTGGAGCGCGCCCAGGCACGCCAGGCTCAGGGGCTGGCGACCCTGCTGTTCCTCGATGAGATCCACCGTCTCAACAAGAGCCAGCAGGATGCACTGCTTCCTCACGTGGAATCGGGGCTGCTGACGCTGATCGGCGCCACGACGGAAAACCCCTCCTTCGAGGTCAACTCGGCCCTGCTCTCCCGGGCCCGGGTGCACATTCTGACATCACTCTCCGAGGAGGAGCTGATGGAGGTGCTGCAGCGCGCCCTGGACGACGAGGAGAGAGGCCTGGGAACACGCCGAATCCGGCCCGAGCCCGATGTACTCAGGGTCCTCGCCCGGTCCGCCGCGGGCGACGCTCGCCGCGCCCTGGGGCTGCTGGAGAGCGCCTGCGACTTTACCGAGGCCGGCCCGGAGGGCAGCGAGATACTTCGCCGGGAAGCACTGGAAGCGGTACTGGGGTACCAGGCCAGCGCCTTCGACAAGCAGGGCGATCACTTCTACGACCTGCTGTCGGCGATCCACAAGTCGGTGCGCTCCTCACGTCCGGATGCCGCCCTCCTCTACATGGCACGCTTTATCCAGGGTGGCGGCGACCCCCTGGATGTGGTCCGCCGGCTGACCGCCATCGCCTCAGAGGATGTGGGAAACGCCGACCCCCGCGCCCTGCCGCTGGTCATGGCCGCCTGGGACGCCTATCTGCGCCTGGGGGATTACGAGGGACAGCGGGCCATCGCCCATGCCGCCATCCACCTCGCCGTGGCCCCCAAGAGCAACGCCATCGACCGGGCCTGGCACCAGGCCAAGGCCTTTGCCGCCAGCCAGCCCCGGCTCGAGGTGCCGAGTTATCTGCGCAACGCCCCCACCAAGCTGATGGAGTCCCTGGGTCATGGGCAGGGATACCGCTATGCCCACCACGAGCCCCACGGCTACCCCGCCGGCAGCAGTCACGACTGCTGGCCGGATGCGACGCCTCGCGAGCACTTCTATCGGCCCACCGAGTACGGTCAGGAGAAGCGCTATGCGCAGATCATGGCCTGGCGGGAGCAGCTCGATGCCGAGGCGGACGGCACCGACACCTAGCTGGAAGCTGGAAGGCAGCATGAGTTCGCTGCCAAACGTGTCAGGCCCTTTCTACAAGCTTCCAGGAGCGAAGCGACGCTCTTCCAGCTTACAGCTCCTGGCCTGGCGAAGTCGGGTTAGTGGGTATCGCGAATCACATCGGTCCCGTCAGGGATATCGAAGGCGAAGCGGCCATCATCGATGCTCTGGTTCATGCGCACATCACGGAAGACAATGGCGGTGCGCTGCCCCGTGCTGTCAGTCATCTCCAGCCCGACAAGTCGCTCCCCGCGGAAGGTCATCTCCAGCTCCTCGAACAGGGTATCGGGATCCCTGGGCATTAGGGTAAAACGCTCGGCGCTGCCCTGTTGGCTACGCGTGACGTTGAAGCTCTCGACCAGCTCATCGGCACTACCGGAGAGCAGCAGCGCCGGGGTATGGGTCACACGCTGGTCGAGTGCCTGCACGGTGGCCTGCTCCAGGTCGGGGTCATAGAGCACCACGTCGTCCCCATCAGAGACCACCAGCTGCTGGTAAGGGGCGTCTACCTCCCAACGGAACCTGCCGGGTCGCGACAGCCACATGCTTCCGCGCGCCTCCTGGAGCCGCTCACCACCGGCGTCGAGTATCTGCTGCTCGAAGGTGGCCGCATAGGTCTGCATCGGCTCCAGTATACGACTGAGCCGCTCGGCGCCTTCGCTGGCCAGCGCCGATAGCGGCATGGCGAGACCAACGACGAGGGTGGCGAGGCTCTTCTTGAGGGTCATGGGCATCTCCCTGAACGGTGCCGGTGAATTCCTGTCATTGAGACCGCTGGCATGCCGCCGGGTTGCCTCCCCGGCGGTGCCTTCACGATAGCTGCACGGTGTTTCACCAGCGTCGCCGTATGCAGACACTGATTAGTCACCCGCCGGCGGCGGCGCCAGCACCTCTCGGGCACCATTGGTCCCCATGGTGGAGACCACACCTGCCATCTCCATCGCCTCCACCAGTCGAGCGGCACGGTTATAGCCGATCTTGAAGCGACGCTGCACCGCCGAGATGGAGGCGCGTCGTGAATCGGTGACGAAGGCCACCGCCTCATCGTAGAGCGCATCCTGCTCGGCGTCGTCACCGTCGCCACCTTCGGACTCCAGTCCGGCCAGGGCGTCGGCGGAGACGCCACCGGAGAGGATCTCTTCGATATACACGGGCTCACCGCGACGCTTCCAGTCCTCCACCACCCGATGGACCTCATCGTCATCGACAAAGGCGCCGTGGACACGGGACGGCATGCCCGAGCCTGCCGGCAAATAGAGCATATCGCCATGGCCCAGCAGGTTCTCGGCGCCGCCCTGGTCGAGGATGGTACGCGAATCGACCCGTGAGGAGACCTGGAAGGCCATGCGCGTCGGTACGTTGGCCTTGATCAGGCCGGTGACCACATCCACCGAGGGGCGCTGGGTGGCGAGAATCAGGTGAATGCCGGCGGCTCGCGCCTTCTGAGCCAGCCGTGCGATCAGCTCCTCGACCTTCTTGCCGACAATCATGAACATGTCGGCAAACTCGTCGATCACCACCACGATATAGGGCAGTTTCTCGAGTACCGGTGGACTCTCATGCATCTCCCAGGGCTGCGGCTCCCACAGGGGATCCGCCACCTGGGCACCGGCACGCTCCGCCTCGTCGAGCTTGGCATTGAAACCGGCGATATTGCGCACCCCCATGGAGGCCATCAGCTTGTAGCGTCGCTCCATCTCGGCCACGCACCAGCGCAGGGCGTTGGCGGCCTCCTTCATGTCGGTGACCACCGGGGCGAGCAGATGGGGAATGCCATCATAGACCGAGAGTTCGAGCATCTTGGGGTCGACCATGATCAGGCGCAGCTCCTCGGGTGTCGCCTTGAGCAGCATGGAGATCAACATCGCGTTGACGCCTACCGACTTGCCCGAACCGGTGGTACCGGCCACCAGCAGGTGGGGCATCTTGCCCAGGTTGGCCACCACAGGGCCGCCGCCAATATCCTGCCCCAGGGCCAGGGTCAACGCCGAGTCGGCCTGCTGGTAACGATCTGAGTCGATCACCTCGCGCAGGCGAATCATCGCTCGGTTGGGATTGGGGATCTCGATGCCGACGGTAGGCCGCCCGGGGATCACCTCCACCACACGCACACTCTTGACCATCAACGAACGTGCCAGGTCCTTGGCCAGATTGCTGATCTTGGAAACCTTTACCCCGGCAGCCGGCTTGATCTCGAAGCGTGTGATTACCGGCCCCGGCCAGGTTTCCACCACCTCGGCCTTGACCCCGTACTCGCGCAGCCTTACTTCGAGTAGCTCAGCCATTTCCGCCAGCTGCTCGCCGGTATAGTTCTGCTTCTGTGGCTCCGGGGGAGTCAGCAGGCGCAGGCTGGGCAGATCACCATCGGGCTCGGGCAAATCATCCAGTGTTGGGCGCTGGCTCTGCAGGTGCTCCACGGTCCATAGCCGCATGCCCTCCTCCTCGGCGGCGTCCCTGGCCTGCTCCGCGGTGGCTACCCGTGGCGCTTCCGACTCATCATCGCCGCTCGCCGGCTCTGGCTCGGGTGGCTGTGCTACCTGGTGTGGGGCCGCAGCATCCCGGGGCATCGCCGAGGCCTCAACCATCTGCGAGACAGCGGCACCCTCACTCGCCACTGGGGTCACAACGCCTGCGCACTCCCCGGACTCCTCGGCTACCGCCGGCTCGTCCCAGGTCAGCCTCGGCTCATCATCGTCCGTGCCGTCACCATCGAAATGACCACCGCTCAGCACCGGCTCGTGCCGCTGGCGGGTTTTCGGCGCGGGCCGATGTGGCGTGCCTCCACCGGCCGTCGCCGTCTCGTTTGTCGGGCTAGTGTTCGCCGGGCTAGTGTTTGCCGGACTATGACTCGTCGAGCCGTCAAACACCGCTCTATCACTCGCCGTACCCGCCGGTCGACTGTTGTCTGTGCCATCGGCGTCCCAACAATGGCCTTTCGGATCATGCCTTTCCAAATCTTTTCTTGCCGACCTTTCCGGTGCCGGGGCTGACTCGCCAGGCATCGCGTCATCGGTGCGACTGGCTCTCAGGGCCGGTCCCTGCCAGGCCCTTGCCGGCTCCCCGTCCTCGGGCAACATGGGCTCGGGAACACTCTCCGGCACGCCTTTCGGCTCACGGCAGGCTTCTGTTTTCGGCACACTTCTCGCCACACTCGTCGCCTCGGGGGCGGTGAACGAATGGGGATCAGGAGAAGAGAGCCGGGATTTCTGGGGTTCAGATGAAGAGGGCTCAGTTGAAGAAATCTCGGGCGAAGATGCCTCGGATACAGAGGCCACGGGTGCGCGAGACCTCGTGGGAGTGGCGATCTGTGACGTATAGGCGGCGCCGGGCTGCTTGGCCGATGGTGTACGCTCGGGCACCTCCCAGGGAATGTCGGTGCTGCCATCATCGCCCAAACCGGGCTCACGACGCGAGGTGGCAGCGACTGTCGGGCCGACTCGACCACCACGCGACAGCGGCAGCAAGCGGCGCCACCAGCGCGTTCGCCCGCCGTTGCCATCCGTCATCTCGGGACTGGCATCGGATGCCGGAGCGGCTGTTTCTCTCGCCTCGACCTCCTCTTTCGCCGCGACCTCCTTCTCGGGCTTGCCTGGCGAAGTGGAGCCCCGGCGGGTAAAGGCAAACCGCTCTGCCAGCCAGGCCCACAGGCGCAGGGCCCCACGCCCCAGCTCATCCATCACGCTGAACCAGGAGAGCCCAGTGAACAGTGGAAAGCCGCAGAGCAGCGCCACCAGAGCCATCAGACCGCTGCCCCCAACACCCACCATGGGCAGCAACGCTCCCACCAGCCCTTCGCCGAGGATCCCCCCCGTGGAGTAGGGCAAGGGACCCTCCGGGCGATAGAAATGCAGGGCGCCCAGAGTGGTCGTTCCCAGCAGCAGCAGGATCAACCCACCACCACGAACTGCCAGCGCGGTGGCATCCCAGACGAGTCGTGCCTGCCGGGAGCGCAACAGGCGCCAGGCGGCAAGACCGAGCATACCGGGCCACCACAGGGCGCTGACGCCGAACAGGGAGTAGAGCACGTCGGATAACCAGGCACCCACCGGTCCCATCCAGTTCACGACGCCTTCCTCGGGCCCGCTGCGTGACCAGCCGGGATCACTTCCCTCATAGCTGAACAGGGCCAGCAGCAGGAACACGCAGACCGCCAGCAACACGATCACCACGCCCTCACGCGCCACTCCTTGCAGCTTTACCCCGAAGCGCTTCGCCGATTCTCTGGCATTGGTCGCGCGGTCTACCCGCGACGCGGTCTGCTTCTCGACACTCAACGAATCATCCCCCTTGCGCCACGCCTGGCGCCGTGCGAATGCGTGGCACCAATCATACCGAGCGAAGGCGCCGCATCACAGTGGGCTGAACTCGAGAGGTCCCGGCTTGAGCGGTGCCGGCGTGAGCGGCACACTGCCATCTCGATCACAAGGATGCCGACCCCATGCTGCCCTGGTTGCCCCCCTCGCCCGTCCACTTTCCTCCTTTGAGCGAGGCACTGAACGATCCCGACGGCCTGCTGGCAGCCGGGGGTAGCCTCACTCCCGAGTGGCTGCTGTGCGCCTATCGACACGGCATCTTCCCCTGGTATAGCGACGATCAGCCTATCCTCTGGTGGAGCCCGGACCCGCGCATGGTGCTGTTTCCGGACGAGATCCGGGTATCTCGCAGCCTGGCCAAGCGGGTACGCAATGCCGGCTTCACGGTGACCGCCAACCGCGCCTTCGACGCCGTGATCGAGGCCTGTGCCGCCCCTCGAGATGGGCTGCCTGGCACCTGGATCGACGAAGAGATGCGTGCCGCCTATGCCCGCCTGCACGTCATCGGCGCGGCTCATTCGGTGGAGGTGTGGCGCGATGGCAGCCTGGTCGGCGGGCTCTATGGTGTCGCTCTGGGGCCGGTTTTCTTCGGCGAGTCGATGTTCTCGCGAACGGCCGATGCCTCCAAGGTCGCCCTGGTGAAGCTGGCCGACGCGATGTCCGCGGGCGGCGGCCGACTCATCGACTGCCAGATGCACACCCCCCACCTGGCCAGACTGGGTGCCCGTGAGATCGCTCGGGCAACATTCATCGGCTATCTTGAAGAGTGGCTGGGCAGCCCCGGCAGCGATGTTACCTCGCCCGATCACTGGGTGCCCGCCTGCTGGTCCTTCGCCCCATTCGCCGGGCCTGCCAGCGATTCCGACTGACCGCCCAGCGCCAGGGAGAGCCGCCGTGAGCAGCAACACCCCTCAACAACCGACCCGGGACCTGCGTTTCTTCCTGACCGTGCCCCACGCCTGCAGCTATCTGGAGGGGCGCGAGGCAACCACTCTGTTCCTGGACCCACAGGAGTCCCCGGGCCAGGGCGTATACGACGCCCTGGCACTGCTAGGCTTCCGGCGCAGCGGGCGCCACCTCTATCGCCCACATTGCGAGGGCTGCAGCGCCTGTATTTCGGTACGCATTCCGGTGGAGGAATTCTCGCCCAACCGAACCCAGCGGCGGCTGATGCGGCGCAATGATGACCTGAGTCTCCACCTGCGACCGGCCATCTACGATCCCGAGCACTATGCCCTCTATGCCGACTATATCCGTACGCGTCATGCCGATGGCGACATGTTTCCGCCAAGCCACGAGCAGTATCGCACCTTCCTGACGCTCGACCAGCCCTATGCCAGACTACTGGAATTCCGCCTGGCGGGACGGCTGATAGCGGTAGCGGCCTTCGATCAGCTCGAGCATGGCCTCTCGGCAATCTATACCTTCTTCGACCCCGCCCCCGACCTGGAGCGTCGCTCCCTGGGGACCTATGCGGTCCTGTGCCTTGTCGAGCTGTCCCGACGGCGTGAACTCCCTCACCTCTATCTGGGTTACTGGATCCGCGAGTGCCGCAAGATGGCCTACAAGCAGGCCTTCCAGCCGCTGGAGCGTCTGGAGGGGCGCCGCTGGCAGCGGCTGATCCCCAGCTGAGGTTGTCAACCACCCATTCTTTGCCTTGCCGGCCGGCATGCGGCACAATATCGCGCTATTCTTTTCCCATGCCCCTTTGGGCCATGGGACATGATCCACCAACAGCGAGGAATCGCCTATATGGCACGTGAAGACCATATCGAGATGGAAGGCGTGATCGTCGATACCCTTCCCAACACCACCTTCCGCGTCGAACTCGAGAACGGGCATGTGGTAACCGCTCATATCTCCGGCAAGATGCGCAAGAACTACATCCGCATCCTCACCGGCGACAAGGTCAAGGTCGAGCTGACTCCCTACGACCTGACCAAGGGCCGCATCGTCTACCGCTCCCGCTGATACCGGCGGTCGAGCGACTCGGCCTCCCCTGCCGCCTACATGACAACGCCCCGTCTCTCGACAGGGCGCTGCGTTGTGGATGAACGGCGGGCTAGTGCCCGCCTGTCTTTCCTGCCTATGGGGCGTCGGCCATCTCCGACTCGGTATCGAGGTGCAACTCCCCCTGTTCCACGCTGACGTGGACCAGCCCACCGTGCTCGGATAGCTCGCCGAACAGGATCATCTCCGCCAGTGGCTTCTTGAGCCTCTCCTGGATCAGGCGCGCCATGGGACGAGCCCCCATGTCCGGGTCGTAGCCCCGCTCCGCCAGCCACACTCGAGCCTCCTCGTCCACATCGAGCTGAACACGCTTCTCGTCCAGCTGGGCCTGCAGCTCCACCAGGAACTTGTCGACCACACTGCGCACCACCGCGGGGGGCAGTGCGTGGAATTGGATGATGCCATCCAGGCGGTTGCGGAACTCCGGCGAGAAGGTCTTGCGGATCACCTCCATGGCGTCAGTCGAGTGATCCTGGGTCTGGAAGCCGATGGACCGCCGGGTGGCCTGCTCGACTCCGGCGTTGGAGGTCATGATCAGGATCACATGGCGGAAATCCGCCTCGCGGCCGTTGTTATCGGTGAGTCGACCATGGTCCATCACCTGAAGCAGAAGGTTGAAGACCTCGGGATGCGCCTTCTCGATCTCATCGAGCAGCAGCACACAGTGCGGCTGCTTGGTGATCGCCTCGGTCAGCAAGCCCCCCTGGTCATAGCCGACATATCCTGGCGGAGCACCGATCAGTCGTGACACGGTGTGGCGCTCCATATACTCCGACATGTCGAAGCGCACCAACTCGATCCCCATGATATGCGAGAGCTGGCGAGCGACCTCGGTCTTGCCCACACCGGTGGGTCCGGCGAACAGGAAGCTGCCCACCGGCTTGTCGGGCGACTTGAGACCCGCCCGCGACAGCTTGATCGCCGCGGCGAGACTGTCGATCGCCTCATCCTGGCCGAATACCAGCATCTTCAGGTCGCGATCGATGTTCGCCAGCAGCTTGCGGTCGGAGCTGGAGACACTCTTCGGCGGAATCCGCGCGATGGAGGCCACCACCGCCTCGATCTGATCGGTATCGATGCAGTCGACACTCACCTCCGGCGGCAGTAGGCGCTGATGCGCCCCCGCCTCGTCGATCACGTCGATGGCCTTGTCGGGCAGGTGGCGGTCATTGATATAACGATCCGCCAGCCGCGCGGCACTCTCCAGGGCACCATCGGTATACTTGAGCTGGTGATGCTCCTCGAAGCGCGAGCGCAGCCCCTTGAGGATACGGATGGTGTCCTCCACCGACGGCGCCGGCACATCCACCTTCTGGAAACGGCGGGCCAGTGCTCGATCCTTCTCGAAGATGCCGCGATACTCCTGGAAGGTGGTGGATCCGATGCAGCGCAGCTCACCTGAGGAGAGCATCGGCTTGAGCAGGTTGGAGGCATCCATCACCCCGCCCGAGGCGGCCCCGGCACCGATCACGGTATGAATCTCGTCGATGAAAAGGACGGCGTTGGGCTGCTTGCGCAGTTCGGCGAGCAGCGCCTTGAGGCGCTTCTCGAAATCGCCACGATACTTGGTGCCGGCCAGAAGCGCTCCCATGTCCAGGGAGTAGACCACGGCGTCACCAATCACCTCGGGTACGTCCTCCTCGACGATTCGCTTTGCCAATCCCTCGGCGATGGCGGTCTTGCCCACCCCCGCCTCCCCCACCAGCAGCGGGTTGTTCTTGCGGCGCCGGGCAAGGATCTGGACCACCCTCTCCAGCTCGTGCTCGCGACCGATCAGCGGATCGATCTTGCCCATCCGAGCCTGCTCATTGAGGTTGGTGGCATAGCCGGTCAATGGATTGGAAGCGGCCTCGCCGCCCTCCTCGGCCTCCTCCGACTCCGACGAGGAAGATGACGGTGCCTGGTCATGGCCGGACACCTTCGAGATGCCGTGAGCGATATAGTTGACGGCATCGACGCGCGCCACATTCTGCTGCTTGAGGAAATAGACCGCCTGGCTCTCCTGCTCGGAGAAGATCGCCACCAGCACGTTGGCGCCGGTCACCTCACTCTTGCCGGAGGATTGCACGTGGAATACTGCCCGCTGCAGCACACGCTGGAAGCCCAGCGTCGGCTGGGTCTCACGATCGGCATGATCCTCGGGAATCAGTGGCGTCGTGGAGTTGATAAAGTCCTGCAGGTCGGACCGCAGCTTGTCGAGATTGGCCCCGCAGGCGCGCAGCACATCAGCCGCCGAGGCGTTGTCGAGCAGCGCCAGCAGCAGGTGCTCCACGGTCATGAACTCGTGGCGCTTCGAGCGTGCCACGGTGAAGGCCGTGTTCAGGGTCAGTTCAAGTTCTTTGCTCAGCATGGCAGTCCCCTTCTTGCCGCCCAGGGCATTGCGTCGGATCTTTGTCGGTCCGGCATCATCAACATCGGGCACAATCGCCACCGTTGCAAGCTTGCTCACCAACGGCAGGCGATATCACACCCGTCGCAACCATGTCCGGGGTGGTCAGTCCGCCGCTTCTATATCCGACAGCAGCGGATGCTGACACTCTCTAGCATATTGATTGACTTGATGACTTTTGGTTTCGGCAATATCGCGTGTAAAGATGCCACAGGTGGCCTTGCCCTGAGTATGGACCGTCAGCATCACCTGCACTGCGGTCTCACTATCCAGATGGAAGAACGACTGCAGTACCTCCACCACGAACTCCATGGGGGTGAAGTCATCGTTGTGCAACACCACCTTGTACATCGGCGGTGTCGCCAGTTGCGGATCGGCGGTCTGCACCGCCAGGTCGCCACCCTCGTCGGTACCCGGGGGCCGTGTCATGCCGCCGTGCACTCCTACTGCCAACATCTGCACAAACATAGGGGGCATCATTCGTCTCGACTGTGCCGGACCTGACAGAACGTCCTGACGATTGGACGTCGCCGCGCCGGCGGGGTTCATCGACCTCCTCGAACCGTCAGGCACAACGCAAGGCCCCCGTCCACCAGGCGGCGGACGGGGGCCTGCCTTGCAGGGTCGCCTTACATGTTATCGGCGACCGCCTGACCGAACTCGGAGCACTTGAGAAGCTTGGCATCATCCATCAGGCGATGGAAGTCATAGGTCACCTCCCCCTTGGCAATCGCCTTCTCCATACCCTTGAGCACCAGATCGGCGGCCTCGACCCAGCCCATATGCCGCAGCATCATCTCCGCGGAGAGGATCAACGATCCGGGGTTGACCTTGTCCAGGCCGGCATACTTCGGCGCGGTGCCGTGGGTCGCCTCGAACATGGCGGTGGTGTCGGAGAGATTGGCGCCCGGCGCAATGCCGATACCGCCCACCTCCGCCGCCAGGGCGTCGGAGAGGTAATCACCGTTGAGGTTAAGGGTCGCAATCACATCATACTCGGCAGGGCGCAGCAGGATCTGCTGCAGCATGGCATCGGCGATCACGTCCTTGATGACGATATCCCTGCCGGTCTTGGGGTTCTTCATGGTCATCCAGGGGCCGCCGTCGAGCAGCTCGGCACCGAACTCCTCCCTGGCCAGCTCATACCCCCAGTCCTTGAAGGAGCCCTCGGTGAACTTCATGATATTGCCCTTGTGCACCAGCGTCAGCGACTCGCGATCATTATCGATGGTGTACTGCAGGGCCTGACGCACCAGACGCTTGGTGCCTTCGACAGAGACCGGCTTGACCCCGATGCCGCACTCCTCCGGGAAACGGATATTGGTGACTCCCATCTCCTCACGCAGGAACCTGATCACCTTGTCGGCCTCGGGCGACCCGGCCTTCCACTCGATGCCGGCGTAGATGTCCTCGGAGTTCTCGCGGAAGATGACCATATCGACATCGCCCGGCTGCTTCACCGGGCTCGGCACCCCTTCGAACCAGCGAACCGGTCGCTGACAGACATAGAGGTCGAGCTTCTGGCGCAGTGCCACGTTCAACGAACGGATACCGCCCCCCACCGGAGTCGTCAGCGGCCCCTTGATGGAGACGATATACTCCTTGACGGCTTCCAGCGTCTCTTCCGGCAGCCAGGTATCGGCATCATAGACGCGGGTGGCCTTCTCGCCGGCATAGACCTCCATCCAGTGAATCTTGCGCTCACCGTTGTAGGCCTTCTGCACGGCGGCATCGATGGCGATCATCATTGCCGGAGTGACGTCGGCACCGATGCCATCACCCTCGATAAACGGGATGATCGGCTCGTTCGGTACATTCAGGCTGTTGTCGGCATTGGCGGTGATCTTCTGGCCACCGTCAGGCGTGACAATCTTCTGAAACTCCATGAGAACTCCCCGCTTGGTCGGTTCAGTGGAGAGCGAAGTATAGCATCGAGCCTACCGAGTGGCGTACAGGACCCGTGCGGTCAACACAGCCCCTTCCCGCCCCCTGACCGAGCAAGGCCTGGAGGCCTGCCGGGACACTTGTCGACAATCATGATAGAGTACCGGCCTCACTGGAGGGCGCCCTGTAATGCATGCCCCCATTTCCCGCCAACGCAGTGACCAGAGAGATCTACGCCCATGTCCCAAACGCCCAAGATTATCTACACGTTCACCGACGAGGCGCCTGCGCTGGCGACCCACTCGCTGCTGCCGATCATCGACGCCTACACGGACGCCGCCGGCATCGAAGTGGAAACCCGCGACATCTCCCTGGCCGCCCGCGTCCTCTCCCAGTTCCCCGACTATCTGGCGGAGGATCAGCGTGTAGAGGATCACCTGGCCGAGCTGGGTGCCCTGGCCAAGACCCCTGAAGCCAATATCATCAAGCTGCCCAACATCAGTGCTTCCATGCCGCAGCTTCGGGCCACCATCAAGGAGTTGCAGGGCCAGGGCTACCCCCTCCCGGACTACCCGGACGAGCCCAGCACAGAAGAAGAGAAAGAGATCCAGGCGCGCTATGCCAGGGTCATGGGCAGTGCCGTCAACCCGGTGCTGCGCGAGGGCAACTCGGACCGTCGCGCTCCCAAGGCGGTCAAGGAGTATGCCCGCAAGTACCCCCATCATATGGGTGAGTGGAGCCAGGCCTCGCGCAGCCACGTCTCACACATGCATGGAGGCGACTTCTACGATGGCGAGAAGTCGATGACACTGGACCGTGCGCGTGACGTGAAGATGGAGCTGATCACCGAGAGCGGCGAGACCATCGTGCTCAAGCCCCACGTCTCGCTGCTCGAGGGTGAAGTCATCGACAGCATGTTCATGAGCAAGAAGGCGCTGCTCGCGTTCTACGAGCGGGAGATCGAGGACGCACGCAAGACCGGCGTGATGTTCTCGCTGCACGTCAAGGCGACGATGATGAAGGTCTCGCACCCCATCGTGTTCGGCCACTGCGTGAGAATGTTCTACAAGGATGCCTTCGAGAAGCATGGCGAGCTGTTTGACGAGCTTGGCGTCGACGTCAACAACGGCATGGCCAACCTCTACGACAGGATCGAGACCCTGCCCGAGGCCCAGCGCGACGAGATCATCCGCGACCTTCACGCCTGTCACGACGAGCGCCCCGAGCTTGCGATGGTCGACTCGGCACGCGGCATCACCAACTTCCACTCGCCCAGTGACGTGATCGTTGATGCCTCGATGCCCGCCATGATCCGTGCCGGCGGCAAGATGTACGGCGCCGACGGCCGCCTCAAGGACGTCAAGGCGGTCATGCCGGAGTCCACCTTCGCCCGGATCTATCAGGAGATGATCAACTTCTGCAAGTGGCATGGCGCCTTTGACCCGGCCACCATGGGCACCGTGCCCAACGTCGGCCTGATGGCCCAGAAGGCGGAGGAGTATGGCTCCCACGACAAGACCTTCGAGGTCCCGGCGGCGGGTGTCGCCAACATCACCGATCTGGAGACCGGTGAAGTGCTGCTCTCCCAGAATGTCGAGGAGGGTGATATCTGGCGCATGTGCCAGGTCAAGGATGCGCCGATCCGCGACTGGGTCAAGCTCGCCGTGAACCGCTGCCGCGACTCGGGCATGCCGGCGGTCTTCTGGCTCGACCCCTATCGTCCCCACGAGAACGAGCTGATCAAGAAGGTCAAGACCTACCTCGCGGAGCACGACACCGAGGGCCTGGACATCCAGATCATGTCCCAGGTCCGCGCCATGCGCTACACCCTGGAGCGTGTGGTGCGTGGCCTCGACACCATCTCGGTGACCGGCAACATCCTGCGTGACTACCTGACCGACCTGTTCCCGATCCTCGAGCTCGGCACCAGTGCCAAGATGCTCTCCATCGTTCCTCTGATGGAGGGTGGCGGCCTGTTCGAGACCGGCGCCGGCGGCTCCGCACCGAAGCATGTGCAGCAGCTCCTCGAGGAGAACCACCTGCGCTGGGACAGCCTCGGCGAGTTCCTTGCCCTGTGTGCCTCCCTGGAGCACCTCGCCAAGCAGTTCGGCAACGAGCGCGCGACCCTGCTGGCCGATGCGCTGGACAAGGCTACCGGCGAGTTCCTCGAGAGCAACAAGTCACCTTCACGCAAGGTGGGCGAGCTGGACAACCGCGGCAGCCACTTCTACCTGGCGCTGTACTGGGCCGAGGCCCTGGCCGCCCAGGACCAGGACGCCGGCCTCAAGGAGCGCTTCGGGCGCCTGGCCGAGACCCTCAAGGCCAACGAGCAGACCATCCTCGAGGAGCTCAACGGCGTGCAGGGTCAGCCGGTCGATATCAAGGGCTACTATCATCCCGATGCCGAGCTGGCGCGCTCCGTCATGCGTCCCAGCAAGACGCTGAACGAGGCCCTGGCGATGGTCGCCAAGGGCTGAGCTACCGTCACACGGTGACTCGCCGCCCTACTCCTTCTATCGGTACGAACCGACAGGGATGGGGCGGATGACGCTTCGGCTCCCTTCCGCCCTCCGGCGGAGGGGAGCCGTCGCGTTATGACACCGGCCACTTCCGGCATCAGGCACTCGGCACTTGGCACTTAAAAGCAGAGGGGCTGCCATGAACTTGTACCTGCTCCATAAACCCTACCGCATGCTCTCCCAGTTCACCGACCGTGCTCCACCATCGGGAGAGCGACGCGCCACCCTCGCCGACGTGATCAACGTGCCCGGAATCTACCCCGCCGGCCGTCTCGACCACGATTCAGAGGGATTGCTGCTGCTCAGCGACGATGGGGAGCTAATCCACCGCATCAGCCATCCACGCCACAAGCAAGCCAAGGTCTACCGCGTGCAGGTAGAGGGTGACCCCGGAGACAAGGCCCTGCAGGCGCTACGCCAGGGCGTCGAGCTCGGCGACGGCATGACCCTGCCCGCCAAGGTTCGTCGCCTGGCAGAGAGCGGACTCGCCGAACGCGATCCACCGCTGGACCCCAGGCGCCACCCCGTCACGACCTGGCTGGAACTGACTATCCATGAGGGGCGCAACCGGCAGGTGCGCCGGATGACGGCCCATGTCGACCACCCGACCCTGCGCCTGGTTCGGGTAGCCATCGGCCCCTGGCGACTCGATGGCCTGGCGCCGGGAGAGTGGCGCCGCGAGACGCTGCATGCCCCAGCCGCAACGGCAAAACGACGCCGCCACGGGCGAACCCGCGACCCACGCGGTGGCCCTCCCGGGCGGCGACCCGGCGACAAGCGAGGAGGCAGACGATGAGCCGCTGGCACCCCCATGTGACCGTGGCCTGCGTGGTGGAACGCGCCGGCGCCTTCCTGATGGTGGAGGAAGATCGCGGCGGGCCTCAGACGCTGTTCAACCAGCCCGCCGGCCACCTGGAACCCGGTGAACGGATTCGCGATGCCGCCCTGCGCGAGGTGGAAGAAGAGACCGCCTGGCGGGTCGGCATCAGCGACTACCTGGGCATGTATATCCTCGAGACCCCGGATGGCCTAACCTTTCACAGCCATGCCTTCCTGGGCATGGCACTGGCATACATGGGACATGAACCCGACCCCGCCATCCTCGCCGTACACTGGCTGACCCTGGAGCAGATCGAGGCGCTGGGGCGCGAGGGGCGCCTCAGAAGCCCCCTGGTACTTCGCCGCATCCGTGACGCCCTGGCCGGGCGTTTCTACCCGATGGATGTGATCCACGAGCGCTGACCCACGCTACGCGCGGAGCGCCTCTCTTCGAGCTTCCCGCTCGATTCAGGTATAATCTCGCCCCATTTATGTCTCACCGATTTCGAGGGCGCCCATGACCGCCACCCCAGGCAAGGTGATCGTCGGCATGTCCGGCGGCGTCGACTCCTCCGTCTCGGCTCTGCTGCTGCTCGAGCAGGGCTACCAGGTCGAAGGCCTGTTCATGAAGAACTGGGACGAGGACGACGGCACCGAATACTGCACCGCCAAGGAGGACCTGGCGGACGCCGAGGCCGTGTGCCAGAAGCTCGGCATTCCCCTGCACACCGCCAACTTCGCCGCCGAGTACTGGGACAACGTCTTCGAGCACTTCCTGGCCGAGTACCAGGCCGGGCGGACACCGAATCCGGACATCCTCTGCAACCGCGAGATCAAGTTCAAGGTGTTCCTGGAGTACGCCGAGATGCTCGGCGCCGAGAAGATCGCCACCGGCCACTATGTGCGTGAAGGGCAGGTTCGCGGTCATCTCGACGGCGACGACCGCCCGCGGCTGCTCAAGGGGCTCGACCCCAACAAGGATCAGAGCTACTTCCTGCACGCCGTGCCCGAGGCCGCCATCGCCCGCACCCTGTTCCCGGTGGGTGAGCTGGAGAAGCCCGAGGTGCGCGACATCGCCGAGCGCCACGACCTGATCACGGCACGCAAGAAGGATTCGACCGGCATCTGCTTTATCGGCGAGCGCCGCTTTCGCGACTTCCTCCAGCAGTACCTGCCGGCGCAGCCTGGAGTAATCGAAACCCCGGAGGGTGAGGTGATCGGCGAGCACATGGGCCTGATGTACTACACCCTCGGTCAGCGCCAGGGGCTTGGCATCGGCGGACTGGCCAATCACCCCGACGCACCCTGGTACGTGGCGGCCAAGGACCTCGAGCGCAACGTGCTGATAGCCGTTCAGGGCAAGCATCATCGGCTGCTCTACACCGACACCCTGGCCACCGAGTCCATGGAGTGGGTAGCCGGCGTGGCACCGGCAACCAAGGGCCGGCTTACCGCCAAGACCCGCTATCGTCAGGCCGACGTGCCCTGCACCTTCCAGAGTCAGGAGGATGGCAGCGTGGTGGTGGCGTTCGATGATCCACAGCGCGCGGTGACGCCGGGGCAGTCGCTGGTCCTCTACGATGGCGAAATCTGCCTCGGTGGTGGCGTCATTCGTGATGCCTGGAACGCCGCGGAGGTGGCCTCATGAGCGCCTCCACCCCGATCCACCGCGTCCCGAACGACCCGACGACACGTCAGGCCCTGGCCCTGGCCGGGGTCTTCCAGGCGGCCAGCCAGGTCGACGAGCTGGCACGCACCGGCCAGGTCGACCCCCGCGCCTGGGACACCCTGATCCGCGCCACCCTGGACACCAACCCCGACAGCTTTGAAGCGATCTACGGTGGCCACCCCAACAACCTGCGCCGTGGCCTGGATTCGCTCGAAGGGGTGGTCGGCCGCAAGCAGGCCAACCCGGTGGTGCTGCGTTATGGGTTCACACTGCTGCTGCTGATGAACAAGCTGCGCCAGAACACGACGATGATGGATGCCCTCGGCGAGAAGCTGACCCGTATCCAGGGCCAGGCCGAGCACTTCGGCGACACCCACGAGAACGTTATCGCCAGCCTCGGCGAGGCCTACCAGGAGACACTCTCCACCTTCAAGACCCGTATCGTTGTCCAGGGCGACCCCTCGCTGCTGCAGAGTCGCATGATGCCGGAGCGGGTGCGCGCCTGCCTGCTCGCCGGCATCCGCTTCGCCCTGCTGTGGCACCAGCAGGGCGGCCGACGCTGGAAGCTGATCATTCAGCGCGGCGCCCTGAAGAAATCCCTGGACCGGCTCGCCTGAGCCGCCCACCTCCTACACGATGCTCAACGCCTTCACGAATCGGAATATGCCCATGCAAGCCCAGTCCCAGCTGCCCCTCTCCGCTCTCACCGCCCTCTCCCCCGTGGATGGCCGTTACGGCACCAAGGCCGAGCGCCTGCGCGAACACTTCAGCGAGTTCGGCCTGATCCGTGCCCGAGTCATCGTCGAGGTCCGCTGGCTGCAGCGCCTGGCCGAACAGCCCGGCATCACCGAGGTCCCGCCGCTCTCCGCTCAGGCCACCGCCTTCCTCGAGGAGCTGATCCGCGACTTCTCCGTGGCGGATGCCGAGCGCATCAAGACCATCGAGCGCACCACCAACCACGACGTGAAGGCAGTGGAGTACTTCCTGAAGGAGCGTATCGCCGAGGTGCCGGAACTGCACGCCGTCAGCGAGTTCGTGCACTTCGCCTGTACCAGCGAAGATATCAACAACCTCTCCCATGGGGTGATGCTGAGCGACGGCCTCAAGACCCTGCTGCCAACCATGCACGAGGTGGCCAACCAGATCGCCCGCCTGGCGCATGAGCATGCCGACCTGCCGATGCTATCGCGTACTCACGGTCAGACGGCGAGCCCCACCACCCTGGGCAAGGAGATGGCCAACGTCGCCTACCGCCTGCGCCGTCAGCTCAAGCAGATCGAGGGCGTCGAGATCCTCGGCAAGATCAACGGCGCGGTGGGCAACTACAACGCCCATCTGACCACCTACCCCGAGGTGGACTGGCAGGCCAACGCACGCACCTTCGTCGAGGGCCTGGGGCTGACCTTCAACCCCTTCACCACCCAGATCGAACCCCATGACTATATCGCCGAGCTGTTCGATGCGGTGTGTCGCTTCAACACCATTCTCGTCGACTTCGACCGCGACATCTGGGGCTATATCTCGCTGGGCTACTTCAAGCAGAAGACCGTCGAGGGCGAGATCGGCTCCTCGACCATGCCCCACAAGGTCAACCCCATCGACTTCGAGAACTCCGAAGGCAACCTCGGGCTCGCCAACGCGATTCTCGGCCACCTGGCCCAGAAGCTGCCCATCTCGCGCTGGCAGCGCGACCTCACCGACTCCACGGTACTCAGGAACCTTGGCGTCGGCCTGGCCTACGGCCTGATCGCCTACGAGGCATCGCTCAAGGGTATCGGCAAGCTCGAGGCCAACCCGACGCGCCTCGCCGAGGATCTCGATGCCAGCTGGGAGGTGCTCGCCGAGCCGATCCAGACGGTGATGCGCCGCTACGGCATCGAAAAGCCCTATGAGAAGCTCAAGGAGCTTACCCGCGGCAAGCGCATCGATCAGGCTGGGCTCAAAGCCTTCATCGATACACTTGAGCTGCCCGCCCCCGTGAAGGCCGAGCTCAAGGCGCTGACCCCGGGCACCTATATCGGCAATGCCGCCGAGCAGGCGAGAAGCCTATGAGCCCCGAGACACCGCTCACCATGCTCGGCGCTCTCACCAGCGCCGAATTCCTGCGCGACTACTGGCAGCAGAAGCCGGTGCTGATTCGCGGTGCCTTCCCCGACTTTCAGTGCCCGCTCTCGCCCGACGAGCTGGCCGGGCTCGCCTGCGAGGAGGGTATCGAGGCACGTCTGGTCGAGGAGCATGGCCGTGACGATCAGGGCCAGCCCCGCCCCTGGCGGGTCACTCATGGCCCCTTCAGTGATGCGACCTTCGCGGCGCTCCCCGACCGCGACTGGAGCCTGCTGGTGCAGGCGGTGGATCACTATGTGCCCGAGGTAGCGGAGCTGCTCGAACGCTTCACCTTCCTGCCCCGCTGGCGCCTCGACGACATCATGATCAGCTATGCCCCGCCGGGCGGCAGTGTCGGTCCCCACGTCGACCAGTATGATGTCTTCCTGCTTCAGGGCATGGGGCGTCGCCGCTGGCAGCTGGGCGGTCGGGTCGCCGACGATGCCTCCATTATCCCCGGCATCGATCTGCGCATCCTCGAGAACTTCACGGTGGAACCAGGCGATGACTGGGTGCTGGAGCCCGGCGACATGCTCTATCTGCCACCGGGCTGGGCCCACCATGGCGTCAGCCAGTCCGACGACTGCCTGACCCTCTCGGTGGGCTTCCGCGCCCCCTCGGCCGACGAGTCGCTGGCCTCCTTCGCCGACTTCCTGGGTGACAAGCTCCCCGACTCGCTGCGCTACTCCGACAGCGGCATGACGCCACCCAATGATCCCGGCGAGCTCGACGACGCCGCCATCGAGCGCATGCGCCATCTCCTCCTCGATACCCTGGACGATCCCGCGCGTATCGCCCAGTGGTTCGGTCGTGTCATGACCCAACCGAAGTATGTCGATCAGCTGGTGCCCAATGAGGAGCCCACCGACCCGGCCGAGCTTGTCGCCGCACTACAGCAGGGCGAGGAGCTACTGCGCAGCCCGGGGTCACGCCTGGCCTGGCGGGACCTAGGCGAGGGGCGTGCCACGCTGTTCGCCGACGGCGACGGCGCCGAGTGTGAACTTGCACTGGCCTGTCTGGTCGCCTCGGAGACGCCGCTGGATGCCGAGGTACTGGCTCACGAAGGCGCCGACATCCTGCTCGCCGCCCTCCTCGATGCCGGAAGCCTGGCCTGGGCGAGCGAGCTCGAGGAGTAGCAAGGGGCAAGGGGCAGGCACCGTTTCGCCAGGAGTCGTCATATTGCAACAGCAAACACTGAAAATTCGCGAAGGCAGCTGGGATGAGCTGGGGGCCGATGCCACCGAAATTCGCCGTGAGGTCTTTGTCGAGGAACAGGGCGTCTCGCGGCAGGAGGAGTGGGATGGTCGCGATGAGGAGTGCCGCCACTTCCTGGCCTTGTGGAACGACCTGCCCGTGGGGACCGCCCGGCTGCTGCCCGATGCCCATATCGGCCGGGTGGCGGTGCTTGCGAACGCCCGTGGCCTGGGGGTCGGCGCCGCGCTGATGCGCGCCGCCATCGAGGCGGCACGACGTCAAGGCCAGCCTGCCGTGGCGCTGGCCGCCCAGACCCACGCCCTGGATTTCTACGCCCGGCTGGGGTTCGAGGCCCACGGACCGGAATTTCTCGACGCCGGTATCCCCCACCGCAACATGCGTCTCTCCCTCCGCGACCGCTGAGTCGCCCTCTACTCCGTTCAAACGAAAAATCACTACAGGAAAGCCCCCGCTAGGGGGCGCCGTGTAGTCGGGTTACAACGCTTCCTTACCCAAAGGGGCGATTGTTGCAGCGCATCGTCATGGGCCATAGTGCTGAACAAGGCGAATCAACGAGCGCAAGTCCACGGGGCTCTTCATCCCCCCCCCTGCATTCGTTTCAATTTGCCAGCCTTGGACCAAGGCAGCAGCGATGACACTCCAATGACTTCGCAGGTGCAGCATCACCGAACACCGGCAAGCGACCGATCCCCAGCGATCACCCCTGAGAGAGGATGGCCCCATGTCATACCAGGAAGATATCAAGGCACTGTCCCAGCTTCGTGAAGCCATGCAGGGCAAATGGGCGGACATCAGCCCCGAGAATGCCGCTCGCATGCGTGCCCAGAACCGCTTCAAGACCGGTCTGGACATCGCCAGGTACACCGCGAAGATCATGCGCGACGACATGGCGAGCTATGATGCCGACAGCGCCAAGTACACCCAGTCACTTGGCTGCTGGCACGGTTTCATCGGTCAGCAGAAGATGATCTCCATCAAGAAGCATTTCGGCACCACCAAGGGCCGCTACCTCTACCTCTCCGGCTGGATGGTCGCCGCTCTGCGCTCCGAGTTCGGCCCGCTGCCCGACCAGTCCATGCACGAGAAGACCTCCGTATCCGGTCTGATCGAGGAGCTCTATACCTTCCTGCGCCAGGCCGATGCCTGGGAACTCAACCACCTGTTCCGGGCGCTTGAAGAAGCCAAGCAGGCCGGTGACAGCGCCAAGGTGAGCGAGCTGGAGAAGGCGATCGACAACCACGAGACTCATGTGGTGCCGATCATCGCCGATATCGATGCCGGTTTCGGCAACGCCGAGGCCACCTATCTGCTGGCCAAGCAGATGATCGAGGCGGGTGCCTGCTGCATCCAGATCGAGAACCAGGTCTCCGACGAGAAGCAGTGCGGCCACCAGGACGGCAAGGTCACCGTGCCCCATGAGGACTTCCTGGCCAAGATCAACGCCGTTCGCTATGCCTTCCTGGAGCTCGGCGTTGATGACGGCGTCATCGTGGCACGTACCGACTCCCTGGGCGCAGGCCTGACCCAGAAGATCGCCGTGACCAACGAGCCGGGTGATCTGGGCGACCAGTACAACAGCTTCCTCGATGGCGACGTCATCGAGAAGGCAGAGGACATCAATAACGGCGATGTCGTCATCAAGCAGAATGGCAGGCTGGTCAAGGTCAAGCGCCTGGCCTCCGGCCTCTATCAATTCAAGCCGGGTACCGGCGAAGACCGTGTCGTGCTGGACTGCATCACCAGCCTGCAGAACGGTGCCGACCTGATCTGGATCGAGACCGAGAAGCCCCATGTCGGCCAGATTGCCGGCATGGTGAACCGTATTCGCCAGGCGGTGCCCGATGCCAAGCTGGTCTACAACAACAGTCCCTCCTTCAACTGGACGCTGAATTTCCGCCAGCAGGTATTCGATGCCTGGCAGGAAGAGGGCAAGGACCTCTCCGCCTACGACCGTGCCAAGCTGATGAGCCCGGAGTACGACGACACCGAGCTCGCCAAGCTGGCCGACGAGTGGACCCGCAACTTCCAGCGCGATGCCTCTCGCGATGCCGGGATCTTCCACCACCTCATCACCCTGCCAACCTACCACACCGCTGCACTGTCCACCGACAGCCTGGCCAAGGGCTACTTTGGCGATGAGGGCATGCTGGCCTACGTGGAGGGCGTACAGCGCCGCGAGATCCGCGAGGGCATCGCCACCGTCAGGCATCAGGATATGGCAGGCTCCAACATCGGTGATGACCACAAGGAGTTCTTCCACGGCGACGCGGCCCTCAAGGCCGGTGGCAAGGACAACACCATGAACCAGTTCTAGCCCGGGTGGACGGTTAACAGCTGAGCGGCTGAACAGAAGGAGATTCAGGGGAGGCGATATGCCTCCCCTTTTTCATGCCCGGACGCCATGCCACAAGCCGCCGTTACCCGAGCCAAGAACTACGCGACTCATCCTCTGGCGGGCTAGAATTGGCAGCAAGCACCCGCTCGGCACTGGCCATGTATGGCAACGCGAGGTAGACTGCGGCCTAATAGAACACTGTTCCCTTACACCCCAGGGTGTCATCGAACGGTGAACTCCCGATCAATGCCCCAGGAGGTCTTGCATGATTCCCATGAAACGTCTTCTTCCCGTACTTGCCATCGGCGCACTGACCCTGACCGGTTGCGCCAACACCGCCTCCATGGGCGGCAACGTCTACAGCAGCAATCAGGTCGGTGCCGAGCAGACCGTGCGCTTCGGCACCATTCAGGCCCTGCGTCAGGTGCAGGTGCAGGCCGACAGCCGCGCAGGCGGCATCCTCGGCACCGGCGGCGGTGCCGTGATCGGTGGCTTGCTTGGCAACCAGGTCGGCGGCGGCTCCGGTCGCACCCTGGCTACCGCGGCTGGCGCCATCGCCGGCAGCGTGGCGGGCAGCAAGATCGAGGAGTCCACTAACCGGGTCACCGCCTGGGAGATGGAGATTCGTCGTGACGACGGCATGAACATCGTGGTGGTGCAGAAGGCCGACCAGGCCTTTCAGGTCGGCCAGCGCGTGCGCCTGATCGGCAGCGGACGCAATGTCAGCGTCGCTCCCTACTGATGGCTTGGGGTCGGTGGCGCTGACCCGAATCATCAGCTCCTGACAAGAAAGGCCCGCGGTGTCGATCCGCGGGCCTTTCTCATGGGGCAACCAGCTGGTGAAACAACCGGCTACACTGGCGAGTCGCCAGTGTAGCCGGCTGGAGCGAACGCTTAGTGGAAATCCACCTTGTTCATGGCCCAGCTGCCCAGCTTGACGCCAATCAGTGCCAGCAGGGCCAGCAGGATGACGGTCATCAGAACGTCCACGGGACGCACCAGGGCGGTCGCACCAAGCATGGCCAGGGCCAGGCTCCAGACCACGCTGTTGTCACCGCCGGTCTTCATTGGCTGGGGCAGCATGCCGTCGAGGGAGCGGCTCAGCGAGGGCCAGCGCTTGAGGGAAAGAAAGAGGATCGCAGCAAAGGCTATCAACCAGATCACGACTTCAGCCATGGAGGTCTCCGGGCATCGATTGAGTTACATGGGGGTATTCGGGTGGCCGCTAGGTTAGCCTCGCCACCGTGGCGACGCAAGCACCCAATGGGCGTCCCGACACGAGTGAACACGGCTCAGGATGAAGCCGCCAATCCTGAAAATGCCCCATTTCCCCCTGACAGCATCGAGCCTGTCGCGTTACCATGCCGCTGACATGCACTCACCGAAAGGTTCTTCAATAATGCAAATTGCGCAGAATTCCGTTGTCGCGTTCCACTACACCCTGACCAACGACGCAGGTGAAGTGCTGGACAGCTCGGAAGGCCGCGAGCCGCTGACCTACCTCCACGGCGCCGGCAACATCATTCCGGGCCTCGAAAAGGAGCTTGAGGGCCGCGCCGCCGGCGACAAGCTCAATGCCACCGTGACTCCCGCAGAGGGCTACGGCGAGAAGCAGGAGCAGCTGGTGCAGGAAGTGCCGCGTGACGCCTTCCAGGGTGTCGAGAGCATCGAGCCCGGCATGCAGTTCCAGGCCCAGACCGAGGGCGGCCCACTGATGGTCACCGTGACCCAGGTCAGCGGCGACACCGTCACCGTCGACGGCAACCACCCTCTGGCCGGCCAGACCCTGAACTTCGACGTCGAGGTCGCCTCGGTGCGCGAAGCCAGCGAAGAGGAAGTCGAGCACGGCCACGTACACGGCGAGGGCGGCCACGAGCACTAAGCTCATCGGTAACCGTTACCGCATCACAAGGGGGCAGCCGATCGGCTGCCCCTTTTTCATGACGAATTTACATGCTCATGGCGAATTTACCTGGCGAACGGCATGTCAGAGGCCGACCTTGCCATCCGGTCGTCGTCGCCAGAGGAAGCCGGTGATGGTCAGCGTCACGCCCAGCACCAGCCAGGAGGCCAGCACCACCCCCCTCCAGTCGTACAGGTTCCAGAACGGTTCCAGCCAGAAGACCCCGAGACTGGCCCCGGTATAGTAGAACACCAGATAGAGCGCCGAGGCGCTGCCGCGAGCCTGCCCGGCATGGCGCCCTACCCAGCTGGAGGCCATGGAGTGGGCGACGAAGAATCCAAAGGCATTGAGGGTCAACCCCAACAGGACCAGCACCAGGCTGTCGGCCAGGGTGACCAGGGTACCCGCCATGAAGATGACGATGCCCATCATCATGCAGGCCGGCTGAGAGAGATGGCGCACCAGTCGCCCGGAGAGCGATGAGCCCAGGGTGCCGCCCAGATAGGTCAGAAATATCAGACCCAGCAGGGTCGACCCCAGATTGAAGGGGGCCGCGGCCATCCGGAAGGTGATGTAGCTGTACTGGTTGATGAAGATCAGGAAGTTGAGTCCACCCAGCAGATAGGCCGAAAGCAGGAGCGGATTGCCTAGATGGGCACGAAGATCCGCGAGGGCAGCACGCATTTCGAAGCGCCGCGGCGTGAATCCCCGCGCCGGGGGCAGCAGCTTCCAGAATACCGCCACCCCCACCAGCGTGATCAGCCCCACTGTCAGGAAAGCGGCGGCGCTGCCTCCCAGCTCGCCCATGCCACCTCCGACCACGCGACCGCTGATGCCGCCCAGCGTATTGGCGCCGATATAGAGCCCCACCGCGGCCAGCATCGCCTCCGGCTCGAACTCATCCCCCATCCAGGCAATGGCGACCGCTGGCAGCCCGCCCAGCACGAAGCCCTGCAACAGACGCAGCACCAGCAGGATCTCGAAGCTGGGTGCCAGGGCCAGGGCCAGGGAGAGCACTCCCGCCGCCAGCAGAGTAAATCGCATGATACCGGCACGTCCGATGGCATCCGATAGCGGGCCGAAGACCAGCAGCGCGGCCGCCAGCGACAGCGTCGCCACCGACATCACAAGCCCTACCACCATGGTCGAGACACCATGGGCCTCGCGCAGGTCGGGCAGCAGTGGCTGAGGGGCATAGAGATTGATGAAGACCAGCAGCGAGCCCAGGCTCAATGCCAGGGTCGCACGCCACCAGGCGGCACTGCGTATTTGAATCATGAGGCTTCCTGAACGTCGGGCGCCCTGCCCTCAGGCGTCGACGTCGGACAGCAGTCGCTGGGCCAGATGGCTCGGCGTCAAGGCACGCCGTGCCTGCCAGTAGTAACGACGCCAGTAGCTGTTATTCAGCCTCGAGATCCTCACGCCTTGAGACGAAGAAGCATGCAGGAAGCGGCCCTGGCCGATATAGATGCCGACGTGATGATAGATGCCGGGGGGACGGAAGAACACCAGATCTCCCGGGGCCAGCTCGTCACGCGAGACGGGGCGACCCTCATGCACCTGCTCACCGGTGGTGCGCGGCAGGGAGAGCCGGAAGGTCTCGGCAAAGACATTCTGCACCAGCGCCGAGCAGTCTACCCCATGTCGGGAGGTGCCACCCAGGCGGTAGGGCGTGCCCTCCCAGCGATCATGCTGAGCCAGCAGGGCCTGACGAACCAGGGCGGGAGGCGGATTGCCGAGTCGGCGCGCCTCGAGGATCGGGTTGTCCACCGGTGACATCATGGGATCCCACCCGTCAGGCAGTCCCGGCAGGTCCCGGGCGAAATAGGGGTCGCCAATATCGCGAGACGCACTCTGCGAAGACGTCGAGGCACAACCGGTCAACACGACCAATGACACGACAACCAGCAAGGCGCGATAGGAGGGAGTGACAGCCATAGAGCAACAACCTCTTCCCTGAGCCGCTTGCACCGGCCTCCATGAGCCGGGTAGCGAAAACAACACTATGGCAGTACCACCGGCCAATATCGGTAGCACTGCCATAGCAGCCTGTCAGCGACTCACTGTGATAAAGGGGCTCCCGACAGGTAGAGCCCTGTATTCGACAACACGACTATAAACCAGCAACGCGCCGCTGGCGACTACGAGTCCGCGTCGCGCTTCAGTGCAGCAGGCGTGAGTCGCCCGGCAGGGTATCGATATGCATCGGCGCCCAGTGGCGGGGCCGTGCACCGGGAAACTCCAGGCTGGCCCAGGGACCCGCCAACGGGGGGGCAGCGCTGAGCCAGGCCACCAGCGCCTGGCGCAAGCCGGCCAGGAAGCTCTCCCGTTCAGGCGTCTCTCCCATGAAGAACGAGAAGCCCGCATAAAACCCCCGAGCGTAGGCCTCCCAACCGGAGTAGTGAGACGCCGCGAGGCCGTGGGCTCGCTCCAGCACCCGGTCGAAGTCCGCCGCCTCCAGCCACCCCAATTGACGGGCGGCAACCGCCAGATCCACCGCCTGGGCCAGATCCCAGGCGATCAGGTCGGTGTCGTTGCAGCCATCCTCGTTATCGCGAACCCGCTGCAGACGCAGCAGATGGGTGCGCTCCTCCTCGCTGCACTCGCCGGTCTCCAGGGTGGCGATCTCCGAGGCGAGGCGTGTCGTGTTGAGCGTATAAGGGGCATAGTTGATCTGATACTCCTGGCGATCGCCACTCTCCAGCAGGAAGTTCAGGAACTCGACCAGCTCCTCGGCGGAGTGCAATGCGTAGTGACCATCGACCCACTCGCGAATGGCCACCGCCTCACGCTCGCTCTCGCGATGGGGCAGGCTCCAGGGTGGGCTGTTGAGCGGCCCCACCAGCGACAGCGCGGTAAACTGCGATAGCCTCGGACGCGGGCCCGGCTCGTGCCACTCGTCGACCCGCCAGTCGAGCCAGTGGAACAGGCTGCCGGGATCCTCCAGATGCCAGCGAATCTCCAGGGCGAGTGTCGGCTGCCCCTCCTCCGGCAGCAGCGAGTCCCAGCAGATCCAGGCCTCCAGCAGGCGCCTGGCATCCGGATAAAAACGACACAGCGAGCCTCGCAACGCCTCGGCCAATGCCGCCAGGCCCTCGGCGTCGAAGGCTTCACTGTCGAAGGCCATCTGCAGATAGAAGGCGTACTTCTCGGCCATATGAATGGTGGCCGCATGTCGGCTGGCCTGGCGCAGGGCATTACGCTGGGCAAGGGCATCCGGCTCCGGCCGTCCGAAGGGGGTCTCGGCAGGCGGCAGTGCCCCGTGGGCGGCATCGGCGGCAAGCTGATTCAGATGATGGGCCTCGGCCGGCAGCCAGTAGCGCACCAGCGCCTCGACTCCCTCGTCGGGGTAGAGGTCGAGATGCTCAGCCAGGTAGCTGCGCGCATCGGCACGCCGCGCCGACGTGACGGGCACTGACGCTCCTTGACGCACGGCAAGCTCCGGCTCACGCACCGATGCCAGCGCCAGCACCCAGTGCCGGGCATCGGCACGCCAGCAACGCATCGCCTCTCTGGCAGACCCCATCAGGGTGTCATCCACCAGGCCCTGCAAGGGCACTCGCCAGGGGCTCAAGGGCGACTGCAACAGAAGCCGCCAATCGGCCTCGAAGCTACCCAGCAGATTGCGCCCCTCGAACAGGCTGCGACCACGCTGGAACCCCCTGGCCAGCGCCGACCAGTCGCTATAGCGATGCTGCACCAGATCGGCGGCATGCAAGGCGAAGGCCAACGCCTCCTCGTCCTGCAGCCAGCCCAGACACGCCCCCGACCAGGCCAGGTCGACTAGTCGCAACCAGTCCCAGGCGGCCCACTCCAACGGCTCTCCCTGCTCCAGGAACATCAGCAGGGTTCGACCATAGCGCCGTTCACCCGCCTCCAGTCCTTCGTACCAGGCCCGGCGCGCATCGAGATCGAGAGCCAGCAGCCGCGTGGCATCGAGGTCCCAGCCCTGTCGATCCCCCTGGGCACCCAGCCACAGCAGGACCCGAACCAGGTCGTCCCGGCCATGCACCTGCCAGTCCTCAGCGAGCCACTCGGTCACGCCCGCCCAGTCATGCTCACCGGCAGGCAGCGTCAGCACAGGGGCAAAGCCGGCGCGCAATCGCCATGCCATGGCACCACCGTCACTCGGCCAGAGCACCTCGGGACGATCATGTACCGCCAGCCACTCGCCGAGGCGCTCCCAGGTGATGCCGTCCCCCTCGTGCTCGAGAGCCGCCAAGGCGTCACAGGCCTCCGCGAAACCATCGTCGCCACGCACCCAACCTTCGGCACTACGCGCTCGCCGCAGCGCCTCCAACCAGGCATCCAGGTCACGATGATGGGCGACGATCTCACCCGTCAGCCAGTGCGCCCAGGCACGCGCCTGATTCCGCTCCAGCCACTCCGCGGCACCGGCAAGGGCCGCCAGTTCCAGTGCCGCCAACAGCCTCGCCGGGTCGGCATCGGCACCGCCGATGTCCAGGGACTCGAGCAGTCGCCAGCCGAGCTCGCCGCGATCCGGCACCGCCAGGGTCGACAGGCGCTCACGGGCGTCCTCGGGTGACACGCTGAGCGGGTCGGGATCGAAGGCCCAGCCACACAGCACCAGCTGCTGGGCCCACCAGGCGTTCAGGAGATCGATCAAGGCTCACCTCGAAATCGGGTCGCAAGGGCCGCACGCGGCGGCAGGGTGAAACGGCGTGCCCGACATTGGCCGCCATAAGGTTCATGGCGTCATGATCTGAGGCGCCATGATTCAAGGCGCCATAGTGTAACGGAAAGCGTCTCTGGCGCCGATGGCTCGTGCCATTTTTCCCCTTTCCCGACCCGCTTGGTGCCCCGTACCGAGGCACGGCAGGCTTGGCGAACCGTTTTAAATAATGCACACTGCGTAAAATAAGTCGACATACCCCTCTGGAGGACCCATGGCAGAGCTGCCCGACATCCTGATTCCCAAGGCCTTTATCGCCGGTGAGTGGCGCGACGGTGAAGCATCCTACGCGGTCACCGACCCGGCCAGTGGCGAGGTACTGACCGAGGTGCCCGACCTTGGCGCCGACGCCACCCGCGAGGCCGTGGCCGCCGCCGATGCGGCCTGGCCGGCCTGGAGGAAGCGCACCGCCAAGGAGCGGGCCAATCTGCTGCGCGCCTGGTACGACGCCATCATGGACCATCAGGAAGTCCTGGCACGGCTGATGACACTGGAGCAGGGCAAGCCCCTGGCCGAGGCCCGCGGCGAGGTGGCCTACGGTGCCTCCTTCGTGGAGTTCTATGCCGAGGAGGCCAAGCGCGTGGCCGGAGAGACCCTCCCCAGCCACGGTGTCGACAAGCGCATCCTGGTGTTCCGCGAGCCCATCGGTGTGGTCGCCGCCATCACGCCCTGGAACTTCCCGCTGGCGATGATCACACGCAAGTGTGCCCCGGCCCTGGCCGCCGGCTGTCCGGTGGTCATCAAGCCCGCCGAGGCGACGCCGCTGACCGCCCTGGCCGTGGTGCGCCTGGCCGAGCTGGCCGGCTTCCCCGCCGGGGTAATCAACGTGGTCACCGCCAGCCGCCCGGCCGAGGTCGGCGAGGTTCTGACCGGCGACTCACGGGTACGCAAGATCTCCTTCACCGGTTCCACCCCGGTGGGCAAGCGTCTGTTGGCCCAGTGCGCCGGCACGGTCAAGAAGGCCTCCATGGAGCTGGGCGGCAATGCCCCCTTCATCGTCTTCGATGACGCCGACCTGGATGCCGCCGTCGAAGGCGCCATCGCCTCCAAGTACCGCAACTCCGGGCAGACCTGTGTCTGTACCAACCGCTTCCTGGTCCAGGACGGGGTCTATGACGCCTTTGTCGATAAACTGGCCGCTCGCGTCGCCGAGCTGCGCGTCGGCAGCGGCCTCGAGGAGGGCGTGGTGCAGGGGCCGCTGATCAACGCTGCCGCGGTAGAGAAGGTCGAGGCGCATATCGCCGACGCCCTGGACAAGGGTGGCCGCCTGATGTGTGGCGGCAAGCCCCACGCTCTGGGAGGCACCTTCTTCGAGCCCACGGTGATCGCCGATGCTACCGAGGAGATGGCCGTGGCCCGGGAGGAGACCTTCGGTCCCCTGGCACCGGTGTTCCGCTTCGAAAGTGATGAGCAGGCCATCGCCATGGCCAACGCCACCGAGTTCGGCCTGGCGGCGTACTTCTATGCCAGCGACTATCGCCGCATCTGGCATGCCATGGAAGGCCTGGAGTATGGAATGGTCGCGGTGAACGAGGGCATCCTCTCCACCGAACTGGCCCCCTTCGGCGGTGTCAAGGAGTCAGGGCTGGGGCGTGAAGGGTCCCACCACGGCCTGGATGAATTTACTGAACTAAAATACGTCTGTGTCGGCGGCCTGTAACGGCTCGCCCGATCAACATTCAGGAGGCAACATGACCAACGCAGAACTCAATCAGCTCAAGAAGCGCTATGTCGCCAACGGTGCTGCCAGCCCCTCCGAGCAGTTCGCCGACCGCGCCAAGAACGCCGAACTGTGGGACGCCGACGGCAACCGTTTCATCGACTTCGCCGGCGGCATCGGCGTGCTCAACATCGGGCACTGCCACCCCAAGGTGGTGCAGGCGGTCAAGGACCAGCTCGACAAGGTCATGCACACCTGTCAGACCGTGATGCCCTACGAGGGCTACGTGAAGGTGGCCGAAAAGCTCGCCGCCATCACGCCGGTGCGGGGTGAGGCCAAGGTGATGCTGGCCAACTCCGGCGCCGAGGCGCTGGAAAACGCGGTCAAGATCGCGCGTGCCGCCACCGGTCGCAACAACGTCATCTGCTTCGATGGCGGCTACCACGGCCGTACCTTCATGACCATGGCGATGAACGGCAAGGTCGCTCCCTACGCCACCGACTTCGGCACCATGCCGGGCTGCGTCTTCCGCGCCGGCTACCCGGTGGCCGAGCACGGCATCAGCGAGGAAGAGGCGGTGCGTCGCCTCAAGATGGTGCTGAAGACCGACGCCAACCCCAAGGATACCGCCGCCATCGTGCTCGAGCCGGTGCTCGGCGAGGGCGGCTTCTACCCCGCCCCGCAGAGCTTCCTCGAGAAGATCCGCGAGATCTGTGACGAGCACGGCATCCTGATGATCGTCGACGAGGTCCAGAGTGGCTTCGGACGTACCGGCAAGATGTTCGCCATCGAGCACAGCGGCGTGAAGCCGGACCTGATGACCATGGCCAAGAGCATGGCCGCAGGCATGCCGATCTCCGCCGTGGTAGGCACCGCCGAACATATGGACGCCTCCGGTGGCAACTCACTGGGCGGCACCTACTCCGGTAGCCCGGTGTCCTGCGCCGCCACCCTGGCGGTCATGGAGGTGTTCGAGGAAGAGAACATCCTGGCCAAGAGCCAGGCGCTGGGCGACAAGCTGGCCAAGCGCTTTGCTCAGTGGACCAGCGACTTCGACGCCGTGGTGCACCCACGCAATCTGGGCGCCATGGCCGCCTTCGAACTCAATGGCCAGGATGGTCAGCCGGCCCCCGATCTCGCCGCTGCCCTCTGCAAGAAGGCGAAGGAGAAGGGCCTGATCCTGCTCTCCTGCGGCATGTTCGGCAACACCATTCGCTTCCTGATGCCGGTCACCATCGAGGATGAAGTGCTCGAGGAGGGCCTGGATATCGTCGAGGCCTCTCTCAAGGAGCTGGTGGGTCAGCCTGCGACTGCCTGATCGGCGCCTCACCGCTCAACATCACCGCCCGGCCTTGCGCCGGGCGGTGTTCGTTTGGGGCCTTGTCTTCGGTCGCCGCGCCCGGGAAGATGGCAGCGTCAACCACGAGGCATGACCGTGATTCTGCGAACCCTTTCCCTCTTACGCTCCCTGCAGGGCGCCAGCCAGACCGCCAGCCAGGCCCGAGGCACCGTCCAGCAGGCCAGCGATTACCGCTGGCTGCGCCATGAGCTCCGCCACGGCACACTCACCCACAGCGACGCACGCCTCGCCGACGGCACGCCAGGGGTGGCCATCACCCTCGCCTACCCTGCCACGACCGGCCGAATGGCCGGCGGTAGCTGGCCGGTATCCCCCGCGGCGCGGGAACGCTGCCATGTCGCCGGCCAGCATGCCTGCCGCGCCGCCGGTGCTCCCGCCTATCGCACCCTGGAGAGCCTGTCCCGCGGACTTGCCGAGGGCGGAATCGCCGTGTTGCGCGACGCCGCACGCTTTCAATATCTGCTCGACCGCGATGCCCTGGGGCTCGCCTGGTGCCGGCCCGAGAGCTTGCCGAAGGACCTCTCTGCACGCCTGGCCGAGCCCGGCGTTGAGACCGGCTGGTTACTGCTCGAGTTGCGGGTGCCCGAGACCACACCCCCGCAACGCCTTTCCGGCACCTGGCTGGATACATGTCTTGACCGCTACCGGCGCATCCTCCCCCGCCAGCACTAAGCCGACATTGATTCATAGACCCATGCCTGGATCATGGCTGTCGATACGCCAAATCCACGGAGCTTCTCGATTGTCGAGCGCTAAATGAAGTTCGAGTACCACACTGACGGCTCTGTTTTCATTCGCGAACGGCGAGGCATCAGGGAATCAGCACGGCGGCACCGGTGAGCCGTCCACCGCGAAGGTCGTCAAGCGCCCGGTTGGCCGCTTCGAGGGGGTAGGCACGGGTCTCGGTACGAATCGGCACCTGCGGGGCCAGAGCCAGGAACGCCTCGCCATCCTGGCGCGTCAGATTGGCTACCGATTTCAGCGAACGCTCCTCCCATAGCAGACGATAGGGAAAGCTCGGGATATCAGACATGTGAATGCCACCGGACACCACGCAGCCACCGGGGCGCACATGAGACAGCGCCGTCGGCACCAGCTCGCCCACCGGGGCAAACAGCAGGGCGGCATCCAGCGGTTCGGGTGGTGCCTGGTCGCTGCCACCGGCCCATTCCGCACCAAGTCGGCGGGCGAAGGCCTGGGCCTCAGCGTCATCGGGGCGGGTGAAGGCGAAGATGCGCTGATCATGGTACCTCGCCAGCTGGATCAGGATATGGGCGGCGGCACCGAAGCCATAGAGGCCAATCACCCGAGGCGCATCGCCACCGGCCAGCCGCCAGGTGCGAAAGCCGATCAGTCCGGCACACAGCAGCGGCGCACTGGCCTGCGCATCACCAGCCGGCACCGGGAAGCAGTAGCGGGCATCGGCCACACAGTACTCGGCATAGCCGCCGTCGCGGGTATAGCCGGTAAACTCGGCATGCCGGCAGAGATTCTCCTCCCCCCGTCGACAGGCTGCACACTCGCCACAGGTCCAGCCCAGCCAGGGCACGCCGACTCTGTCCCCCGGCGTCATGCCGGTGACGCTATCCCCCACCAGGGTAACCACACCGATGATTTCGTGGCCCAGCACCAGCGGCAGACGAGGATCGGCGAGCTCGCCATCCATCACATGCAGGTCGGTGCGACACACCCCACAGGCCAGTACCCGCAGCTGGACGTCACCCGGCCCCGGGCGGGGACGAGGCACTGTCTCCCACACCAGGGGCCGACCAGGTGCATGAAGGCGCATGGCACGCATGGTGTCGCTCATCGAAAGCCTCCTGTCGCCAGACTCGGGTCGTTGATGACAGGATAGCCGAGGGCTCACACGGTGACCTTGACCTCGTATCCGGTGTACTTGCGCAGGTTGATCACCCCGCTGTCGAGTATCAGGTACTGCCCCTTGAGGCCGAGCAGGATGCCCGACACCTCAGGCGTCTTGTCGAGGTTATGGGAGACCACCTTGGTGGGGTGCTCCAGCACCGGATACTCCAGGGTCACCGGCGCCTCATTCAGAGCCCGGATGGCATCGGCGCCGAAGCGTTCCCGCAGGTTGGCGAGCCCGCCCTCGAGTCGCGTCAGCAACCGATCCCGTTCGGCGGGCAGGTCGAGCACGGCGGTGTCTCCCTTTAGCATCGCCCGCCAGTTGGTGCGATCGGAGACCTCCTCCTTGAACAGCATCTCCACGAAGCCGGACTGCTGGCGAGTCTCCACCGCCATGATGGGCAGCGCCTGAACCGCGCCCTGATCGAGCCAGCGGGTGGGTACCTGGGTACCCCGGGTAATCCCCACCTTGAGGCCCGAGGCATTGGCCAGATAGACGATATGCGGCTGGAAGCAGTGACGCTCGGCCCACTCCGGTTCCCGGCAGGTACCCGCAAAGAAGTGACAGGTTTCCGGCTTGACGATACAGGTGTCGCACTGGGCGAGCCGCTTGAAGCAGGGGTAGCAGTAACCCTGGGCAAAGCTCTTCTTCGTTGCACGCCCACAGTGGGTGCAGGCGATGGCGCCGCTCCAGGCAAGGGTCAGCGGCCGACCCAGGCGCTCATTGAGCGCCAGACGCTGTTCGCCTGCCCGCAGGGTGTAATGGGCCGGCTCACCGCCCTGCCCCGGAACGATGCCCATCTTGGTCAAGCAGCCCTGCACCTCTCTCGCCACGACCAGCGACTCAGTCACGACCGGCGTCCCGCGCCAGGCCGGCCAGCGCCGGGTCGACGTTCGCGCCACTGCTGGCCCCCCCGCAGGTGCGTCGCTCCAGGTAGCCGACGCGCTCGCTCTCGGGCACGTTGTTCTCCACCTCGTAACGCATCACCGCCTCGAGACAGAGTTCGGTCTGCTCGCGTGTCAGCAGGCGACCGTCGGGCCACTTGCGCAGGGCGACCGCCTGCTTGAGGCTCTCGTAGATGGACGGGCTCATCTGCTGGATCATGCGCTCGAAGGTCATATCACTCATCGTAAGGTTCTCCAGGGAATCGATGCGTCAGCGCTGGTGGCGGGCGCGTCCGGAATGGTACCAGCCCAGGGCCAGGCCCACGACCAGGCCACCCAGGTGTGCTTCGTTGGCTACATTGCCGAAGCCTACTGTGGCTGCCATATCGGTCATGGTGAAGAGCATCCAGCCCAGCATGAACACCACCAGCATCTGCGGCACGAAGAAGCCGCTGCCCGGGGCACGCCGAGACATCAGCCAGACATAGCCGAGCAGCGCGAAGTCAACGCCTGACATGCCACCGAACAGTGCCGTGCCGGCGGCATACTGAGCCAGGTTGGCACCGATGCCGGCGGCAAGCAGAATCGTCAGCATGCGCCGACTCCCCTGCAGCGCCTCCACCTGGCGACCGAAATACCATAGCCAGAGCATGTTGAAGATCAGGTGCATCCAGCCGAAGTGCAGGAAAGCGGGCGACAGCAGGCGCCACACCTGGCCTGAGGCCAGTACATCCGACAGATTTCCCACCGACAGGGTGCCGGCCGGGCTGATTCCCAGCGGCACGATGGCCAGCAGCGCGATCACCAGGTCACCGAATAGCGCCATGGCGGCGAACACCAGCAGGCACAGCCCCAGGGTCGCGGTGGTCAGCGGGGCCTGACGCCACACCGACAGCAGCGCCCCGGCCCGGTCGGGACGGCGAGACGGGGTGCCGCCGGTCAGTGGTTCACCACGCTGCCAGCGTCTGACTACTTCCAGCAGCGCCTCGTGTTGGGCAGGGTCGGCCAGCCACAGCAGCTGCCCCTCCTCCTCGGCAGTGATGCGATGGCCGATCCGCGCGGCCCAGAGGGCACGGCGCAGCTCACGGGTGTCGGCATCCACGGGCAGCAGCATCACTCGATACATGGCATTACCTCGGGGTTGGTGACCCGCCGCCAGTGAACAGCCGGCAACCGTGTGTTAAAAAAACATGTGCTAACCAACCATGTATCAAACAACCTTGCATACAACCATACATACAACCATGCATAAAAAATCCGGCGGAGGGGGCCGCCGGACAAGAGCAAGGGATCATTCAAGGGAACACCTACTCAGATGGCGAATGACGCCGGGAGTTCACCGCCCGACACGATAATTTTGTAACAGTGTGTATCAATCGAGATCGATCTCCCACGGCTGAGGCCTCACCTGCTCCTCCCGGGGCACTCGCAGCCATACGAAGTGGTCGGCGTTCAGCCGCGACTCCCCACTCCAGCGATAGGCGACCAGACGACCGAACTTCACGGCGCTGTAGTCCAGGCAGGCGATATTGGCCGTGGGCAGCGCCGGCATGCCCTCGCACCAGTAGTGACCGATAAACAGCGGTGGCTCATCCAGGCCATAGTGGCACAGGCGGGCCCGCTCCTCTTCGGTCAGGGGACGTTGCTCGAGATCGCCGGGCAGGTTGTCCGGCTGGAACACCACATCGCCCCAGGTTTGTGGTGAACGTGCCCAGAAGTGGGTGCGAAAGCTGCGCCGGGTGAAACCGTCCCCCGAGTGAATCGCCACCCCCAGGGGCAGGGGCATTTGGGTGCCCCGTGTCAGACGATCGAGAATCTTGAAGGCCCGGGTGCCGGGCGCCGTGGACTCGACCAGGAACGCCTGATCCAGGCGAGCGTCGGGCCGGCGCCGATAGAGCTCGTCGATCAGCGCCTGATCCCAACAGGCGTGAACCACCCGCAGGCCGTCGAGTTCCAGACACAGCGGCATCTCCAGGAACCAGGCCAGCGCCTCCTCCCACTCCTGGGGATGATCACGGTACTGCTCGAGCGTCTCGCGAATGATGCGGTTGTTGCGCGGAGAATGCTCGCGTAACCAGTCACGTCCCAGCCCCGAGGGGGCCGGCTGGCAGTAGGTCAAGGCGTTGTATTCATGATTGCCCATCACGATATGCGCCTCGCCCGCCTCCACCATGCGATAGGCGATCTGCACCGCCAGCCGCACGCGCGGCCCCCTGTCGACCAGGTCGCCGAGG
The DNA here is from genome assembly GCF_004347715.1 of Halomonas marinisediminis. Classification (NCBI taxonomy): domain Bacteria; kingdom Pseudomonadati; phylum Pseudomonadota; class Gammaproteobacteria; order Oceanospirillales; family Halomonadaceae; genus Halomonas; species Halomonas marinisediminis. The sequence continues at coordinate 13,088 of NZ_SLTR01000022.1, read as the reverse complement.
AAGATCACCTTGCGTCGCGGGTGTCGATAGACGCCACCTCGCTGGTGATAGCCGAGTTTCTCCAGCAGGGCCGCCAGGGTGGCGCCACAGCCGTGAACATCACCGATCAGGTCATAGCCCTCGAGCCTCGCCCGCTTGTTCACGTCAATCTCCCAGGCGATGGCTCCAGCCCAGCTTGCTGCGCAGGACCTCGTAGAAGTTGTGCCCCACCGGATGCACCAGATGCACCGTCTGAGGCTTGCGGCGAATCACCAGGACATCATCGGGCTTGGCCACCGCCCGGGTCTGCCCATCGCAGCTGATATGCGGGTAGGTCTGGTTGGTCTCACCGATATGAATACGAATCTCGCTGGAGGCATCCACCACGATGGGGCGGCTCGACAGGGTATGCGGGAACATTGGCACCAGAGTGAGCACATCGAGGCGCGGGTGCATGATCGGCCCACCGCCGGAGAGCGAATAGGCGGTCGAGCCGGTGGGAGTGGCGATGATCAGGCCATCGCTGCGCTGACTGTAGACGAACTGGCCATCGAGAAACAGCTCGAACTCGATCATCCTCACCGCCTTGCCAGGGTGCAGCACGACCTCGTTGAGCGCATCGCCACTGCCCATCAGGGTATCGTCACGATAGAGCTCGGCATCGAGCAGGAAGCGCTCCTCTACCTCATAGTGTCCCTCGAGCACCTCCCCGACCCGCTCCTCCAGTTCGTCGGGGGAGATATCGGTCAGAAACCCCAGCCGGCCACGGTTGACACCTAGTACCAGGGTGCCGCTATGACAGAGGGTACGGGCTGCGCCCAGCAGGCTGCCATCGCCACCCACCACGATCACCAGATCGCACAACTCACCGAGCATTCGCCGGCTGGCCTCGGGGTGACCATGGTCGAGCAGTACCGTGGCGGTGCGATCCTCGACGATGACATGTAAACCACGCTCGTCGAGAAAGCGCATCAGGCGCTTGAGGGTTTCGACCACCCCGGCGCTGCCCAGGCGACCGATCAGACCAATATGGTGGAAAGGTGGCGTCTCACGCCCCATCGCCGTTCTCTGTTGGGGTGACATTCGGGGGCCTCTCGCAGCTCAGCGGCTCATTATGGCGAGCGCTCTGCTCACGAGCAAACACGACCTCAGGCCAGCGAGGCAGATCGCCGACGCACCCACCACTCGTTGAGCAACAGTGCCGCCAGGATGATGCCCCCTCCCAACCCGAGACGAACGAGGTCGGCATCCCGATTCCAGATCGCCAGGTTGACCACCAGCCCCGCCGGAATCAGCGCATTGTTCATGATCGCCAGGGCCCCGGCATCGACCCGCACTGCGCCGAGGTTCCACAGGAAGTAGCCCAGGCCGGAGGCGATCAGCCCCAGCCACAGCAACACGCCCCACTGAACGTCGGTAGAGGGAAGCGCGGCGGCATTGCCGAGCAGGGCGAAGGCCGGCACCGCCACGACCAGGGCCCCGAGGTAGAACCAGGCGAAGACGCTGTAGCGCGGCAACGACTCGGGCAGCTCGGCCGACAGCCGTCGATAGCCCACCTGACCAAGGGCGAAGCAGAGGTTGGCGCCCTGCACGACCAGAAAGCCCATCCAGAAGCCCCCGTCAACGCCGTCGTAACGGATCACCGCAGCCCCCAGCACGGCCAGCGTCGCGGTAATCAGATAGAAAGGGGTAAAACGCCCAAAGAGTGCATCGTCGAGCAGGGTAATATAGATCGGCGTGAAGATGGTGAACAGCAGCACCTCCGGCACCGAAAGGAGCAGGAACGACTGGTAGAAGAACAGGTACATCACGCCGAGCTGAACCGCCCCCAGCCCCATCAGCACCCAGCGCTGGCGCCCCTTCAGCAGTCGTGGGCGCAGAAACGGCAGGAAGACCAGCGCCGCCAGTGCAACCCTCATCAACACCGCAAAGTAGCTATCCACCTGACCAGCGAGATAGACGCCGATCAGCGAGAAGGAGAACGCCCAGAGCACGGTAACGCCAATCAGATACCCCACTGGTAAACCTCTTCTAAAAAAAAAGTTTACCAAGCTTACATGCGCGGTATGCAGACTGCCAAGCCTCATGGGAACGAAGTGTCAGACGCTGGAGAGGCGCCACCAGGCATATACCACTCCCGGCACCCATCCAAGCAGGGTCAACGCCAGGGCGATCAGCACGGGGCGTGCCCCCAGCCCGGCAAGCCCCAGGGCCAGTGGAGGCAGCAGGATCGCCAGCATGCGCAGTGCCAGGCGTACACGAGGCGGTGCCTCGAAAACCGCGTCCGGTGACGCCGAGGAGTGACCGACGGCGCCCCCCTCTTGCGCTGGCGGTATAAAGGTACCCACGCTGGCGTCCTTCGCCGAAGCATCCTGTTCATTGGCCTGGGGTTGTTCATGGGACAGAGCTTGACGATGAGCCTCATGGTCGATCTTCTGGTCGATGGCATCGGCCCCCTCGGCCAGCTCGCCATGATAGCGCTCCCAATCCTCCCAGTCGTGGGGCGTACCAGCCCGGGGACGGTGATCGCCAGACTCCCGGGCACGCGCCCAAGCCTTCTCTTCCAGTGTGTTGGGGCGCTCGCGGTCGCGCTCGCCATCCAGCCCCTTACGGGCGAGGTATTCGCGTGCATCCATGGATAACCTCCAGGGAACATAAGATGGTGATAGGTTTGAGGGAGTGATGGCATCCCGGGTTCCCCGGGACCACAAGCGTTGAAGGTGGCTCGCCCGGACACGACGGAGAACCGTCACGGTCGGCTATGCTAAGGGCAAACCGGCACAAGGAGACCCTCATGGCCAACAAGGCTCCCACCATCGTACGTGAGATCATGTCCCGCGACTGCTACCGGGTCACCAACAAGACCTCGGTCGCCACGCTGGCCCAGGGGCTTGCCCTGCACCGCCTGCCCGGCGCACCGGTGGTCGATGGAAACGACCAGCTTATCGGCTTCATCTCGGAGCAGGATGTGATGGGCAAGGTGTTGGAGAGCGCCTATCTCAACGACGAGCCGCCGCTGGTCAGCGACCTGATGCGCCATGAGGTCCTCTCGGTGTCACCCACCAAGAGCATCACCGACCTGGCCCAGGAGATGCTCGGCAACAAGCCCAAGGTCTATCCGGTCGTCGAGCAGAATCGGCTGGTAGGCATCGTGACCCGCCGCGACGTACTCGACGCCATCCTGCGCATGCGTCACCGCTGACCGCTGACCGCTGACCGCTGATTGATAAGTAGCATTCAACTGGCATCCCTTTCTTGCCCCGTCGACCGGCGGGGCGAACATGTTGGTGCCAGCAGACCTCACCCCCTCAAGCCACCCTCTTGCCATCGGGAACGGCCGCATCGACCCAGAAAAAAGAGGCCGCTCCCGAAGGAACGGCCCAAGATGCGATCGAAACTGCCAGCGGAGCAACAGTGTTAGCGACTGCTATCGCGACTGGCTGTACAGAATCAGACAGCCCTTGGCGAGAAAGTTCGCGACAAGCCAAAATTTTTTCAATTTTTTCGAGCGGAGCGCCAATGAAAACAGCTGCTTGACGCCGTTCCAGCAATATATCGAACAAACTGATAGTGAAGTCCACACACCATCAGGCCGGCAGATCAGGTCCAGCAACGGTCTCGAAGCTCCCGGCAAATGCCTCAAAACAACGGGTTATCGACGCAGAACCAGGAAACCCACAAGACGGCTTGCATTAGGCAAGGTGTTGGTTTTACTATCGAAAGCGCCTCGCGGGTGTAGCTCAATGGTAGAGCAGAAGCTTCCCAAGCTTAAGACGAGGGTTCGATTCCCTTCACCCGCTCCAGTAGCCATCCAAGCCCTTGAAATTGCTGAAAAAAGCCACCACTCAAGGGGTCAGTGGATGCAGAAATGGCTACACAAATGGCTACACCTACCCTTCCCTCCCAGGTGAAGCCCTCAAGCCCGCACCACTGATATTGATCTGATCCCTGCGCCCATGGCTGCCCTATCAGCCGTATACGAGCGCGTAGCACCGAAGTCAGAACATCATGGCAAGAGGCAAACGACCTGATCCCCGTTACCTGCGGCAGCGTGGCAACGTCTGGTTCTTCCAGAAGCGGCTCTCCCCCACCCTCTCCGAGCACCTCGGCAAGAAGGTCTTCCAACAGACCACCAACACTGGCGACCTCGATGAGGCCTGTCGTGTCCGTGACCGGCTGCTGGCCGATCTCTCCGACCTTGAGGCCGAACTGAAGGGCCAAGCGAGCACGGCACAGAGAAGGCAGCTGTTCCTCAACACGCTGGAGAAGTTGAGGGCAGCACACGCCGAACTACAGCAGCAAGCCACCGACGATGGCATTCCCTTAGACATCACCGATGTACTCGATCCCGAGCGACTCCCTCCGGTCGAGCGAGATGCCCTTGTGGCTGTCAGCAAGGCCAGCCCTCCGGCCCAGTACCGCCTGTCCCTCCGAGCCACCCTCGAAGACTGGACGAACTCCCCACTGGTCGAACGCAAGCCGACGACCGTCTCGAAAAACACCCGCTCGGTGGAGCTGTTCCTATCGTCGGTGAAGCTGGAGGACATCCAACTAGAGGCCATCACCCGCAAGCAGGTCAAAGAGTTCGTCACTCAGCAGCTCTCCCAGGGCAAGACCCGGCAGACAGTTGCTAACTACCTGGCGGGCTTGTCCGCGATCTGGTCTCACGCGGTCGAGGTGATGGAGGAGGAGCTGGAACGGGACAACCCCTTCAAGGGCCACAACCTCAAGCCGAAGGCGACGGTGAAGAGTTATGACCAGTTCACCAGGGCTGACGTACAGGCGATCTTCCGAGCCACTCAGGATCAAAGCGGCTTGGAGTACCTCCTGCCTCGCCTGGGTTTCTACACGGGAGCCCGAATCGGCGAGCTATGCTCTCTGCGCGTAACCGACATCCAGCAGCGCCAGCGGGTTTGGTGTCTGGTGATCCGCGAGGGCAAGAATCGGAATGCGGCTCGCGAGGTGCCGATTCACCCCGAGCTGCTCCCTCAGGTGAAGGCACAGCTGGAGCGAGCCAGGGCTGCCGGTAGTGAACTCCTCTTCCCCGAGGTCGCTGCCTCCAAGCGTAAGGACGCCAGAAGCGGAGCCAAGTTCTCTCAGTGGTTCTCACGGCTCCTCAAGAAGACGGTCAAGCGCGGGGAGCGTCGGCTCGGCTTCCACTCCTTCAGGACGACCGCCATCACGATCATGGGCGATGCCGGGGTGAGCGAATCCGTCATCGTGTGGATCACAGGCCATGAGCGAGGGCTCACTACCGCTAACAAGGTCTACAACCGGGGACCGACCTTCAAGACACGCCTGGAAGCGGTCGAAACGATCAGGGTCGATGCGCTGCACTGATATGTCGGCCACGGAAGGCCAAGCACAACCTCTGGCGAGCATATGCTGTGCAATCTTGCGAAATCGCCAGAGGAGCCTCTCTGAGGCGAGATACTGCCCCTCCCTATCCAACCCTTCCTGATAGTCGAATCGCCGCCCAACGAGCCTCTCCGAGCGAAGTAGATTAGGTGACAGTTTAGGAGAAGAAGGCCAGATGCCAGCGTGAGCCACTTCCTGCGTGAAGCTCACTAATACCGCTGGTCTGATGGAACACTTCCGGCTGCGGCCAGTGATCTTCTGGGACTCGACCATAATGCTGAGGTCAGCTCAGGGCGGGATACGCTTCTACGACCAAAACGAACTACTGCAAGATCCCAGCAAGATCGACGACGTTCCAATTAAGTGACAGTTATAGAGAAGAAGAGGCACGTTCAATTCGTGTCACTTTCCCGCAAGACCTCACCAGAGGACGCATCCACAGCGGTGCCTCCTCGAGGCCTATATCCTTTGAGTTTCCGGCATGAGCTGTATGAACGCATCGTGTTAGTTGCCATCCACACCGAAGTGATGATGACGACCACCACGGTGGCAGTTGAGGCAGACGTGAACCGGACAAGACTGGCGTAGATGAATTGAGGGGGCACTACGTCGAGGTCGGCTACATCTGACATGGTGTCGGGTGGTGGGTATAGAGGGGGCGAAGCCCCACCTAAAGGTGGGTCTTATAGAACTTATAGTTCTTCTATAAGATAACTAATATCTAATTATTATTATGATAATCAATAATATAGATCTCTATCTTAAAGACCTACATCAAGAACTCTTGTGGATACACCATAGGATCAACCTACAGTGACTACCACAAGTTCACTTGATGACTCACTACACAGATTCTGACACGAATAACGATGACGGTGATGATCCCCGTTGTCGGTAATTCCCTGTCAGAGCCCATAGCTTCTGTCAGCCACTCCCAGGCTGACTTCAAGTCAATCTTCCAATCAAACCCAGTGACATCCTCGAAGGCGACTGGTCAGGTAGGCGGTATGCGTCCGCTCACTGGTCCGTCTGCCTGAGAGGGAGCCAGTCGCTTTCGAGAATGAGGACGTATGCATGACGATACCTTCCATTACCATCTACACCGATGGAGCCTGTCCGAACAACGGCTCAGAGTTTGCTTCTGGTGGATGGGCTGCAGTTCTTGAGGCATCAGGTAAGCAGCTCCGTATCAGCGGCCACGAGACCCCTTCCACCAATAACCGGATGGAACTCACCGCCATCCTTGAGGGCTTGAAAGCCATCAGTGCTGAATGCGCCAAGGTGAAGCTCTATACCGACAGCGCCTACGCCCGAAACGGCTGCAAGACCTGGAGACACGACTGGAAGCGCAGAGGCTGGCGGAGAGCCAAGAACAAGCCCGTGGAAAACGTGGACCTATGGAGAGAAATCGACCATTTGCTGGACCGCCACGAGGTCGAGATTCGGTGGGTTAAAGGACATAGCGGACATCCACAGAATGAGCTTGCTGACCGTCTCGCGGTTGCCGCTTCCCGTGGCCAGACCATAAGTCAGTACCGAAAGGAGGGAGACTACCAATTCAGTCTGAAAGAGCTGACAGAAAAGAAGAAGGACGCAGAGGCATGAACAATACACCAACCCTGTCATTTATCTTCGAGGGTAACCCTGTCCGCTCCGTTCTGATTGATGGTGATCCCTGGTTCGTTGGCCGTGATGTGGCCACAGTTCTCGGATACGCCAAGCCAGAGAATGCTATCTCACGCCACTGCAAGGGTACCCTGAAACGGGGTATCCTTACATTGAGAGGTGTGCAAGAGATGGCCTTCATTGCTGAGAGGGATGTTTACCGACTCATCTTCAGCTCCAAGCTCCCGGCTGCCGAGAGATTCGAAGAGTGGGTCGTATCTGAGGTGCTGCCTTCTATTCGCAAACGTGGGGTGTACCTCGAAGGGCAGCAGAAGATCAGAGCTGAACTATTAGATGCTCTAGCTGAGAACATCCGCGACAAAGCATTACCGGCACTCAGAGAGTTCTGACCGGAGAACAGAGCACCTTCACTGGCTAGCTCTCAGAAAGCCTCAAGAACATAAGCGACGGTACCAGCTAGCTGTGGACTCGATAGCTCTCGACTTTGACTTGCCTCGCTCTCTTGTTGAGGCACTGACACGATATGGCATGAGTGCGATTACTACTGATTAGGAGCCCTCAGTGGAAGAAAAATTATGGGAGTACAGACAAGAAGCCACTGCCCTACCCCATGTCCGCAAGCAGATCACACCTGAAGTAAAAGTCCGAAAACCTAGCCAGCCGATGAAGCCTGGCGAGCATCAAGGGGCCACAGCCAATGAGCGAATCCAAGCGTACATTGAAGGTTCGTTCAGCAGGAGGTAAGCCATTGGAGGGGTAATCCACTGGTGCCCCCAAAGGGGGAGTCGAACAGTCGAACTCCAGAATTTTTCACCACAAAAATCTGAGGTGGTATGTTGCTGGTACGTCAACTCTCACTCCCCCCGTTACCCCCACCGCAACGTCTAAGTTTCAGCCCTGCCCTCTTTCCTCTCATCCCATCCGTATACCCCTAGCTCATCACCGTTCTCCACCAGCAGAACCTCTCACTGACCGCCGAGGCACAGGCCGCCAAGAACATCGCCAAGAACCTCGCCAAGCTGATCGAGAACGAGACTGGGGAGACCAAGTAATGAGCAACCAACTGACTACCTTCGACTTCAACGCCCTGCCTGTCCGTGTGGTGGAACGCGAGGGTGAGCCTTGGTTCTTGGTGAGGGATGTGTGTGACGCCCTTGGCATCAGTAACGTCACTGACGCCACCCGTAATATCAAAGACGACCGTAAACTTCGATTGAATCTAGGTTTGCCCGGACGCGCTCCTCTGGCTGTCAGCGAGGCAGGTCTCTACGACTTGGTTCTCCAGTCCCGCAAACCTGAAGCCGTCAAGTTCAAGGAGTGGGTGACTGGCACTGTCCTCCCGGCCATCCGAAAGGACGGTGGCTATGTGATGGGCGAGGAGAAAGTCGTCACTGGCGAGATGTTCAAGGAGGAGTTAATCCTCCATCTCATCGGTGCCAACGCGAGCCGTCGCATGGATATGACCACTGGGTGGCTCAAAAGGTACACCCTGTGAGCCATGCTGGAGAGCATCCCCGCAAGGTGGATCATTTTCGTTGACAAGCTATGAGCCACCACCTATATTCTGAGCCATAGGAAATGAGCCACCCAAGGGGAGATCCAAGCATGTCCGCGATCATCGCCTACACCCGCGTCAGCACCGACGAACAGACCATCAACGCCCAGCGCCACACCATCGAGAACCGCTACAAGGTGAACAAGTGGTTCAGCGACGAGGCGACCTCGGGGGCCATCAAGGCCAAGGACAGGAAGGGCTTCGGGCAGCTCCTGGGCTACGTCAGGGAGGGAGATACCGTGGTGGTCTACGCCATCGACCGTCTGGGCCGGGATACCATCGACGTTCTGGAGACAGTCGAGAAGCTGAAGGCCAAGGGGGTCGCGGTGGTGTCCATCCGTGAGGGGTTCGACCTGTCCACTCCTATGGGCAAGGCCATGTTGACCATGCTGGCAGCCATGGCGGAGCTGGAGCGTTCCAACATCAAGGCGCGGCAGATGGCCGGGATCGAACGGGCCAGGGCTGAGGGGAAGAGCCTGGGGCGTGAGAAGGTGATCGATGATGCCGCCGTGGCCCAGTGGCGTCAGAAGAACAGCGCCAGCATCAAAGCCACAGCGGAGCACTTTGGGATCTCAACGGCGTCGGTGAAGAGGGCTTGTCGTACCCTGAAGGTGGCCTCTTAAATTTTCCAAATTGTCGACATTTTTAATAAGCGTCGACTTTTGATGAGGCGATTATTTTTTCCTCCAGTCGCTATATTCCATGGCCTCCATGAACGGGCAGTTGTTACCTTGCCAGTTCCAAGAGACAACACGGTTCGTTTCATCATCGACCTCAAGAATCCGATCACATGATCCCTGCATCATGTATCCACCGGTCGTCGTTGAGGTAGAGCTAAAGGAGCCGAACGATGAGACGCTGCCCGTTGTCGTGGTGGTCGATGGAATGTACGCAGACTTGTTGTGCCTCCAGAGGTACAGCGTGTTGCCATTGAACTCTCTCTCGGCATCAGGGTAGCCCCATTGGGTCACCACTTGATCCAGATGAGCCCCTTCCCAAGACTGCATGATCCCATTCATGGTTGAGGTGGTCGAACACCCCGAGATAGCCAGGGTAGTGGAAGCGATTAGTACGCGCATTCTTACCTAACACCGAACATCACAATGAACACACGCTGTGATGATACCAGTCACCAGAAAAGTGGCTCAATCAATGATGATGATGTGATGAGTACACACTCTGCCCACCACCGTAGTAGCTGGTCATCAGGTGGTGGAATGCCTCCTCACACTTCTCGTTGTAGACCGTCTCATCGAAACTCTCGGGCAGCCCACGGTCGAAGACGATCTCCAGGGTACGGCGGACATCACCCTTGGCTTGGGACTTCTTCCGCCAGTCCAGTACTAGCTTCTCCTCCTTGAGGGTCACCAGCAGTTCCCGACACATGGCCTTCACCTGGGCCACCTCCTTGTCGGTCATCTCCGGTGCTGGCTTGGTGATGATGTCGAACAACGCCAGTTCCTCCTCGGTGAGTCCCTCGCGGATCGCTCGCTGGTCCTCCTCCTGAAGCTCCTCGGTGAATTCCATCAGCTGTTGGAAGAACGCCTCAATGTTCATGCTGCCGGAGTTGTACTTCTCGATCAGCTTCTGCAGTTTCTCCATGAAGTCGGAGCGGCTGGGGTTCTTGGCTACCATACTCTCCAGCTTCTGGTTCAGCAGTGCCCTGAGCTTCTCGGACTCGGTACGCTTCTTACCGCTGTTGAATCGCTCCTTGAGCTTCTCAAAGTCGATCTGACTGAGATCGAAGAGCTTCTCCTCATCAGTATCCTCGATAACATAGGGAACCGGAGCGACCGACTGATCCAGCAGGTCGTCCACGTCCTTCATTACCTGAGAGATATCCACCTCGGGCTCAAGGGCTTTGATCTTCTGGGCCAGCACGGACAGCAGCACCGCATCAGGGGCCAGATCATTTGCTGAGGGATCAGGGAGGATGGCTCGATAGACTCGGGAAGTGGCCCTGGCGAGGTTCGAGAAGGCCTTCTTGGTCTCCTCACTCTCAAGTAGCTTCTCCACGGCATCATCCAGCAGGGCAACCTTATCGAAGCCTCCTGCTGCCTTGATCGCCTCAGGGTCAATCTGCTTCTCGGTCAAGAAGGTGATAGCCTTGGCCAACAGATGCTTGAGGTACTCCACTAGCTCAGCCTTCTGCTGGATCGGGCTGCTGCCGTCTTGCGGCGGTTGATCACCGTAGCCAGCCGGGGACTCACCGACCTTGGAAGGGGCTGCACCACCATAGATGGCCAGCGCTTCCTGTAGCTTCCTGAAGACCCCTGCATAGTCCACGATCAAGCCCGCTTCCTTGCCGGGATACTTGCGGTTGGCCCTGGCAATAGTCTGCATCAGGGTGTGGTTCTTCATCGGCTTGTCGAGGTAGATGGTGGAGCAGGACGGCACATCGAAGCCAGTGATCCACATGGCACAGACGAACACCAACCGTAGCGGTCCATCAGGATCTTTGAACTGCTCGTCGAGGTCTTCCTCTACCATGCGCTTACGGTGAGGCAGGATGTCGAGCCCCTTGTCCGCCAGCTCCTTTATCTCGTTCTGGCCTTGTGAGACCACCACCGCCATATCGGTTGTCTCCAGCACCTTGATCTTGTGCTTGAGAGCCTCCTGTTGGTCCTTGGGAGCCGATGCCAGGTCTGCCCGTAGTTGTGCCAGGTAGCCCTGCCAGTGAGCCTGTACCTTGTTGTACATCTTCACGGCGGTGGCCTTGTCGATACAGACCATCATTGCCTTGCCCTGGTGCCCTCTGCCGACGAAGTGCTGTACCAGATCCTCGGCAATGGCTTCCAGACGGTCATCACGTGTGATCAGGTGATACTCACGGGCGAAGACCCGCTCGACCTTCTTTTCCTGATCAGCATCCAGTTCGGCATCTTCCAGCAGCCGAGTGAGATCCTCGTTGAGGTTCTCGTTGATCAGCTGCAGCTCAGGGATGCGGTTCTCATAGTAGAGCGGCACCGTGGCCCCATCGGCGATGGACTGCCCGAAGTCGTAGACCGAGATGTAGTCACCGAACACCTCCTTGGTCTTCTCCTCACCGGCCATCAGTGGCGTACCGGTGAAGCCCAGGAAGGCAGCATGGGGCAGGGCCGTTCGCATGTTCATCGCCAGGGTGTCGTACTGGGAACGGTGGGCCTCGTCGGTGATAACGATGATGTCTTGGCGGTCGGAGAGCTTGGGGTAGGTCTCTCCCTTCTTGGTGCCGAACTTCTGGATCAAGGTGAAGACGTAACGGTGATCCTCGCTGAGGAGCTGCTTGAGGTGGGCACCGCTCTCGGCATGGGCCTCCACCTCGTTGACTGCACCCGTGGCGGCGAAGGTCTTGTAGATCTGCTCGTCCAGCTCGTTGCGGTCGGTGACGATCACGAAGGTCCAGTTGCCGGGGATCGTGCGGTGAATCTTCTGGGTGAAGAACACCATGGAGAGCGACTTGCCTGAGCCCTGGGTATGCCAGAAGACCCCCAGCCGACCCGCCTCACCTGTAGGTCGATCCTTGATCCGCTGCAGCTCGGCGATGGCCTTGTTCACCCCGAGGTACTGGTGGTTCTTGGCGATCTTCTTGATCGTGCCGCCCTGAACCTCCTCGAACACCGTGAAGTTCTCCACGATATCCAACAGCCGTGTTCGTTCGGCAATCCCTCGGATGGCGGTCTCCAGGGACACCACGCCTTTCTCACCCTCATCGTTGATTCGCTTCCACTCGAAGAGATGCTCCCAAGGGGAAAAGGTGCTGCCCACCAGGGTCTCTGAGCCGTTGGAGAGCATCACCACGGCGTTGTAGGTGAATAGCTGGGGGATCACTGAGCGGTAGTCGCTCAGGTTGCCGTCATAAGCGGCCTTAAGGGTCTTGTGGCTGGCCTTCAGTTCCACGAACAGCAGCGGCAGCCCGTTCACGAAGCCGACCAGATCGGTGCGCCGAGTATGCAGCTCACCCCGCACCCAGAATTGCGAGGTCAGCAGAAAGTCGTTCTCCTCGGGCTTGCTCCAGTCGATCACCTGCACGGTCTCGATAGCGGTGCCACCATCGTCTTCGGACACTTCAACCTTTACACCATCCTTGAGCAGCCGGTAGACCTCCAGGTTGGCGTTCACCGGAAGCAGCTTGGAGCGGTCTCGGGTCAACTCCTCGATGGCCTTCTCCAGGGCATCGGCGGGCAGCTCGGGGTTGAGTTTCTCCAAGGCTACCCGCAGCCGAGGCACCAGCACCACATCCTGCTGGGTCTGCCGTCCCTCGCTCGATACCGTTCCCGACCATTCCCCGTAGAGGTTGGCGGTGTCCCACCCCAGGTCAGCGAACAGCTCGATGGCGGGCTGCTCGACCAGGGCATCCTCGGAGTAGGCATAAGCGGGGGATGGCGGGGGAGTCATGCGGCTTCGACCTCCTTGTCGTTGGGCATGGGGATATTGGATACGTCGATCTCACCGGAGACTAGCTTTGGCAGCAGCAGGTCGCGCTGAGCGCGGAGGTTAATGTTCTTGTCTGAAAGCACTCGTATTGTAGTGGTCAAGTATTTTTGGCCACTGAGTTTTGAGCATTCCAGTAGTTCTTTTCTGCCACATT
>NZ_SLTR01000184.1:0-319 GCF_004347715.1 Halomonas marinisediminis | reverse complement strand
CGCTCACCCCTGACCTGTTCGACTTCGCGCCCCGGTATTTCGACACCATCCCCGCCACCGCCCCCGGCGCGGGGTTCTCGGGCCTGCGCCTGCGCCACCCGCTGAACACCCCGGACGTGCTGGACGAGGTGCTGGTGGTTCAGGGGGCCAGCTATTTCCGCGCCATCGGGCAGGCGATGGTCTACGGCCTCTCGGCCCGCGCGGTCGCCCTCGGCACCGGCGGGGCAGGGCCGGAGGAATTCCCCCGCTTCACCCATCTGCGTCTGCACCCGGCCAGGGACGGCACCGTTCGGCTGGAGGCGGTGATCGACAGCCCGTC
>NZ_SLTR01000183.1:0-319 GCF_004347715.1 Halomonas marinisediminis | reverse complement strand
GAGATCCTGATCCACGACCCCGCCATCACCCGCGACACCGCCATCGAAAGCCAGCTGGGCTATGTCCGCCACGGCAGCCCCGGCCTTGCCGCACTTGCGGGCGAGTTGCGCGGTTTGCTGGTGGATGACCCGCGCGAGGTCGCCCGGCGGTCCGACGCCATCATCGTGACCCAGCGCAACCTGGTCTACTCGGAGATTGTCCAGATGGCCTCCGAAGACCTCCAGACCCCCATCATCGACGTGGTGCGTCTCTATGACGAGTGCCCGAAAACCGCGACCTATCGCGGCATCGGCTGGTGAGTGACGATTTCAACGAGAA
>NZ_SLTR01000182.1:0-319 GCF_004347715.1 Halomonas marinisediminis | reverse complement strand
GTTATTTTATCTTTTTTGTAGGATGATGATCATGAGAAGTCACAAAAACAATGAAAAAAGCAAAAACAGAATGAAAAACAGGAAGAAAAATAGCACACCCTGGAGGAAGATGCTGCTGGCGTTTAAACGCCAGTAAGCCTAGCAGTTGGGCGTTTAACGCCCAGTCTGGCACCATTCTGGGCGTTTAACGCCAGAAAGGGGCACCAGACTGGCGTTAAACGCCAGTAAAGGGCAAGAACCTGGCGTTAAACACCAGAAATGGGCACCATCCCGGCGTTTAATGCCAGAATTGGCGTAGAGAGCATTTTTGCTCGCCACT
>NZ_SLTR01000181.1:0-319 GCF_004347715.1 Halomonas marinisediminis | reverse complement strand
TATATGTAGCCATAAATGGATTGCGTTGATTCAAATCTGGCATAGCATCTACAAACCATCCATCTGCCATTAATTGTTTATCAATTTCAGAGGCATATAGGTCTTGGTTTACTGTTCTTCTATGATTTGATTTCAGAACAATTTGCTTTTTAAGAAAATTTTCTTGTTGATTTATCCAATCGTCAAATGGCAAATCTTTCATCCACCAATGTTCAATTCCACAATGATTAGCTACTTGATCCATTATTAATTTCATACCTCTTTCTTTCAATTTTTCAGCCAATTCAACATAAGCTTCTAAAGTACCAAAACGAGGATC
>NZ_SLTR01000180.1:0-319 GCF_004347715.1 Halomonas marinisediminis | reverse complement strand
TAAATCCAAATTGTTTAAATTTATATGGGGCGAGCGTTATCGCAATTATTATGGAGTAAAAGTTAAGGCTCCAACGGTAAGGCTAGATACCTTGTTTGGAGGTTTAATTCCTTTAAGAAAAGGGGGAGGAAATCAAACAACTTCTTTGCGTTTAATAAATAAAGAAGGGAGACAATATGTAATGCGAAATCTGCGTAAAAATGCCGAAGTGTATTTACAAGCAATGGCATTTAAAGAACAATATGTAATGGGAGATTTTGAAAATACTGTTACAGAAAGTGTATTATTAGATTTTTATACAGGAGCTCATCCTTATGCA
>NZ_SLTR01000179.1:0-320 GCF_004347715.1 Halomonas marinisediminis | reverse complement strand
ATAAATAATAGACTGTTTTTTTAATGTTTAAATACTAACGTATATAAACTTTTCGTTTAATTTAAATACATTACCATTAGATTACAAGCCGAATTATTAATTTTACCTTACAATTGTTAAAAACTAATGAACTTTACAGGTTTAAAAAAGAAAACAACCAATCATTATTATCAAAAAACATTAAAAAAATTAAAAAGTACAAACGATACTATTCCTGAGAAAATTGAAACTATTGGAATTTTAGCTGATTCTCGTTTATTTGGTGGCTATGATATTTCTAGAAACTTGAGTCAAAAGTTAAATATGCCTCATAAAAGTTT
>NZ_SLTR01000178.1:0-320 GCF_004347715.1 Halomonas marinisediminis | reverse complement strand
TTCTGATAAAAATCCATATCCAGGATGTATGGCATCAGCATTAGTAATTTCAGCTGCAGCCATAATATTTGACATCTTCAAATAAGATTCACTACTAGGAGGAGGTCCAATACATACAGCTTCATCAGCAAATCTTACATGTAAACTCTCAGCATCTGCAGTGGAATACACAGCTACCGTTTTTATGCCCATTTCCTTACAGGTCCGTATAATTCGAAGAGCTATTTCTCCTCTATTTGCAATAAGCACTTTTTTAAACATAACTTTTCTTTTTAAAAAATTCTCCCAATGTTACTTGGGTTTTTACACGCCAAATTCAA
>NZ_SLTR01000177.1:0-320 GCF_004347715.1 Halomonas marinisediminis | reverse complement strand
TTAGTCATCGCTTTTGGATGCGGAGTCCGTAGGTCGGCATACGCTTGGTGATGCGAACGACCGACACGACCACGTAATTGGTGTAGCTGTGCTAAGCCCAAGTGATCGGCGCGATCCATAATGATGGTGTTGGCGGTAGGTACATCGATACCCGTTTCGATAATGGTTGTACAGACCAACAGGTTAAAGCGCTGATGATAGAAATCATTCATCACTTTTTCCAATTCGCGCTCTCGCATCTGTCCATGAGCTATAGTGATACGGGCTTCGGGGATCAGTTTTTCAAGATCTGCGGCGGTTTTCTCTATGGTATCCACTTG
>NZ_SLTR01000176.1:0-320 GCF_004347715.1 Halomonas marinisediminis | reverse complement strand
ATAAACACTAAGGAAATTAGTAGATATTTGCACATATAAAACAGTAGCAAACAAGTTTATTAAATAAAAAAAAAGGAAAGCAGAAACTTAGGAGGTTTCGTTTTCGCAGGAATAAAATGATTAAAACAGATATACTTATTATAGGAGCCGGACCTACAGGATTATTTACGGTATTTGAAGCCGGATTACTAAAACTGAAATGCCACCTTATAGATGCCTTGCCGCAAATTGGCGGACAATGTTCGGAGTTGTATCCTAAAAAACCCATTTATGATATCCCTGCTTATCCAGAAATTCTTGCAGGAGATCTAACGGATAAA
>NZ_SLTR01000175.1:0-320 GCF_004347715.1 Halomonas marinisediminis | reverse complement strand
CATCCGGAGCGGAGCCGTTATCGATGTTTGACCATCAAGGCCCTCGCACGACCGAAAGCTGCTGCGGCAGGAGAAACGACCCCATGTCGGTGCGCATCGAAAAGGCCGGCCTAGAGCCACGCGATCAGGTCGTTCTTCAGACCGCGCGCTACTTTTTCGAAAGCTTCGCAAACCCCGAACACCAGAGCTGGTTGCTTGGGCTCACATGCCCGACCCTGACCTATGGCGAGATCGACGGGGTCCGCGTCGCGAGCCTTGTGCTCGGTGCGGTGCAGGCGATGCGACAGGCGCGCCAATCCTGTTTCCGGTTCAACAATCCC